>DATHBT010000159.1:0-13374 GCA_035295985.1 Pyrinomonadaceae bacterium | reverse complement strand
GTCCGGGGCGCGCGGCGCGGCCGAGGAGTCGCAGGGTCAGACCGATCAGTCGGAGATTCCGGCGGCCGATGCGCGCGTGTCGTCGGTGGCGAAGCTGGCGCGGGCGCGGCGTCTGCTGCTGTGTCTGGACGGCGTGCCGCTCGAAGTGATCCGGCGCGCGAAGTCGCGCGGGCTGTTCGACAACTTCAACGAGCCTGCGGGACTGCTCTCGCCCTTCCCGACCATGACCAACATCGCGCTCTCGACGATGCTCGGCGCGACTCCGCCGCTCGGCTACGAGAGCCTCTACTTCGACCGCAACGCGAAGGAACTGCGAGGCGGCGTGCGCAAGTACATCGGACGGCGCACGCCCGACAAAGTGCCCTCGTCCTACATGGACGAGCTTGATTACCAGGAGCCGCTGCCCTTCGAGTTCCTCGTTTACGTCGCGCCCGACGCCGTCTGGCGCGCCGACATGCGCCGCTTCCGCGAACGCTTCCGCAGCGCGCCGCAGAACCGCGACTTCTTCGCTTTCCTCAAGGGCACGGACGGGCTGCTCCACATCCGCGGCCCCGAAAAGTTGCAGGTCGCGCTCGAATCCTTAGACAAAATCTTGAAAGAGATTCAGACGTGGTGCGGCGACGAGACCGAGATCGTTCTCTTCTCCGACCACGGCATGAACCTCGAAGAGAACCGCCGCGTGCATTTGCAGACGCACCTGCGTGGCTCGGGCTTCCGCGTGGCCGACCGC
This sequence comes from Pyrinomonadaceae bacterium, assembly GCA_035295985.1. Classification (GTDB taxonomy): domain Bacteria; phylum Acidobacteriota; class Blastocatellia; order Pyrinomonadales; family Pyrinomonadaceae; genus JAIVGV01. Next base: position 12,644 of record DATHBT010000159.1, on the reverse strand, counting down.
TTCGGCGTCGCGAAGCGCGGGGATCGCAACAGCGTCGCCGCGCCCGCCTTCGGCCTGTGCGGCTACGCGGCCGTTTACTGCTCGGACGAGACCGACCCGGCGCACGTCGCCGCCGCGCTCTCGTCGCTCGAAGGCGTCGATTTCAGCGTCTATCGCGAGGGCGCGTCCGCGGTCGTCGTCAAAGGCGCGCGCGGCGCGGCCCGCATCGTGCGCGCGGAGAACGGGCGCGGCGCGCTCTACAACTACGAAGAACTGAGCGGCGACCCGCTCGCGCTCGCGCAGGTCAGGCGCTCTCTCATCGAGGCGGGAGAACTCGACGCTGACGGCTTCGCCCCGGACGCCGCTTGGTTCGCGCGCACGGCCGGGCACACCTACCCGGACGCCCCGGCGAACCTCTTCAACTCGCTCCACCGCGAGCGCGTGCGCCACACGGCCGACGTACTTGTCAGCCTCTCGGACGGCTACTATTACGGCATGTCATTCTTCAGCCGCTTCGTCCGCCTGCTCGCCACGCACGGCAACGCCCTGCGCTCCTCCACCCACGCCTTCCTGATGAGCACGCACCGCCAGTTCCCAGCGCACGTCCGCGCCGACGAAGCGCAGCCGCACCTGCGCGGGTGAGTTCTGGGAGATTAGTTTTAGCCACAGAGGACACAGAGGAGCGCGGAGGGGATCAACATCCTCCGCGCTCCTCTGTGTCTTCTGTGGCTAATTTCTGTCGACCGGCAGGCGACCTGAATCTTGACCGCCCGCGCCGGCCGCGCGTACAAAGTTGAAGTGATGAGTGCTTCGACCGAAAGTTCGCCCGCCGTCGAGACCGTCAACCTCGTGCGCCGCTTCGGCGACTTCGCGGCCGTCGATCAGGTGAACCTGCGGGTGGAGCGCGGGCAGTTCTACGGCTTCCTCGGGCCGAACGGGGCGGGCAAATCGACGATGATCAAGGTGCTGACGGGACTGCTCGCGCCCTCGGAAGGCGCGGCCCGCGTGCTCGGCTTCGACGTGGCGCGCGAGCCGCTGGAGGTGAAGCGGCGGATCGGCGTCGTGCCCGAAGACCTGAACCTGTTCGAGCGGCTGACGGGCGCGGAGATGCTTTCGTTCACGGGCCGGATGTACGGCCTCGCGCGCGAGGAGACGGCCGGGCGGGCGGGCGAGCTGCTTGAACTGATGGAACTCGACTCCGACCCGCGCAAGCTCGTCGTCGAATACTCGCACGGGATGAGGAAGAAGCTGTCCCTGGCGTGCGCGCTCATCCACCGGCCCGAAGTGCTGTTCCTGGACGAGCCGTTCGAAGGCGTTGACGCGGTCGCCTCGCGGACGCTCAAGAGCCTGCTGCTGCGCCTGACGGGGCGCGGCCTGACCGTCTTCCTCACGTCGCACGTCCTTGAGATCGTCGAACGGCTCTGCACGCACATCGGCATCATCGCGGAGGGACGGCTCGTCACCACGGGCGCGCTCGACGAGCTGCGGCGCGGCATAGAGGTGGGCGACGCCGGGGGCGACGGCCGCGCCCTCTCGCTCGAAGACTACTTCATCCGCGTCGTCGGCGGGGCGCGCGCCGCGGGCGACGACGTGCTCGCGTGGCTGAAGTAGCTGTTAGCTGTTAGCGATTAGCTGTTAGCTTTCAGAAAAAGAAGAAGGCGGGAGGCCACAGTGATAGTTGGCTCCCGCCTTCTGTTTTAGCTAACAGCTAATCGCTAACAGCTATTTGTTGACGACCCGCTTGGCCGAAGGCTGCGAGGGGGGGCGGGTCGGGGCGCTGCCGCCGGGCGTGTCGGAGAGCGGTTCGTCGCCGAGGGTTTCGACGTTGAGGACGAAGCGGAAGATGCCGGGCTGCACTACGCCGAGGCGGAACTCGACGTTGATCGAGGCGTTGTGCGCGAGAGGCGATGCGAGCGTCACGTCGCCGACGCGCAGGCTCGCGTTGAGGCCGCCGCCGGAGGGTTGCGCGGGCGGCGCGTCCTCGACCGTCATGCCCTTGAGGGCGAGCGTGCCCGCGCCGACCGTGCGGTTCGCGGAGTCGAGCACGCGCAGGTCGGCCTGCTCGTTGCCGGGCGCGTAGCCGGGCGAGTTCAGCGTCGTGATGTCAACGACGCGGAAGCGCAGGTGCGCGACGGGAGCGCCCGTCCGGTTCGTCCAGCGGCGTCGTATGAGGAGCGTCCCCTGCGTGGTGTTGTTCGGCTCGGCCGGGTCGCTCGCCTGTAGGCGGACGCGCGCGCAGGTCGAGTCCGGGTCGGACGACTGCCCCGTGCAGGCGCTGACGAAGGAAGCCTTGAAGCGCGCGTTGCGCTCGGCCGGGCCGTACAGGTTTTCGGGGCCGGGCGCGCCGAGGATCGACTGCGAGCCGCCGATCATCCCTCCGCCCGTCGAGACCAGTTGGAAGTCCGCGGCGTTGTCGTCCGTGTCAACGGGGCGGCCGAACGCGAACTTGCGGACGAAGCTGTACTCCGTGTCGACGCCGACGGCCGCCGGGCCGAGGGGCGCAAGCCCCGCGCCCTCGCGGAAGACGCACGGATCGACGCCCTGCTGGCAGGCGGTCGTAAAGCCCGCCGCGTCGAGCCGCTTCGCCAGCGCGGCCGTTCGGCCCGCGGGCGTCGAGAGATCGACGAACGTGGTGCTGAAGACGGCGACGCCGGAGTCGTTCGGCATGTCGCCCGAATAGAACTCGTCGCCGGGGGCGTACTGGTACAGGTTGTTGTAGCCCGTGCCCGCGATGAGGAAGTGGCGGCGGGCGGGGATGACCGTGCCGTTGGGGATGACCAGGTGGCGGTTGTTGGGGGAGACGACGAGCCAGCCCGCCGAGTTGGTGTCGGTCGCGTGGACGACGATGGCCGAGTCGGTGTTATTGTAAAGCTCGACGAAGTCTTCCGTGATGACGATGCCGGGGCCGCGGAAGCGGAACTCGCTGACGATCAAATCGCCGGGGCCGGGCGCGGGCGTGCGGACGAAGTTGACGACCTTCGACCCGTTGAGCGAGGCGACCGACGTGCCCGCCTGGAACTGGCGCGCGCGCGGGTGGTAGCTCGACGCCGCGCCGTCCGAGGCCGCGACCGCGTAGGAGGCTCCCGCCGTCAGGCCCGCGAAAGAGTAGTAGCCGTCGGCGGCCGTCGTCTGCGAGGCCGACGCCGAGCCGGAGAGGGTGACGGTCACGCCGCCGAGCGGCTGCCCGTCGGGGTTGGTGACGCGGCCGTGGATCGAGAGCGACGGGGCGTCGATGAAGGCGAGGCGCGTCCCCGCGCGCAGGCCGCCGCCCGCGACGGCGCATTCCGAGCTGACGCCCGTGTGCTGCGCGCCGCCCGGCCCTTGCGCGCCGACGGCGGGCAGCGAGAAGCCCTGGCCGGGCGCGGTAGTCGCGCTCGCGCCGAGCGTGCCGTACACGATCTCGAAGCGCCGGCCGTCCGCTCCCGGCGTCTCGAAGAGCCTGATCTCGAAGTTGATGCTGCCTGGCGTGAAGAACTGGTAAGAGGCGCGCCACTCTATGTTGAAAGTGCGGTTCGGCGCCGCGCCCGTCACGGAGGTGAAGACGCCCTCGCCCGGCTCGTCCGTCTGGAGGTCAGTCCAGTGGGCGAGGATGGAGCTGCCGAACTGCGCGAGCGGGAAGCAGACGCTGAACCGGCCGTAGTCGCCGTCGGCCGTGGCGAACTGGAGGTTGCCGTTCGAGCTGACGTGGGCCACGGAGCCTGCCGGGAAGGTCTGCCCGTAGTGCGTGAAGGCGAAGGGGAGTGTGACGGGCGCGACGCAGTCGTCGCAGCGCGAGCCGGCAAGGAGTTCCGTGCCGGGGACGACGGCCGCGCCCGTTGACTGCACGACGCGGTAGTGGCCTTGCGCGAGCGCGGGCGTCGCCGGGAGCAGCGCCGAGAGCGCGAGCGCGGCGGCGAGTCCGCCGATGAATTTCAGAGGTTGACGCATCGCCGCAACCTAACCCTCGCCGTCTGTTGAAACGGGACTGTGAACTTCGGGCGTGACTTTCAGGCTTCTCTACGGGACGGCCGCCGGAAACCGCGCGGGGCGCGTGAGCGGAAGGCACGAGAAAGCTAACACACGGGGAAAAGCAGTGACAAGTAAACCGTGGTGACGGGAGAGAAGCTGTTAGCCGTTAGCCGTTAGCTGTTAGCAAAACCAAGAACCAAAATCGGGTCGAAAGTTGATCCCTTCCGGCTAACAGCTAACAGCTAACAGCTCCTTGTCACGGCTCTTAAGGTACTTCGACGAGCAGCTCGCGGCCGGAGAAGGTGAAGTTGGGGCGCTTGCGCCCCTTCATGTACTTGGCGGCGGTCTGCGAGAGGGCGGTGACGAGGACGGGGAGCGCAATCGTCGCGTCGCAGTTGACGTAAGCCGTAGTCGCGCCACGCGCGAGGCGGCCGTAGATGAGCGACTCGTCGGAGACCGTGCCCTGCGTGCGCCCGCCGGGGTGCGGCGCGTCGGTCGCGATCTGGATGGCGTACTTGTGGCCGCGCGCGGCCGTCTTGACGATGGAGGTCGCGGCCTCGCTCTGGTGGAGGAAGCTCCGGGACGTCCCGCCGCCGAGGTTGATGACGCCGGAGACGCGCGCGCGCGCCGAAATCTGCGCGAGGTCTAACACGTCCTGCACCAGATCGAAGTGGAAGTTGTTCTTCTTCTCGAAGCGCGCGCGCGCGATGCCGACCGAGATAGAGCTGTCGGCGATGGTCGGGCAGAAGACGGGCACGCGCGCCTTGTAGGCGGAGGTGAGCACGCCGTCGTCGGTCGCGATCTCGGCCAGCTCGCGGCCCAAGAGGTGCAGGAGTTCGCGCGTCGAGTAGGGGCGCGTCTGATCGAGCTGATTGACGAAGCCGCCGACCCACTCCTCGGCCTCGTGGTACTCCTCCTCGCTCGCCAGAACGTCCAGCATACGGCCGATCTGCGAGGCTTCGAGTTCGGCGTCCGTGACGAACGGGTGCGACTGGAAGTGGTTGCGCCCCAGGGTCTCGTGCAGGTCGTGGAAGAGGAGCGGGCCGGAGCAGACGAGCACGTCAACGAAGCGGTTCTTGATGACGTATGCGAGCAGCCTCCGCATCCCGGCGGGGATGAGCGCGCCGGAGGCGGCGACGAAGACGGTCGTGTTGTCGCCGAGCATGTCGAGCCAGATGCGGTGCGCCTCCGCGAGCTGGCGGCCGCCGAACCCAGCGCCCTCCATCTTCTCCAACAGCCCGGCCACCGAGCGGTCGCGATCAACCTGCACGGGCCGCGTCGGCACGGTCAGGTACTTCGAGGGTTTGGGTTTGCGCTGGGTCACCATAATTTTCGAGTGATGAGTGATGGTAAAGGCAGGCTGTCAGCTGTCAGCTGTCAGCTGTTAGCCGTTAGCCGGAAGAAGATTTTCTTGTCTGGCTACCAGCTAACAGCTAACAGCTAACAGCTAACAGCTTCTTTCCACTCATCACTATCTCCTCTGTTTGCCGTTGACCGAAAGGTACGTGTAGGCGCTGACGCGCGACTCGTAGAAGTCCACGAGTTCCGCGCCCTCGGCCTGCGTGAGTTCGCCGCGCTTGACGCGCTGCGCTATCTGTCGGCGGAAGCCGTCGTGGAGCATCCCGCGCTCGTAGCGGGCGGTCTGGACGATGTCGCCGACCGTCTGGCCGCGGATCACCTTCTTGATCAGGTAGCCGTCCTCGTCGATGTGGACGTGGGCCTCGTGGGTCGTGCCGAAGAGGTTGTGGTTGTTGCCCATCACCTCCTGGTACGCGCCGACGAGGGCGAAGGCGATGTAGTACGGCTCGCCGGGGATGAGCGGGTGCAGCTCCAGGACCTGCTTCACGTCGTGGAGATCGACGAACTTATCGACGACGCCGTCCGAGTCGCACGTGATGTCGCAGAGCGTGGCGTAGGCCGTCGGCGGCTTGTTCAAACGATGGACGGGAACGATGGGGAACAGTTGATCGAGCGCCCAGTGGTCGGGCACGGAGCGGAAGACCGAGAAGTTGGCGAGGTACTTGGCGCGCGAGAGCCGGCGCAGATCGTCGAACTCTTCCGACACGTACTCGTTGGCCTGCGCGAACTTGTCGGCGCGCTCGCACACGTCCCAGAACAGGACTTCGCCCTTCGCCCGGTCTTCGAGCGAGATGAGGCCGAGGTTGAAGAGCGTGAACAGCTCCTCGCGGTGGGCGAGCGCGTCGTGGTAGTACTCGCGGTAATTCTTCGGGCCGATGGTCTCGCGCAGGTCGCCCAGCTCGACCACGACCTGCGGGTCGTCGTCATCGATCCCTATCGGCGTGATTTCCTCGACCTCGGTCTCGATCTCCTCCTGCACGTTCGTCACGAGCACCGCGTGGTAGGCCGAGATGTAGCGGCCCGACTCCTGTATGACCGTGGGGTGCGGCACGTTCTCGTCGTCGCAGACCTGCTTGATCGTGTAGATCACGTCGTTGGCGAACTCCTGCGCGTTGTAGTTGGCCGAGGAGTCGAAGGCCGTCTTCGAGCCGTCGTAATCGACCGCCATGCCGCCGCCCACGTCCAGCAGCTCAATCGGCACCTTCATCTGGTGGATTTTGGCGTAAACGCGGGCGGCCTCCTTCATCGCGTTCTTGATGCGCTTGATGTCGGTGAGCTGCGAGCCGATGTGGAAGTGGAGGAGCTTGAGCATCTCGACGCGCCCCTCCTCCTGGAAGCGGCGGATGACTTCGAGAATCTCGGTCGTCGTCAGCCCGAACTTCGCCGCCTCGCCGCCCGACTTCTCCCAGCGGCCCGACCCCTTCGAGTACAGCTTGACGCGGATGCCGACCATCGGCAGCCCGGCCGCGTCGTCCTCCTCGTAGCGCTCGGCCAGCCGGAGGATGTGATCGATCTCGCTCCTCTTCTCGATGACGATGACGACGCGCTTGCCTGCGCGCGCGCCCGCGAAGGCCAGCTCGATGAACTCGTCGTCTTTGAAGCCGTTTAAGACGAGCAGGCTCTCGGCCGACTGTTCGAGCCCGAGCGCGGCGTAGAGTTCGGCCTTCGAGCCGGCCTCCAGGCCGAAGTCGTAGCGCGAGCCTTCGCGCAGGTACTCCTCGACGACGGCCCGGTGCTGGTTGACCTTCATCGGATAGACGCACATGTGCGAGCCCTGATACTCGAACTCGCGGATCGAGTTGCGGAAGGCGCGCTGGAGTTTCCGTATCTGCGCGGTGATGAGCTGCGGGAAGCGCAGGAGCACGGGCGTGTTGATGCCGCGCCGCGAGAGGTCGTCGATGATCTCCTTCACGTCGGCCGCGGCCGCGGTGTCGTCTTTCGACGGGTGGACGACCAGATTCCCCTTGCGGTTGATGCTGAAGTAGCCGGCCCCCCAGTTTTCGATGCCGTAGGTTTCGAGCGTCTGTTCGATGGCCGTGGTCAACTTACGGTCTCTCTCCCTCTTCGGTTCGCAGTGATTAGCCGGCAAGCGAGCGGCCCCACTGTCCGACTCGCTTGGATGTTGCAGGATGTTCGCACGGGTGGAAGAACTTAAGGGCGCAATTTAACAAAAAAACCGGGGCGGGTCTATAACTATTTTGGCCGGCGTTCTCGGCCGCGCCCGGCCTAAACTTCGCACGGCAAAGGTTTAACCAGCCGCCCGCGGCGCACCCCGCGCGGCGCGTCCGCGGCGTGGCACAAACTTTTTTTCGTGAAACCTTGACAGCCTCTTTTTCGGGTCTATAATGCGCCTTTTTTAAGCGTCGCCCGAGCTTCATGACGCACCCCGCAAGCAGCCAAGCGCGACCCCCCTCCACGCCGCCCGTAGCCCGCAGGGCGGAGAGCAGCCGCGACACTCCGAAAAACTTTCAGGAGACTATATGAACCCGAAGACTGCCTTGAAGTTCGCCGAAGATAACGGCGCGAAGTTCCTCTCGCTCAGGTTCACCGACCTGGTCGGGGCCTGGCACCACCTGACCTTCCCCGTCCACGAACTCGACGAGGGCAAGTTCGAGGACGGCTTCGGCTTCGACGCCTCGTCCTTGCGTGGCTGGGCGTCGATCCACGAGTCGGACATGCTGCTCGTGCCCGACCCCGTCCGCGTCTGGATGGATCCGTTCACGGAGGAGCCGACCGTCTGTTTGTTCGCGAACGCCGTCGATCCGATCACGAAGGAGGGCTACGGCCTCGACCCGCGCTCGGTCGCGCAGCGCGCCGAGAACCACCTGCGCTTCACGGGGCTGGCCGACACCGTCTATTTCGGCCCGGAGGCCGAGTTCTTCGTCTTCGACGGCGTGCGCTTCCGCAACGAGCAGTACGGCGCGGGCTACGAGATCGAGTCGGACGAGGGCCACTGGGCGACGAACCGCGCGGGCGACGACGACCTCGGCCCGAACCTCGGCTACCGCATCCGCGCGAAAGAGGGCTACGTGCCGGTCTCTCCGACCGACTCTCTGATCGATCTGCGCTCGGAGATTTCGCTCATCCTTGAGCGGTGCGGCATCACTGTCGAGTGCCACCACCACGAGGTGGCGACGGCCGGACAGTGCGAGATCGATTTTCGTTTCTCGACGATGCTGGGGACGGCCGACAACCTGCAAATCTTCAAGTACGTCGTCCGCAACACCGCGCACCAGTACGGCAAGACGGCGACCTTCATGCCGAAGCCGATCTTCGGCGACAACGGCAGCGGGATGCACTGCCACCAGAGCCTGTGGAAGAGCGAGAAGCCGCTGTTCGCGGGCGACCAGTACGCGGGCCTTTCCGAGATGGCGCTCTACTACATCGGCGGGCTTTTGAAGCACGCGGCCTCAATCGTCGCCTTCGCCGCGCCGACGACGAACAGCTACAAGCGGCTCGTCCCCGGCTTCGAGGCCCCGGTGAATCTCGCCTACTCGGCCCGCAACCGCTCGGCCGCCATCCGCATCCCGATGTTCTCGCAGTCGCCGAAGCTCAAGCGCCTTGAGTTCCGCCCGCCCGATCCCAGTTGCAACCCCTACCTCGCCTTCTCGGCGATGCTGATGGCGGGCCTCGACGGCATCCAGAACCGCATCCACCCCGGCGAGCCGTTAGACAAAGACATCTATGATCTCGCCCCCGAGGAACTCAAAGACGTGCCCTCGCTTCCGGGGTCGCTCGACGAATCACTCTCGGCGCTCGAGCGCGACCACGACTTCCTGCTCAAGGGCGACGTGTTCACGCCGCAACTGATCGACCGCTGGATCACCTACAAGCGCGAGCGCGAAATCCAACCCTTGCGGATGCGCCCGCACCCGCTCGAGTTCGCGATGTACTTCGACATCTAGGGCGGCGCGTAAAGACTGAAGGGGCGCGGGGGACAGATCGTCCTCCGCGCCCCTTCTCGCATTCCCGGCGCGTCCGCGCCGCGCGGTCGCCGGGAAGGCCCGCCCCGCGTCAGAGTGTGCTCTTGAAGAGGAGCCGGTTGGGCGTCCCCGACGGGTTGCTCCTGATGCGGTTGGTCGTCGAGTTGTTGATGATCCAGTTGTGGACGGTCGCGCTGGAGGCGTCGCCGAAGGCGTGCTTGTAGAGCGCGCCGACGCCGCAGACGTGCGGCGAGGCCATCGAGGTGCCGCTGATCGTGTTGGTCTCGGTCGTCCCGCCGCCGATCCAGGCCGACGTGATCGAGACGCCCGGCGCGTAGAGATCGACGCAGCTCCCGTAATTGGAGAACGAAGCCTTCGTGTCGGTGCGATCCGAGGCCGCCACGCCCGCGATGGCCGTGCCCGAGGCGGCGCGGGCCGGCGAGTAGTTACACGCGTTGGCGTTGCTGTTGCCCGCCGCGACGGCGACGAAGACGCCGGCGTTCGACAGGTTCTGGACGGCCGTGTCGAGCGAGCTGGAGGCCCCGCCGCCGAGCGACATGTTGGCGACGGCCGGCTTGATGTGGTTGGCCCTCACCCAGTCCACGCCCGCGACGATGCCGGAGATCGACCCCGACCCGGAGCAGTTGAGCACGCGCACGCCGCGCGGCAGCGCCGCCTTGGCGACGCCGTAGGTCGAGCCGGCGACCGTGCCGGCGACGTGCGTGCCGTGGCCGTTGCAGTCGTTGCCGTTGCCGCCGAAGGCGTCATAGACGTTCGAGGCCCGGCCGCCGAACTGGCTGTGGCCGGTGTCGATGCCCGTGTCGATGACGTAGGCGCGCACGCCCGAACCCGTGGCGTTGTAGGTGTAGGTGCCCGAGAGCGGCAGGTCGCGCTGGTCGATGCGGTCGATGCCCCACGTAGCATTCGTCTGCGTCGCGTCGATTGAGACGACGCCGTCCTCCTCGACGTAGGCGACGCGCGGGTCTTCGCTGACCGCCTCGGCCTCGGCCCTCGTCATCCTCGCCGAGTAGCCGTTGATGGCGTGCTTGAAGACGCGCTCGACCCGGCCGCCGTAGAGGTCGCGCATCGTCTCGGCCATGCCCGGCGAGACGGAGGTGTCGCCCGGCTCGCCCGTGGCCCAGTCGTGGAAGACGACGATGTACTGATCGGGGATGCGATCCCTGTCGCTCTTGGCGCGGTACTTCGCGCCGCCGTGCTCTTTAACCTTGTCGTTATCCGGGATACGGCTGTGAGAGGTGGTAGGCAGAAACGCCGCCGCGCCGAAGAGTGAGAGCGCGGCGCACAGGACAAAAAACTTTCTCATGCGTCCTCCTGAAGTTAACTCTGTCGGGTGGGGGCAGGCGGGTCGGCCGCGCGCTTGGAGGCGCACGGGGGCGGGCCACGCCTGCCGGGAGGGTGTAGGCTCAACGGAACGTCTCATCGCTCACACCGCTTAACGTTTACGCAAAGGGTGGTTCGCAACGCGGAGGCCGGGCGGGGCGCGCCCGCACAACCCCCTGGGGGACGTTGTTCGGCTTCAGTTGTGGACAAGAAAGAACGGACGCCGGGCCGCAGCGCGCGACGGGAGGGTCGGTTTTTACGCTGCTTTCCGGTGGGCAGGCACTATAGCAAATTTTTATGTGGGCGCAAGAGTTTTCTTATCGCGGCCGCGACGCAGCGCCCTCAGCCGCCTGAGTTCAGCGGCGCGGCCCGCCAGGCGTTACAATCAGAGCCGCCTTGCACGACGCGTACGCGAAAATCGAGGAGTTGACGCGCGAGCTGCCCGACCCCGACGGCGCGCTCAGGTTCTGGGAGCGCGTCGGGGAAGAGCACCCGCGCGCGGCGCGCAAGCTCCGGGCGGACGCCGCGCTGCTCTCGGACGCGCTTGCGCTCGCCGCGTGGAGTCCGCTGCTCGCCACGACGCTCGCGCAGCAGCCCGACTATCTGACGTGGCTTGCGCGCGAGCGGGCGGACGCGCACGTCCGCGCGGTCGAGGAGCTGAACGAGTCGCTGGCGCGCTTCGCCCTGACGCACACGAGCGACGAAGCGCCGGTCGTGCTCGCCCGCTTCCGACGCCGCGAGTTATTGAGGATTTACCTGCGCGACATACGGGGGGCTTCGACCGTCGTCGAGACGACAGAGGAGCTGTCGAACCTGGCCGACGCCGTCCTCACCTACGCCCTCCACCTCGCGCGCCAGCAGCTCGACAACCGCTACGGACAGCCGCTGCGCGCCGACGAGCGCGGGCGCAAGACCGCGGCGGAGTTCTCAATCGTCGCCCTCGGCAAGCTCGGCTCGCGCGAGCTGAACTACGCCTCCGACATCGATCTGCTCTTCCTCTACTCGGACGACGGCGAGACCTCCGGCGCGGGCGAGCAGGGGCAGACGACGAACCGCGAGTACTTCACGCGGCTGGCCGAGCGCGTGGCGCGCCTCGTCGGCGGCCAGGGCGCGGGCGAGGGCGCGGCCTACCGCGTCGATCTGCGCCTCAGGCCCCACGGCCGAACCGGCGCGCTTGCTGTCTCACTCTCGGAGGCGCTGCGCTACTACAACATGGGGGCGCAGGCGTGGGAGCTGCAAACGCTCATCCGCGCGCGCGCCTCGGCCGGATCGGGCGATCTGTTCGCGCGCTTCTACGAGGGCGTGCGCGAGCGCGTCTATACGCACGCGGAGACCGTCGATCAGGCGCTCGCCAATGTGCGGCTCGCGAAGCAGAAGATCGACCGCGAGCACGGCGAGGGCGCGCGAGGCTTCAACATCAAGCTCGGCCGCGGCGGCATCCGCGAGATCGAGTTCGTCGCGCAGGCCCTGCAACTGGCGCACGGCGGGCGCGACCGCTGGCTGCGCCACGCGCCGCACACGCTGGTGAGCCTCGGCCGCCTCGCCGACCGCGGCTACATCACCGAGCGCGAGCGCACGGAGCTGTCGGCCGCCTACAACTTCCTGCGCGCCGCCGAACACCGCCTGCAGATGGAGCACGGCCTGCAAACCCACACTGTCCCCGACGACCCCGAGAAGCGCGCGCTGCTCGCGCGCCGGATGAACTTCGCCGGCGCGCTCGCGCTCGCTAAGTTCGACCGCGAACTCGCCTCCCACGCTGCGAACGTCTGCGCCGCCTTCGAGCGCGTCTTCGGCGCGGCGGCGACCTCGCCGGCCGGCGCGCGCGCGGCAGGCGACTCCTGCTCCGAAACTGTCGAAGGCGTTGTGTCTCGCCCGGCCGCGGATTCGGAGGCGGAGTTGCGCCGGCTCGTCACGGCCGGCGGCGAGTCGGAGGCCGCGCAGGCCGCGCTGTTGCGCGCGGCGGCGGAAGTCCTCGCCGCGAGGCTGCGAAACGGCGGCGCGTCGGGCGACGGGGCCGAGGCAGCGCGCGGGAAGGGGACTGGGGGGCGGAGCAAAGCTGAAAGAGAGACCGGACAGGCGACTCTCGCGGAAGCG
>DATHBT010000158.1:0-11812 GCA_035295985.1 Pyrinomonadaceae bacterium | reverse complement strand
GCTTAAGCTTCCTTCTGCCGTAACGATTCTTCCACCGTCTCTTCATCGCCTTCGGCTGTGCCGGGTGTGCGTCCGGGATCGCCCGACTGTTTCTCAGAACTGCCGCCCTGCGCGCCGCCTTCCTGCTGCTCGCCCGTTTGCCGGTCACTACTATTTTGGTCAGTCATGTCTGCTCTGCCCCCCTCTGCTTTTTTGTGGATTGGCCGTAAGTATAATACCAATTCAACTTAAATTGTGCGTATTTTGTAAAAGCTGTTTTCAAGCAAATTCTTGATACGTTCATGGCTAAAGTTTAGCCATCCGCACAAATGGTTTTGAATCGGTATAACATGCCAATTTGCGCGACATATGCACGCCCTCAGCGACACAGCCAGCAAAATCAGCCCGCCTTGCCGGTGCGGCGCACCGGATTTGATCGACGCCGCACGCCATGCTTGAATGGCGCTATGAAGTCGCCGCAACAACGCGGCCAGCGACGCCAAGACGGTCGAGTCCCTTAACTGGCGACTCCTGCGACGAAATCAACGGAACCCGTGCAGGTGAGGCGAGTGGCCCCTGCTTACGCATGAGTGCCGGAACAACGTCAAGCCTATTCCTGTTCGATCTCCTTCGTAAGCAGGCGCGAGAAATCATCCGGAGTATCCACGTCTACCTCACCACCGTAGAAGGGTAAGAAATGCGCCTCTGAAGCGAATCTCTTAATGACATGCTTTGCGCCGGCCACTCCTTCAAGCCGTGCCAATTCGGAAAAGATCGTTCTGCCGAAAATGGCTGGCACGCCGAAGCTCTCGCCGTACGTCGAAGCGACGACGGGCCTTCCGGTGGCGCGTTGCGCCGCGACCAAATCAGAGATGACGTCGGCGGTGACGTGAGGTTGGTCACACAGCAAAAGGACGGCTGCGGCCGCGTCCGGATCCGCCTCGACAAGACCGCCGACGCCCGCCCGGATTGACGACGCCATCCCGGTCTCCCAATGTGTATTTAACACTTCCCGCACGTCGAGCCCGTCCAACTCGCGTCTCGACAGCCCGGCGTGCGCGCCCGTCACCACGATGACGGGACGGCACCCCGCGCCCAGCGCGGCGAGGGCGGCGCGCCTGAGCAGACTCTCGCCCCGGTATTGAAGCGTCTGCTTCGGGCTGCCCATGCGGGAGGATGACCCCGCTGCCAGGATCACCGCTCCGACACCCGCCGCGTTACTTTCGATCACCTTGGGAATTCCCTCCCTGGTCGGCCTTCGCAACTCACGCCAACGCCACTCGAAGAGCCTGCTCCTCCATCAAAGGGGCGCGCCCGCCATCACTCTGACTGCTGTGGATAGAGCCCCGGCGCTCGCGCAACATCCCGCCGCGCCGCCCGTCCAGCACCGCGCGCATCTCGGCGATGATTGACAGGGCGATCTCGGCGGGGGCGTTCGCCCCGATGTCCAGACCGGCCGGGGAGTGAAGGCGTGCCAAGCCCGCTTCTTCGAGGCGGGGCATGTCTTTTCCCGCCGCCAATTCACTCAACATCCGTTCGGTGCGTTTGCGAGGGCCCATGACCCCAATGTAGCGCGCCGGGGAGGCCAACAGGAACCCGAGCAACGCCCGGTCATGCGAGTAGTTGTGCGACATCAGAAGCGTCAGGGTTCGCGGCGTAATACTGACCCGCGCGGCAACGTCTTCAGGGCGCGAGAGTGTGACCCTGTCAGCCATAACAAACCGGGGGCGGCTGGCGGGGTGGGCTTGCGGGTCGACCACCTCCGTCTGCCAGCCCAATCCGCGTGCGAGTTCGACGACCGGCAACGCGTCATGACCTGCCCCGAAGACTACAAGCGGGACGGGCGGCAGAAGCGTTTCCACGAAAACTTTTACGGAGCCGCCGTCCACGCCATATACGCGGGCACCCGATGTTTCCCCTCCGAGCGACAGCGTCCGCACTTCGCTCTCAAGCACCGAGGCCACACGGTCGCTCAGCTTCTCGCGGCTGCCTTCACCTTGATCGTTGATGAAGAGGCGAGCCCCGGTTTCGACACGACCCTCATCCGGCGCCAACTCCGACGGCGTATGTTGATACACGGTCGCGACCGACACGGTCGCGACCTCGGCGTGCGCCCCGCAGGAACGCCTAAGCGCCTCTATGTAGAGTGAGCTGGGGGCGAGTGGCTCGACCAGCACGCGCACGATGCCGTTGCAGCCGAGCCCCAGCCCCCAAACCATCTCTTCGGTCGTCGAGGCGGTGTCGTATTCGACGAGCAACGCCTCGCCCGCCTTGATGACGCGCTTCGCATGCTCGATGACGTCACTTTCGAGGCATCCGGCGCTAATCGTGCCGGTACTGGCCCCGCCTTCGCAGACCAGCATCCGCGCGCCCGGCCGCCGGTACGACGAACCCTCGACGCTCACGACCGTCGCCAGCGCGCACCGCTCGCCCCTCACGCAAGCCTCGTCGAACGCTTCGATTAAAGCCCTCACTTCGTTCATAGACTCACCCCGATCTAGAGCAACTTGTCCGGCGTGATCGGCAGTTCGCGGACGCGCCTGCCGGTGGCGTGGAAGACGGCGTTGGCGATGGCCGCCGGGATGCCGACCATCCCCAGCTCGCCCATGCCCTTGACGCCGAGTGGGTTGACCACCGTGTCGTCCTCCTCGACGAAGAGCGTCTCGATCTCATGAACGTCGGCGTTGACCGGCACATGGTAGTGCTGGAGGTTCGGGTTCATGATCCGGCCATAGCGGTGGTCGATCTCGGTCGCCTCCTGCAAGGCCATGCCGATGCCCCAGACGACGCCGCCGATCTCCTGGCTGTGCGAAGCCTTCGGGTTGATGATCTTGCCGCAGGCCGTCACTTCAATTACGCGCGTGACGCGCACCTGCCCGAGGTCGGGGTCTACTTTCACCTCGACGAACTGCGCGCCGTGCGCCATCGTCGCGTACTTCCGGCGCTCCTCAGAGGGTTTCGACTCGAACGTCTCCGTGATCTCCGCGAGGCCATTGCGCCGCATGAGGTCGGAGATGCCGACGGACTTCGACGTGTTGGCCTTGAGACGGAGTCTGCCGTCGAGCATTTCGACGTCGGCCGCCACCGCGCCCATTAGCGGAGATGACCCGTCCCGGTTCGCGAGTGCGAGCAGCTTAGCCGTGACGGCCAGCGCCGCGCCGAGGATGGCCGAGCCGACGCTCGCCGTCGTCCACGAGCCGCCCTGCGAAGGGGCGCGGGGGAGATTCGTGTCGCCGAGTTCAAACTTCACACGCTCGGGCGTGAGTCCCAGATACTCTGCCGCGATCATTGTGGCCATCGTGTAGGTGCCGGGCCCGATGTCGCTCGTCGCGCTGGCGACGTGCGCCGTCCCGTCCGCCTTGAAAATGATTCGGGCAGTGGCGGGCATCTGGAACGCGCCCCAGATTCCGGTGGCCGTGCCCCACCCGACGAGGAGCCGCCCGTCGCGCATTGAGCGCGGCTCCATCTTGCGCTCCTTCCAACCGAACTTCTCCGCGCCGAGCCGGTAGCACTCGCGCAGCGCCTTGCTCGAAAACGGCTTGCCGCTCTCGGGGTCTCGCTCGGCGTAGTTGATGAGACGCAGTTCGAGCGGGTCAACGTTGAGCGCGTAGGCCAGCTCGTCCATCGCGCATTCGAGCGCGAACATGCCGCTCACGGCCCCCGGCGCGCGCATCCACGTCGGCGTCGGGAGGTCTGTGGCGACGATCATGGTCGGCGCGAAGAGATTCGGGCAGGCATAGACCTGGCGCGTGAACCCGGTCGTGCTGTCGTTGAACTCCTCAAAGGACGAGCTGTTATGCACGGCGTGGTGGATCATCGCCGTGAGCTTCCCAGTTCGCTCCGCGCCGAGCGCGATCTTCTGGATCGTGTGGGGGCGGTAGCCGTGGCCGGTGAACATCTGCGTGCGCGTGTAGACGACCTTGACGGGACGTTTGAGTTCGCGCGCCGCCATGGCCGTTAGCGCGGGGTAGTAGTTTGGCCGCAAGCTGGACCCGAACGCGCCCCCGACATAAGGCGAGGTGACCTGCACGTTCTCCTCGGGGACGCCGAAGCTCGACGCGAGGTGCTTGCGCACGTTGTAGACTTCCTGCGACTTGTCGAAGACCGTGAGCCGGTCGCCCTGCCAGACGGCGACGGCAGCGTGCGGCTCCATCGGGTTGTGGTGCTCGACGGGGATGCGGTACTCGGCCTCGACTTTGACGGGCGCGCTGCGCATGGCTGCTTCGGGGTTGCCGCGCGGCTTCGGGGGCGGCCCCTGCAATGGCGCGCGCGCGCGGTCGCGCACCGATTCCGTGTCAGTCTGGTGCTTCTCCGCGTTGTAAGACACTTTGACGAGGCGAGCGGCGTAGCGCGCCTGCTCGTAGGTCTCGGCCACGACGAGCGCCACGGGCTGCATGTTGAAGTAGATTTTGTCCGACTGGAGCGCGCGGAAAGACTTGTCCTTTTCTTCTGTCGCGCGCGGCGGGGCCTGCTCGTGCGACGCCTTCGGCCCGAGCTTGGGCGCGTTCAGATGCGTGAAGACGCGAATTACGCCCGGCGCGCGTTCCGCCTCGCGCGTATCCATCGCCTTGATCGTGCCCTTCGCCACGGTGCCCAGCACGATGAAGCCGTAGGCGATGTTCGGCACCTGGAACTCCGCCGCGTACTTCGCCGTGCCCGTCACCTTCGCCACGCCGTCCACGCGGCTCATCTCTTTCCCGATATATCTCGTCATCGCATCCCCTCCCCGGTTCCCGACCCGTCAGGCCAGTCTGCTCGCACGCATCAGTGTGCGAACTACCGCGCGTTTCCCAAGCTCGACCTTGTAAGCGTTATGCGTGAGCGGTTTTGCCTCTCTGAGGGCTACCTCGGCGGCCTGCCGAAAGGTCTCTTCCGACGCCGGCTTGCCGGAGAGAGCGCCCTCCGCCTCCAGGCTCCGCCATGGTTTGTGGGCCACGCCCCCGAGCACGACGCGCGCCTGCCTGATCATGCCCCCGTCGATCTCCAGCGCGGCGGCCACCGCGACGAGCGCGAAGGCGTACGACGCACGGTCGCGTACCTTCAGGTAATGAGAGCTCTTCGCGAAGTTGGACTTCGGCAGCTCGATGGCCGTAATCAGCTCGCCGTGCGCGAGGTTGTTGTCGCGCTCGGGCGTGTCGCCCGGCAGGCGGTGAAACTCACCGATGGGGATCGTGCGCTCGCGCCCCGATGCGCCCCTGACCCGAACCACGGCTTCGAGCGCGTAGAGCGCGTTCGCCATGTCGCCGGGGTACGTGGCCACGCACTTCTCGCTCCAGCCGAGGATGGCGTGAATCCTGTTAAGCCCTTCGAGCGCTCCGCAGCCAGTCCCAGGCTCGCGCTTGTTGCACGGCATCGCCGTATCGTAGAAGTACTGGCAGCGCGTCCTCTGCATCAGGTTCCCGCCGTTCGTCGCCATGTTGCGGAGTTGCCCCGAGGCGCCCGCGACGATGGCCTGTGTGAGCAGCGGGTAGCTCTTGCGGATGAGCGGGTGGTTGGCGGTGTCCGTGTTCTTCGCCAGCGCGCCGATAGAGACGCCCCCGCCCGCCGCCCTGATCTCTGTCAGCTTAAGGCGGGTTAGGTCCACCAGTTCGTTCGGGCGCTCGACGTCCTCTTTCATCAAATCGAGAATGTTAGTCCCGCCCGCGAGGAACTTCGCCTGCGGATTAGCCGCGACCGTCCGCACGGCTCCCCCGGCATCGTTTGCGCGCACGTACTTAAACGGTCTCATCTGCAACCTCCTGCCTGACGCGGGCCAATTCCTGGTCGTCAACGAAGCGCCACGTCCGCGCCGTCTCCTTGCCCGAATGGGCTTCCTGAATGGCGGCGACGATCCCTGGGTAGGCTCCGCAGCGGCAGATGTTACCGCTCATCCGCTCGCGTATTTCATCGCCCGTGAGTCGCGTGGTCGATGTCGTGACGTCGGCTGTGACGTGACTCACATCGCCGCGCCGCGCCTCTTCCAGCATTCCGACGGCGGAGCAAATCTGCCCCGGCGTGCAATATCCGCACTGGAAGCCGTCGTACTTGATGAAGGCCGCCTGCACGGGATGTAGTTGGTCGCCCTTCGCCAGTCCTTCGATGGTCGTGACCTCCCGGCCCTCCAAGGTGGCGGTGAGGGTCAGGCAGGAGAGCACGCGACGCCCGTCGACGATAACGGTGCATGCACCGCACTGGCCCTGGTCGCAGCCCTTCTTCGTGCCGGTCAACTCCAGCCTCTCGCGCAGCGCGTCGAGCAGTACCATGCGCGAATCAAGTTCGAGTGTTTTCGTCGCGCCGTTGACCTTCAGGATGACCCTGACGGGGTTCTCCAGCGCCGGGGCCGGCGCGAAGACCGCCTCGGGCGAAGTGGCTAGCGCGGCGAGCGCCCTCTCCTGCTCCAACAGCATCAGCGCGAAGGCGCTGAGGCCGCCCGCGAGCGTCTGCCCCAGGAATGTGCGCCGCGCTTGCCCGACGTCGGTCAACGTCGGCATCTCCTTTAACAATGCCTCCTCGTCAGCCGTTAACTCAGGCTCCGAGGTCTCGTCGAAGTCGTCATTCATATAAGGGTCCTCCTGATGATGCCTAAATCGGTCTCCCGCCCGTTCTATCTGCCAGCCTAGCCAATGATGAACCACCCTTGTTACGGGGCAGCTTAAGGAAAACCATGAGAGGTCAGATGCGAGCACCCCTGCGCTACCCGGTTCCGATCACATGCGCGACCCCTTCAATTCGCCCGTCGAGCCTGACATGAGCTAAACATTTATGTGAATCAGGAGTTGAAATGACAGACAAGCCAGCGGAATTGGTAGAATTTTCTTCTCATGGAAAATCAACTGATTCAACTGTATCTGCTTGTCTGCCACATTTACGATACTCAATCTGAAACCTGTTTTCAACGCTTGAGCAATAATTCAAATCCTGTCTTTACCGACCGGGAACTGGTGACCATCTACTTGTTCGGTCATCTGCAAGGTTTGGTTGAGAAGAAGGCGATTCACAAGCTGATTGACAACTATTGGAGAAACTTCTTTCCCGCTTTGCCTGCGTATCAAACTTTTGTCGCGCGGCTGAATCTGTTAGAGCCAACTTTTCAAACCATCGGGGATACTTGCAGAAACAATTACAAGACCACTTCGAGCCGGAAATTGATCGCTTCATTGACTCCATGTCCGTCATGCTGGCGGCGGGCGGTCACGCCTACACGGCCAGCGTCGCCCGTGACGTGGCGGATGTCGGCTACTGTGCCAGCAAAAAGATTTACTTTCACGGTGTGCGCCTCCACACCCGAACGCAAAGACGAAGCGGTAAAATTCTCCTGCCCGATCAAATCGTCACTCAATGTTAAAAAGCAAGCCGGGTCTGAGAGTCCGCATGAAGCCGCCTCGATAAGGGATGAGAGGTGGTTGGAAGGACGTATCCTAACGCCCTTTACACTGCTTCAATTCCTCTGGTCCGAGCTTAGAGCACCTAACAAAACCCCCGTTTTAGGGGTAGAGCCGATTCAGATTTCCAAGAGTCTTAGCCTCTGACAGAGGTTTTGTTAGGTGCTCTTAGTTTGCAAGGGTGGTTGTAGTAATAATCACGTCGCACGTATATAATCTCGTCCTTATAAACTTTCCCCCGAAAGCATAAATCTTCAAGCTGATAGTGGTCTCATCCATTTATGTCACAAGGAATGTCCGGAGATTACCCGCGCGCCGCAGATGTTGCCGACCGACCGCCGTCCAAGGAAAGTGCGTCCGCATGGCTGACCGCAATCATTGAGTCTGCCGAAGACGCCATCATCAGTAAGACGCTCGACGGCGTCATCACGAGCTGGAACGAAGGGGCCTCTCGCATCTTCGGCTACACGGCCGCGGAGATGATCGGCAAGCCTGTCACTATCTTAATCCCGCCTGACCACTTAGATGAGGAGCCGAACATTCTCGCCAGGATCAGGCGCGGTGAGCGGATCGACCACTACGAGACGGCGCGCGTGCGCAAGGACGGCTCGCTCGTTGATATCTCCCTCACCGTGTCGCCCATCAGGAGCCCCGAAGGCCAAATCCTCGGGGCGTCGAAGATCGCGCGTGACATCAGCGAGCGCAAACGAGCCGAGGCCGAGTTGCGCGAGCAGGCTGAAGTCATTGAGACGGTCAACCGTGTCGGGCAGACGCTCGCGGCGGAACTCGATTTGCACAAACTCGTGCAGGTCGTGACGGACGCAGCGACCGAAATCAGCGGCGCGCATTTCGGCTCCTTCTTCTACAACGTGCTCGACCAGCGGGGCGCGTCTTACATGCTCTACACGCTCTCCGGCGTGCCCCGTGAAGCCTTCGCTCACTTCCCGATGCCGCGCGCCACAGACCTCTTCGGCCCCACCTTTCGCGGCGAAGGCACCCTTCGCATTGGCGATGTGAATCTCGACGCGCGTTACGGCAAAAACTCTCCTTACTTCGGCATGCCAGAAGGCCACTTGCCCGTGACGAGTTATCTGGCCGTACCCGTCACCTCGCGTTCGGGCGAGGTGATCGGCGGGCTCTTCTTCGGCCATCCCAAGGCGGGCGTCTTCACCGAACGAGTTGCACGGATCGTTGAGGGGCTGGCCGCGCAGGCAGCGGTCGCGGTAGACAACGCGAGCCTCTACGACGACGCCCAGCGCGCCCGTGCCGAAGCGGAACAAGTCGCGGGGGAAAAGGAGCGGCTCTACGTCGAGGCGCAGGAGTCGAACCGGCTCAAGGACGAATTTCTCGCCACCGTCTCGCACGAGTTGAGGACGCCGCTGACGGCCATCCTTGGGTGGGCGCATTTGCTGCGCACCGGGCAAACAGTTGACGCGAAGATGGCGAAGGCCCTGGAGACTATCGAGCGGAACGCGCGGGCGCAGGCACAACTCATCGACGACCTCCTGGATGTCTCGCGCATCATCACGGGTAAACTCCGCATTGACGTGCGGCCAGTCGATCCGAACTCCTTCATCGAGGCGGCCGTCGAGGCGGTCAGGCCCGCGGCCGAAGCGAAGGAAGTGCGCGTGCAGAGGATCCTGGACACGGGTGTGGTCACGGTCTCAGGCGACCCCGTAAGGCTCCAGCAGGTCGTCTGGAATCTGCTGTCGAACGCCATCAAGTTCACGCCGAAGGGCGGGCGCGTGCAGGTCAGGCTCGAGCGGGTCAACTCGCACGTCGAAATTGCCGTCAGCGACACGGGGCCCGGGATCGCGCCGGATTTTTTGCCCTACGTGTTTGACCGCTTTCGCCAGGCCGACGGCCGCACCACCCGCCAGCACGGCGGACTGGGACTGGGGCTCTCAATCGTGCGGCACCTCGTCGAACTCCATGGCGGGACGGTGCGAGCCGAGAGCGGGGGCGAGGGACAGGGCGCGACCTTCACGGTACTGCTGCCGGTCGCCCCCGTCTATCAGAGCGTGGCCGTGGGCGAGCGCGTGCACCCGGCTGCGAGAGACACACTCCCCCTATACGAGTGTCCGGACAGACTCGACGGTCTCAGGATTCTGGCGGTGGACGACGAACCGGACACCCGTGAGTTGCTGAAGGCCGGACTCGGGCAGTGCGGCGCTGACGTGTCAGTAGTCGGGTCGGCGTCCGAGGCATTGGAGGCGCTCGCAGTCGAAGTGCCTGACCTGCTGATCAGTGACATCGGCATGCCTGACGAGGATGGGTACGAGCTGATCCGGAAGGTCAGGGCGCTGCCCGCCGAAAGCGGAGGTAAGATCCCCGCCATCGCCCTGACTGCGTACGCGCGGGCGGAGGATCGGATGCAATCGCTGCGTGCGGGATATCAAATGCATGTGCCGAAGCCGGTCGAGTTGGCGGAACTGGTAGCCGTCGCCGCCAGCCTCGTCCAGCGTGACAAGTAAATAAGTCGGGCCAATGATAAGAAGGGCTTTTTCAGCCTCGCGCTTGATGAGTGCTTATGCAGCCTGACCCGCCGGACCCGGGATACGGCGGGAGATCAGATAGCCCTTTTTCATGCCCAGACTTGGTGATGCCGGACGGTGAGTGGCACCGCACCGTCGACATTTGGAACGCCGCGGCCTGATGTCTAAAGGAGAACACAATAATGGATTTCGCCGAGTTGAAGCGGAAACACCGGGTGACCTGGGCGTCGGGGGACTACGACCAGATCGCCCAGGGCATCCGGGCAGTCGCCGACCACGTCGTGCGCGCTGCGCGCGTCCACGCGGGCGAGCGGGTGCTTGACATAGCCTGCGGGACCGGGAACACGGCGCTCGCGGCGCGCGCTCGCGGGGCCGAGGTCACCGGGCTCGACCTCACGCCGGAATTGCTCGCCGTCGCGCGCGAGCGCGAGGCTACGGAGGGTCTGGGCGGCATCGCGTGGAGGGAAGGGGATGCGGAGAACCTCCCGTTCCCGGACGGGGCGTTCGATGTCGTCGTGTCGTCGTGCGGACTCATGTTCGCACCCGACCAGCAGCGGGTGGCTGACGAGGTCGCGCGCGTGACGAAGTCTGAGGGTCGCATCGCAATTCAGGCATGGACGCCGGAGAGCGGAGTCGGGCGCATGTTCCGGGTGGTGAGCAAGTACGTCCCGCCCGCGCAGGGAGTGCCGAGTCCCTTCGGGTGGGGCGAGGAAGAGAAGGTGAAATCTCTCCTCGGCAACTCGTTCGACGCTTACCGGTTCGAGCGCTACGACTGCCCGGAGTACGCCGATACGCCCGAACAGGTGGCGGAGCTGTTCATCGGCCAGTATGGCCCGACGAACCGCGCGTATCACTCTCTGCTGGAGAAGAATCAGAACAACGAGGCAGAAGCGTTCCGAAATGACCTGACCGATCTGTATCGCGGCTACGTCACACCCGCGGATGGCAAGGTGCGCTGGGGCCGCGAGTACATCATCACGCTGGCCACGCGGGCCTGAAGGTAGTCGCGGCCTAACCTACATGGTGACGCTTCGCGGCCCAGACCAGCAGGCCGATCACATTTGCGCTGATGACGCAGCACTTAGTTTAAGGCCACGGCCATCTTCTGTTCACGCTTTGGAGGAACGACACGTCGTGAGAGAGCAAGGCTTCCAACTGCAATGGCGAACGCGACGAAAATCAGAATCGCCGCGGCCTCGTTCTGGATACCTGCCGAGGCATCCGCTAAAGGGGTGACTCTCTTGTCTCGGTGCGTTTTCAAAATATCCCTTTTTATCGCGCGAAGGCAATTGACAATGAAACCGTCCACATCGTTTAGGGTCTCATGATGTGGCTCGTCGGGATTCCTGACCGGCGGCCGCGCCAGTAGGACGGCGGCCGAGCCGGCGAACATCTCGACAAAGTTACCAACGTCTTCGCTGAAGGCTTCCCAGATCAGGTGCGCCACCGAAGACTTCCCGCCGAAGTAATTGTAGGCGGAGCGGAGCGGCGTCATTCCTAACTACTGATCCCGGATCAGTAATTTCGGTTGAGTGGATAGAGTCCACGCAGGGGAGAGGCCGGCTGATTTCGCTGATTACCTCCGCTTCGGGGTAGGTTATTATTTCTACGATGCCAACTCTGATGGGCAAGGCCACGCCTAACAAGGGCATGCACCAGACCGCGAACAGCGTTGCTTTCATCCGCGAGACGCCCGCAATTCCGCGTTGTGTGCGTGGCGGGTGATGCCGGGCGTTAGATGCTTTTGTGAATTGTATGGAATATCCGTGTCCAGCTTGCGGCTTTATGACGTTTGTTGAGCCGCCGGGAAGCTATAATCTGTGCGCTGTTTGTGACTGGGAAGATGATAGCGTGCAGCTTCGTTTTCCCTCAATGAGAGGTGGCGCTAATGGAGAAAGCTTGTTTGAGTATCAGCAGAAAGTGCTCAAAACCTTGCCCCTCTCTGTGAATAGTGCGGAAGGTTGTATTCGTGATGCA
>DATHBT010000157.1:0-12110 GCA_035295985.1 Pyrinomonadaceae bacterium | reverse complement strand
CGAACGTCCCCGGCACGATCACGCCGGGCGCGGACGGCGGCACGACGACCAGCGGCACGACCTCGCTCACGACCGCCGTGCGCCGCGTCGTCCGCTTCACCGTCAACCCGCTGACGAAGTCCGTCACCTTCAAGCTCCTCTAAAGCGGGGGGCTGCGTAAAACCCGAGAGTCGCCCCGCCGCAGTCCGCGCGGCGGGGCGACTCTCGAAAAACTCTTCCGCCGTCTTTTCGGACGGCCGCTTTCGCCGGGCCTCCGCGGCCCGTTCCGTCCAGCCACCTCGCGCGAGTTCCGTTTTTCACGAGGGCCGGGTCAGGCCCCCGCTGAACCTTTTTCGGAGGGATGGTTAAAAAGCCATGAGACACCGGCTCCTGCTCTGTGCCCTGCTCGCCGCCTGCGCGGCGCTCGGCGTCTCCTCTCAAGCGCACGCCGCCCCCAGCGTCGATCCCGAACTCCGCGCGCGACTCCCCGCCGCCGCGCCCGACCGCCAGCTCGCCGTGCTCCTGACGTTCCACGGCGACCGCGTGACCGACGCGCAGGTCGCCGCCGTCCGCTCGCTCGGCATAGACACCGGCGTGCGGATGAGGAATTTGCCCATCGTCGCCGTCAACGCCACACCAGCGCAGGTGGCGCGGCTGCTCGACTGGAACGAGCTGCGCTCCGTTTACCTGAACGCGCCGCTCGAACCCTTCCTCCACCAGACGAAGCCGCTCATCGGCGTCTCGCGCCTGCGCGACGACCAGGAGCTGCGCAGCGGCAACTTCCCGTACTCGGGCCGCGGCGTGACCATCGCCATCAACGACTCGGGCATCGACGCCGGCCACCCCGACCTCAAGATGGATCTGCTCAACCGCCAGGCGGGCCGCACGATCCAGAACGTGCTCGTCACGCCTAACGGCGGCGACGGGCTGCTCGTGCGCACCGGCTCGACCGGGGGCGCGCTGCAAGGCATCCTGCCGGCCGCCTACGTCGAGAACGTCGTCAACACGGACACGCACGTCGGCCACGGCACGCACTGCGCCGGCATCGCGGCCGGATCGGGCCAGGCGTCGGGCGGGCTGTACCAGGGCGTCGCGCCGGGCGCGAAGCTCGTCGGGCTGGGGTCGGGCGGCATCCTCTTCGTGCTCGCGCAGGTCGCCTCGTTCGACTACGTGCTCACCAACGCCTTCGACCTGAACATCAAGGTGGTCAGCAACTCCTGGGGCAACTCGGCCGTCGCTCTCGATCCCGACCACCCGATAAACGTCGCGTCGAAGGCGCTGCACGACGCCGGCATCGTCGTCGTCTTCGCCGCCGGCAACGACGGCCCGCGGCCCGCGACGCACAACCGCTGGGCCTCCTTCCCGTGGCTCATCTCGGTCGGCTCGGCCCAGAAGAACTGGCGTCTGACCCCCTCCTCCTCGCGCGGCGTCTTCGGCACGGACGTGCGCCCGACCGTCCTCGCGCCGGGCACGGGCGGCCCGGCCGCGCAGGGCCACACGGCCGCGGTCGTCGCCGCGCGCTCCGCGACCAACGTCGTCGCCAACGGCGCGGACGCCGACGCGGAGATTCCGCCCGCGTACCTGCCCTTCTACACGCAGATTTCCGGCACCTCGATGGCCTGCCCGCACGTCGCGGGCGTGGCCGCCACGATCCTCGAAGCGAACCCGAACCTCTCGCCCGACGAGGTCAAGCGGATCATCGAGCGCACGGCCACGCCGCTCGGCGTCTATGACGAGTTCGAGGTGGGCGCAGGCATGGCTAACGTCCACGCGGCGGTCGATCTCGCGCTGCACCCGGAGAAGCTCTACGGGCAGTTCGGCTTCACGGGCAAGGGCCTCGCGCTCTCCGCGGCCCCGGCGCAGAACTTCTCTGACACGGTCGCGCCGGCCGCGAGCAAGTCGCACGCCTTCGAGATTCCGGCCAACACGCGCTTCGCCTTCGTGCAGCTCGACTGGGAAGGCTCGGCCGGCGAGGACGAGCTGGTGGTAGACAACACGCGGATCGTGATGAACGATCTGGCGCTCGCCGTGCAGCGCGACGGCGCGAACGTCGCCGCCTCGAACAAGGGCAACCTCGCCGCGCTCTTCGGCGCGCGCGAGGCCATCAAACTTGAATTCCCGGCCGCCGGCACTTACACGGCGCGCGTCAGCGCGGGCCTCAACGGCGCGGGCATCCTCTTCGATCAGCCCTACCGGCTGAAGGTCGTCACCTACGCCTTCGACCCGAACGAGGCGGCGGACGTGGCGCACCTCGACGCCGCGACGCGGCAGAAGGTCTTCCGCCTGCTCTACGACCGCGTGATGTTCGCCTCGGACGGCGCGTTCCGGCCCGACTCCGCGCTCACGCGCATGGAGCTTGCGCGCGCGCTCTTCACGGCCGCGCACGTCATGCAGTACCTGCCCAACCGGCCGTCGTTCTCCGACCTCGCGCCGAACACCGCGGACGCGCTCGTCGCGGAGTCCCTGCGCCGCGACGGGATCATGGGCGCGGGCGTCGCCTCGTTCGGCCCGGCGGCCGAAGTGAGCCGGCTCGAACAGGCGGTCGCACTCGTGCGCGCGCTCGGCCTCGACGCGCAGGCGCGCGCGCTCGCCGGCACGGACGTGAAGGTCGGCAGCCAGACCGTCACGGACAACGCGCAGATTCCTTCCGCCTTGCGCGGCTACGTGCAGCTCGCGCTCGACCGCGGGCTGATGGAGACCTTCCCGCTCGAAACCCGGCAGGTTTACAACGGGCAGTTCATACAGGTGACGATCATTCCGGGGCCGCGCTTCGAGCCGGAGCGCGTCGTCAAACGCTCCGAGTTCGTCAACCCTGCGACGAAGCTGCTCGGCGAGCTCTACGGCGAGTAAGTAAACGGCCGGCGCGAACGGGCCGGCACAACTCGGGCCGCCAGCGCGCCTCGTCGAGGGCGCGCCGGCGGCCCGAGCTTTTCACATCTTTACGCCTCCGCGCCCGCCCTTACGTCCGAAACGGGAAGCGCACCGGACGCCCGCGCTTCGTTGCGATTCGGTTGCATTCCGCTTGCGTTTCACATCTCAAGTGAAACTCAAGTCCGCGCGCCCCGACACTCAAGTTTCTCTCAACTGCCTTCGCGCATACTCCACACCGTCGAGCAAGTCTCGCGTTCGGGCCGAGCGGGCCGATTGAAACCAGAAACCGAATAAGCCGAAAAGGAGATTCGCAGATGTCGAGAGGCAGATTTAACAGGGCGGCCGTTTTAGGCGTCGCCGTCGCCATGCTTTTGGCGGCCGTGCTAATCGTCGGCAACCTAGTCACCGGCGCGAGCGCGGCGACGAAGTCCGTCATCGTGCAGTTGAAGGGCGACCCCGTAGTGGTCGCCAAGGCGGCGGCCGAGGCACAGGGCCGCGAGTTCGACGAGCTGGCCTACCGCCAGCAGATCGTCAACCGGCAGGACGAGTTCCTGAACGGCCTGAGCGCCGCGGGCGTCCAGTTCACCGTCGCGAGCGTTGACGCCCCGAACGGCCCGAACGGCGAGGTCGCCAACATAGCTTTCCGGTTCGATTACATCTACAACGGCGTGACGCTCAACGTCCCCGAGTCGGCCATCCCGACGATTGAGGCGATGGAGCAGGTCGAGTCCGTGCAGCCCAACTCCGAGATCGAGCTGCACCTCGACAACGGCGTCAAGTACACGCGCGCGCCTTCGCTCTACGGCAAGCCGCCCCAGGTCAAGATGGGCGACGCGCTCCAGACCGGCGGCTTCGAGGGCCAGGGCATCAACATCGCGATCCTCGACACGGGCGTCGAGTGGCAGCACCCGATGTTCGGCGGCGACCCGACGCCCCCGCAGTTCGGCGTCGGCCCCTCGATGGCTAACTCGAACCGCAAGGTGACCTACTACATGAACTACACTGCGGGCGCTGTGACGGACGACTTCGGCCACGGCTCGCACGTCGCGGGCATCGCGGCCGGCTACCTCTCGGAAGCGCCGGGGCCGGACGGCCTGCCGCTCACGGGCGACGAGGTGAAGATTCACGGCGTCGCGCCGCAGGCCAAGATCATGGGCTACAAGGTGCTCTCCACCGTCGGCTCCGGCCAGGCGGCCTCGATCATCATGGCGATGGAGGACGCGGTGCGTCCGTTCACGCTGACGGGCGCGGCGAAGCCCGTCGCCCACGTCATCAACATGAGCCTCGGCGACACCTCGAACAACCCGAACGGCGCGACCTCGGTCGCGGCCGACAACGCCACGCTCGCGGGCACGACGGTCGTCGCCTCCGCGGGCAACTCCGGCCGCCCGACGCCGACCAACCCGACGGGCGAGGGCACCATCGGCGCTCCGGGCGCAGGCCGCCGCGTCCTGACCGTCGGCGCCAACCTCGACCCCGGCTCGGCCCCGAACAAGCTCGACGAGATCGGCGGCGAGAACCGCAAGGACATGAAGATTTTCCCGCTCGAAGGCGGCGCGCCGATCCTGTCGGACATTACCGCCAACTACGTCTTCTGCGCCTGGGCAGAGACGCCCGATCAGGTGCCCGACTCCGTGCGCGGTAAGATCGCCCTGATCGAGCGCGGCGGCAGCGTCAACACCCCGCCCGAGTCGCCGGTCGCCGCCGGCACGGGCCTCTTCTCCAACAAGGCCGCCTTCGCCGTCGCGAAGGGTGCCATCGCCGTCATCGTCTACAACAACGTGGACGGCGAGCTGACGGCCGCCACCGCCCGCAAGTCCACCGTCCCCGTCGTCGGCCTCTCGAAGGCCAACGGCGAGTACCTGAAGAAGGCCATCGGCTCGACGGCCTTCGGCGCGGTCTCCGCGAACCAGATTCGCATCAACAAGGCGCTCATCTTCGAGCCTGACATGGCCGACTTCAGCTCGAAGGGCATGGTCAACGGCTTCGGCATGATCAAGCCGGACGTGACCGCCCCCGGCGTCTCGGTGCTCTCCGCGACCGTGCGCGTCGGCGGCGTCGCCACCAACACCTCGACGATGTTCGATCCGACCGGCTACATCTCGGCCTCGGGCACGTCGATGAGTTCGCCGATGACGGCGGGCGTCGTCGCCCTCGTCAAGCAGAAGAACCCGACCTGGACTCCCTCGATGATCCGCGCCGCCGTCATGAACACGGCCACTAACCTGCGCCGCGCCGACGGCACGCCGGTCGCGGACGGCACGCAGACCCTGAACCAGCAGGGCGCGGGATTGGTTGACGCCTTCGCCGCCGCCAACGCCAAGGCCCTCATGGGCACCGGGCAGATCGACATGACCGAGGGCGAGCCTGCGGCGCGCTCGCACGGCGTGTTCGTGCAGACCAGCCCCGGCAACCCTGACTTCCTGGGCAGCCACAGCTTCGGGGCCGTCCCCGTCGCCGGCGTCATCGGCACGGCCGCGAAGTCGCAGGCCGTCACGATCACGGACATCCGCGAAGGCGCGGGCGCGGGCGTCTATCGCCTCAGCTCCTCCGCCGTGCGCAACGTGCCCGCGGGCGTTACGGTGAGCTTTACGAACGCGGCCGGCGAGCCGGTCTCCGAGGTCGAAGTGCCCGCGAACGGCTCGGCCAGCTTCAGCGTCAACGTCAGCGTCAACGGCGAGTCCGTGCCGGCCGACCCGACGCAGATCGAGTGGTACGTGACGGCGGCGCGCGCCGACGGCGGGCAGACCCTGCGGATGCCCTTCCAGTTCCGCGCCGTCCGGCCCACCTTCACGGCCGTCGCGCCGACGATGGGCGCGGTCTCCGGTAACGAGTTCGCCGGCAACCCGCCGACCGACATCGACGGCAGCTACCAGCTCTCCTACGGCTACGCCTCGACGCCCGCGCCCGCGAAGTTCCGCGTGCAGGAGTCGGGCAACAACGGCGCGACGTGGGCGACGCTGGCCGACGTGCCGTCCGCTCAGACCGCGTTCAACGTGGCGGGGCGCGGCAACGGCGCGTACCAGTACCGCGTCGTCGGCCTCTTCCCGGTCGAGCACGGCCTGATCGAAGGGCCGGCGAGTGCCGCGCGCGCGGTCGTCGTGGATCGCCGAGTCGGGGCGGACGTCACCTCGCTCGTCCAGTGGGCGATGGTCGACAACACGGTCAGCCTCGCCGGGGGCGTCTTCCAGTACGACCAGACGCTCAAGAACGTCTCGAACACGGACGTCTTCGCCCCGCTCCGGTTCACCATCACCTCGATCAGCTCCCGGAGCGGCAAGGTGAAGGTGACGAACGCCGACAACAGCGGCGACGGCGTCTCGACGCCCGCCGAGTTCGGCTACACGGCGCAGGCCGGCGCCGACCAGAAGCTCGCGGCCGGCGAGACGAGCGCCGCGCGCAGGCTCCAGTTCGCCAACCCGGTCGGTGAGATGTTCGACGTTTCGGTCGCCATCCACGGCCACATGCCCGACACGGCCAACGCCTCGGGCACAAGCTCCGCGGGCGGCACTAACGGCGGCACGGCCTCGGCCGGCACGACCTCCGGCGGCGGCTCGACGGCGGGCGGGACGACGGTCGGCGGCACGCTCCAGCAGACGACGACGACCGTCATGCGCTTCACCATCAACCCGCTGACCGGCTCCGTGACCCGCATCCGGTAAGCCGATCTTCGGTTAATTCATCAACCGCCCTGACAGGGGCAAAAGGTGGGCGGGGCCGGCGTGAATCAACACGCCGGCCCCGCCCACCTTTTATCCGTCAACTTCCCCCGCCGGCAGCCCCGCCGGGCTCCCGCTCACTCCCCGATGATCTTCACGAGCACACGCTTCGGGCGGCGGCCGTCGAACTCGCCGTAAAAAATCTGCTCCCAAGGGCCGAAGTCCAGCTTGCCTTCCGTGATCGCGACGACGACCTCGCGGCCCATGATCTGCCGCTTGTGGTGCGCGTCGCCGTTGTCCTCGCCCGTGCGGTTGTGCTGGTACTTCTCCGGGCTTGGGTCGAACGGCGCGAGCCATTCGAGCCAGCGCTTGTAGTCTTCGTGCAGCCCCGGCTCGTCGTCGTTGATGAAGACGCTGGCCGTGATGTGCATCGCGTTGACTAACACCAGGCCCTCGCGGACGCCGGAAGACTCGACCTCGCGCTCCACCTCGCGCGTGATGTTGACGAAGCCCATGCGCCCGGGGACGTTGAAGGTCAGGCGTCTGGTGTGCGACTTCATGGCGGTTGCGGCGGCGCGCCGGGCCTGTCACCTGAGACTGACAGTCTGGAAGCCCGTCTTGCCGCGCTCGAAGCGCAGCGCCGTGCGCTTGCCGTTCGACTTGAGGTTGACGAGGTTGATCTGATCGTCGAAGAGGTCGAAGAGGAAACGGTTGCTGAGGCGCAGGTCGCCGGCTTCGGCGGGCAGGCGCGCCTCGAAGTAGAGCCAGGCTGAGTCCGCGCCCGCGTCCATGCCGACCCAAGCGATTTTGATCGGATCGCCGTTCGCACTCTTCAACTGGAACGTCTCTGCGACGTAGGCCGCGACGCGCTCCTCGAACCCCTTCGCACGATCCTTCTCGCCGGACGACTCGCGCGCGGCCGGGGCGCGGCGGCGCACGGCCGCTTCCAGGTCGTCGGGGAAGGTGCGGAGCGTGACTTCGAGCGTGCCGGCCTCGGCGTTGTGGTTCACCTCGGCGAAGCTCGTGTGGAACTTGTGCGCCCCGGCGCGCGGCGCACAGAGCGTCGCGGCGGCGAGGGCGGCGAGCGTGAGCGCGAGGGCGCGCGGCGCGCGTCTCTCCGTTTTCATGTCAGACCTCACGGGTTGCGCGGCGTCGGGGTGGGCGAGGGCGCGGGCGTCGGCGTCGCCTGCTGCTCGACGGCGGCCGGCTGCTTGCGCTCAAGCAACTGCATCGGGTTCTCCCGGCGCTCCTCCTTGAAGAGCTGGAAGCGCGTCTTGACGGGGCGGCGCGGGAAGCTGTTGTTCGCCATGTCGGCGTCGGCCGTCTGCTCGCGCGGGTCGAGGAGGATCGAGCGAATCTCCTTCGGTGTCATGATCAGCTTCGACACCTCCTCGTGGTTGTAGCGCCAGATTTCCGCCGGGATGTACACGGTCTCGCGCGTGCCGTCGGCGTACTCGATGTCGAGGATGACGGGCATGACGAGGCCGCCGACGTTTTTGAGATCGACGACGTAGAAGTTCAGGCCCGCCTGCAACAGCTCGCGCTCGCGGGGCGTCAAGGTCTGCAAAAGCTTCTGGTACTCGGCGCGGTCGCGCTCGGTGACGACCAGCTCGTCGTACTCGTTATAGAAGTCGCGCAAGGAAGGGTACTGATCGGTGCGCTTCGGCAGGGCGCGGTTGCGCTCCTGCGAGAGCGTCGTCGGCCGCTCGGCGCGCTCCTGCCGCTGGCGGGCCTTCTCGGCCTCGGGGTCTTGCGTGTTGATCGTAAACAGGCGGACGCGCTCGACGGAGAGATCGACGTGGTCGGTCGAGTAGAACCAGCCGCGCCAGAACCAGTCGAGATCGACGCCCGAGGCGTCCTCCATCGTGCGGAAGAAGTCGGCCGGCATGGGCCGCTTGAACTTCCAGCGCTGCGAGTAGGTCTTAAAGGCGAAGTCGAACAGCTCGCGGCCGAGGATCGTCTCGCGCAGGATGTTCAGTGCGGTCGCGGGCTTGGCGTAGGCGTTGTTACCGAACTGTAGGAGCGATTCCGAGTTGACCATCACGGGAACCTGATCGGGCGAGAGCATGTAGCCGGTGATGTTGCGCGGCTCGCCGCGGCGCGAAGGGTAGTTCTGTTCCCACTCCTGCTCGGCGAGGTACTGGAGGAAAGTGTTCAGCCCCTCGTCGAGCCACGTCCACTGCCGCTCGTCCGAGTTGACGATCATCGGGAAGTAGTTGTGGCCGACCTCGTGGATGATGACGGAGATGAGGCCGTACTTGGTCTGCGCCGTGTAGGTCCCGTCCTCTTCGGGGCGCGGGCCGTTGAAGCAGATCATCGGGTACTCCATCCCGCCGACGGGGCCGTTGACGGAGATGGCGACGGGGTAGGGGTAGGTGAACGAGTAGCGGGAATAGACGTTCAGCGTGTGGATGATCGAGTGGGTCGAGTAGCGCTCCCACAGGGGGTTCCCCTCCTTCGGGTAGTAGGACATCGCCATCACGCGGTTGCCCTCGACGTTATGAAGCTGCGCGTCCCAGATGAACTTTCGGGAGGAGGCGAAGGCGAAATCACGGACGTTCTCGGCGTGAAAAACCCAGGTCTTCTTGCCCGTCGGCTTGTGCGATTCGTTCGCGCGCGCCTCGTCGGGCGTGACGATGAGGACAGGGTTCTTAGCGGTCTCGGCCTGCCTGAGCCGCGCGCGCTGCTGCGCGGTCAGGACTTCGTTCGGGTTTTGCAGGACGCCGGTCGAGGCGACGATGTGATCGTCGGGCGCGGTGATGGCGACGCGGTAGTTGCCGAATTCCAGCGTGAACTCGCCGGAGCCTAAGAACTGCTTGTGCTGCCAGCCCGACACGTCGTTGTAGGCGGCCATGCGCGGGAACCAGTGCGCGATCTCGTAGAGGTAGTTGCCGTCCTTCGGGAAGAACTCGTAGCCCGTACGGCCGCCCAGCCGCCGCTGGTCGCTGACGTTGTAGTTCCAGTCAACCGAGAAACTTGTGGACTGCCCCGGCGCGAGCGGGCGCGGCAGATCGACGCGCATCATCGTCCTGACAATCGTGTGACGGAGCGGGGCACCGGCCGCGTCGCGCACGGCCGTGATGCGGTAGCCGCCCTCGAAGTCGCGGCGGGCGAGCAAGGAATCAATCGTGCGGTAGGGCGTCTGCTCGAACGAGGGCGCGGCGGCGGTCAGGTTGGCGTCGGACTCGCGTGCGAAGATGTTCTGATCGAGTTGCAGCCACAGATAGGGAAGCGCGTCGGGCGAGTTATTGAAGTAGGTGATGGTCTCCGTGGCGCTGATGCGCTGGCGGGCGTCGTCCAGCTCGACCTTGATGTTGTAATCGGCGCGCTGCTGCCAGTAGCCGCGGCCGGGCGCGCCCGAGGCCGCGCGCTCTGTGTTCGGCGTCGGCAGAATCTCTTCGAGCTGGCGGAACTTATCGACCGGGTTCGACTTCGACTGCGCGAAGGCCGGGGCCGTGAGACAGAGACAGAGCGACAGGGCGACGAGGGCGCGGAAATGTTTTGCGGGCATGGTGGGCAAGGAACGTCCTTTCGGCGTGCGAACTCCTATAAAGGTCAGCGCGAACCGGGCGGCCCCGCTTGAGGGAGCGGGCCGGAGGGCTTGTGCGACTTCGACTGCTGATCACGGGAACGCCGACAGTATAAAAAAGGCGCGGGACGCCGGGCAAGCGGCGCTGCCTTTTCCCTTATACCACTGCCCGCTTTAATTCTTCCGCGGCCGGCGCGGCGGGCGTTTGAGGCGCTGCTGCGTCTCGGTTTGCGCGTCCGTGCGGCGCGGGGGCCGCGGGCGCGGCGGCAGGGCGTAGTAGCCCTCGCGGTAGGTCAGTTTGATCTTCTGCTTGCGGAGTTCGGGGTTGGTGATGTCGAGGCGTATGCGGCGGAAGCTGCCGTCGCGCTCGCGGTTCGTGGGGACGTAGGAGAGGAGGTACTGCGTGCGCAGCTCGTGCTCGATCTGGCCGAAGGCGGTGTCGAATTCGGCCGTGCGCTTGGGGAAGAAGGCGCGTCCGCCGGTCTCCTCGGCCAGGCGGCGCAGGGCCTTCTTGTCGAAGGGGCAGGGATCGCAATCCGGCTCGAAGCCGATGGTGTAGATGACCGTGTTGGCCTTGACCGCCGCCTGAACCGCCTCCTCGCGTCGGACGCGGCTCGTCGTGTCGTCGCCGTCGGAGAGGACGATCAGTGCGCGGCGTGCGTTGCGCGGCGCGCGCGCCATCAGCTCGGTCGAGGCGGCCCAGACGGCGTCCCAGAGCGCGGTCGAGCCGGGCAGGCCGAACAGGTCGTTGCGCGCCGGCACGACCTCGGCGCGCTCTCCCTCCTGGTACTCGAAAAACGTGTCCTTGTCGGCCGGCGGTTCAATCTCAACGCTGTCGATGGCGCGGTGCAGGCGGATGGCGTTGTCGGTCAGGTCCTGCTCGACCGTGGTCGTGCCGGCGAAGGAGAGGACGGCCACCTCGTCGCGGCCGGGCCGCAGGATGGAGTTGACGAAACGCTTGGCGGCCTGCTGCGCGTCGGGCAGCGCGATGGCCTGCGAGAAGCTGACGTCGATGAGGATGGCGATGGAGACGGGGAGGTTCGTCTCGTGCTGGAAGGCCGTGATCTCCTGCGGCGCGTCGTTCTCGAAGACGCGCACGTCCTCGCGCCTGATGGCCGTCACATACCGGCGGTTGCGATCCGCGGCGTTGAAGAGGACGTTGACGAGGCTGGTCTCGACGTTCAAGACCTCGTCTTCGTCAACCGTCTCGGGCCGCGCGGGCGTCGGCGTGGGCTGCGGCGTGAGCAGCGGCGCGGGCTGTTGCTGCTGCGGCTGTTGGGCGGGCCGCTCTTGAGAAGGCTGCTCTTGTGCGCGGCCCGCGTCGTCCCCGGCGCGGCCGACCCCGGCGCGGGGCGAAGCGGAGAGGAGGAGCAGCGCGGCGGCGAAGGCGAGAGTCGGCGTGCGAAGTTTCATGATCCTGCACACATGCGGGGCGTCCGCGAGTTCTGATTAGGGTCTGGCCGCGGGGAGAGTCGGATGTCGAAAAGTCGGCTCGCGCGATCTTAGACGATCCGTCGTGAAAGAAAAAGCGCGGGCCGGCTACACACCGGCCCGCGCGAAACCTTCCCCGCGTTCGTTCGTTACGCGCGCCGCTTAAGGCGTGACGCGATCCGATCCTGACACCTTGACGATCTTGTTATAGACGCCCAGCAGCAGGAAGGGCGCGACCCACTGGCCGACGAACAGGCTCGCCTTCTGCTTGCCCGATAGCTGCAGGATCGCCGAGACACCGATGGAGCCGGCGGCGGCCCACAGGAAGATGTCGGAAGGCAGCTTCGCCG
This sequence comes from Pyrinomonadaceae bacterium, assembly GCA_035295985.1. Lineage (GTDB taxonomy): Bacteria > Acidobacteriota > Blastocatellia > Pyrinomonadales > Pyrinomonadaceae > JAIVGV01. Next base: position 291 of record DATHBT010000157.1, on the reverse strand, counting down.
TCTGCTGCTCGATGGTGCGGGCGATGACGCCCTCGGAGTGCTGCTCGGCCTCGGCCGGGCCGGAACCGGTGGTCATGCCCGATCTGCTGGCTTGTGTCGCTGTCGAACTCATTTACGTTCCCCCTTTTTTGAACAGAACTGTGCCAATGTTTCGGCGCATGTTAGTCGAACAACGTCGCGGGCCTATAACTAAACTTCCACGAAAGTGGCACGCCGCGCCATTGAAGGGATGAAGGCGGAGGGATGAGGGATGAAGGAAAGACAACTTCTTCCTGCTTATCCCTCATCCCT
>DATHBT010000156.1:0-3472 GCA_035295985.1 Pyrinomonadaceae bacterium | reverse complement strand
GTTGCCGACTTGTGCCGAACGGGGCGTGTGCTGGCAGGCATGGGCTTACCTCCGTACCGTTGAAAAGGCGGGCGGGCGTCGCAGCAGCGCGACGCCCGCCCGCCTTGACGCGAGAGAGTCCTGCGCGCCAGCGGCCGTAAGGCGGCGCGACGAGGCGCGGGAAGAAGACGGCGCGGGCCTCCGAGTTGTGCTTGGGCGGGCGCGCATTCGTGCGTGAAAACCCGGCGAAACCGAGGTTGTACTCACCACACTTCTGCGCTAAGATGCGGGCTGTCTGGCGACACATCTTCTGGCGCAGCGATGCGGCAGAGGTTGTTTCGTAAGCGCCCCGCCGGCACCGGCAAGTGCCGGCGGGGTTTTTCTATCCGACCCGATCCGACCCGAAACTTAAAAGGCCCCACCTAACCACAGACTCACTAACAGAATGTGAACTTGACTGCTGTGCCGCAGCAGGCGGAGGAGTCGCGGTTCGGAGAGTTTAGCAGAGGGGGGGGTGGGAAGCTCTCCGCAACGAATCCACAATATTCGGGAGTGAAGATTTCAATTCCGTTACATTTGGGGTGCGGTAATCATACTCGCGCGACCTGCTCTGTCAAGATTTTTCCGCTCCAAACCGCGGCCCGCAAAAAAAAACAACACCCGCAAAATTTTCGTTACAACTCTCTTGCATCCGGCCTTGCCGTTGAAAAGACCTGGGCTTGCGCGAGACGCGGCCCGCCGTCACGAACCTGCGACGGCGGGCCGTGTCCCGTCCGGGGAAACTCACTCGTTCGGCGTGAGCTTCGCGCCGTCGAAGATGGCCGTCCCCGGAGCGCTGTTGCCCGTGCCCCAGGCCCCGGCCCCCAGGTACAGCTTCATCCCGTCGAGCGAGAAGACGACGGGCGCGGTCCTGAAGGTCGTCCAGGACAGGCCGTCGCCGCTGACCTCGAAGTTGATCGTGTGCGCCGCCGCGTTGTGACGCATGCGCCAGAAGCGGTGCGCCGCCGCGTTGTAGGTGATGACGGTGCGGGTCTCCGCGCCGTTCACCATCACGTCGGCCGTCACGTTACCCGCGCCCGAGACGATCTGGTAGAAGTTGTTGTCGTCGAGCCAGAGCATGATGAAGGTCTCGACCCACCCGGCCTGGCTCGTCGTCTGCGGGACTTCGACCGCGAAGGTCTTGTTCCAGAAGTTGACGGCGGGCGCGGAGACCACCCCGTTGTAAACGACCGTGTTCGGCTGCAACGATATTTCGAGCCGCTGGTTCTGCTCGCGCACCTGCGAGGGCGAGCCGGGGTTATAGACGACCCAGCGCGCCGGGTCGAGCGAGTTGTCGTTGAAGTTGTCGCTGGGCGGGAGCGCGGGCCTGGGCCGCTCCACGCGGAAGTTGTCGAAGACGGCCGTGCTCGCCGGCGTAGTGGCCGTGTACTTGCCCGCGTAGAGTCGCACCTCAAGCGCGGTGACGTTGAAGGTGCGCGGGGCGCGGCGGCGCTCCGTCCACGTCAGGCCATCGGGGCTCGTCTCCCAGGCGATGGTGTCATCCTCCCAGCGGTGGCTGATGCGCCAGCGGCGGTGCTGCGCCGCGTCGTAAGGCCGGTAGGTGCGCGTCACCCCGGCGCCGTCCCGGCTCTGCTCGATGAGGTACATGCCGCCGACGGCGTACAGCAGGTAGTTGCCGGTGGCGCTCTCGTAGAGCATGAAGTAGGTCTCGATGCCGTTGACGGCAGGCGTGGCCTGCACGACCTCGACCGTGGCGGTCGCCTCGGTCAGGTCTTGAGTCGCCTTCGAGCGGTAGCCGCCGTAGCCGGTGTTGCCGGCCGGCGGGGTCACTTCCAGGCGCTGGTTCTGCTCGGCGACGGTCATCCCATTGGGCGCGTCAACGAACCACTTCGAAGCATCGGCCGAGTTGTCGTTGAAGTCGTCGGCCAGGAGGACGCGCGAGGGCGGGTTGTCCTCAACACGGTAGTTGTCGAAAACGGCCGTGTGGGCGGGCGTCGAGGCCGTGTACTTGCCGCAGGTGAGGACGGCCTGCAGCGCGTTGATATTGAAGGGGCGCGGCTGCTTGCGGTAGGTCGTCCACGTCACCCCGTCCGGGCTCATGTCGAAGTTGATCGAGTCGTCGGCCGGATCGTGGCGGAAGCGCCAGAAGCGGTGCTGCGCCGCGTTGTAGCTGATGAGGGTGCGCGAGACCTCACCGTTCGCGCTGCTTTGCAGGATGAAGCCGCCGCCGCCGGTGGCGAACATGAGGTGGTTGCCGTTGTACGGCTCCTGCAGGTAGAAGTAGGTCTCGATGCCGTAGATGAGCGGCGCGACCTGCACGGCCTCGACGGTCGCGCGCCGGTTTGTCAGGTTGAGGAGGTTGCGCGCGTAGTAGCCGGGGTAGCCCGTCGCGTTGTCGGGCGGCGTGATCTCCAGGCGGGCGTTCCGCTCCAAGACCCTGGTCCTGTCGCCGATGATGACCCACCGCCACGTGTCCGTCGAGTTGTCGTTGAAGTCGTCGCTCAAAATGGAGACCGGCCGGACGTCGAGGGTGACGGGCGGCGAGGTGCCGACCCCGCCCTCGTTGTCGTGCGCGCGTGCCGTCAGGGTGTGCGTGCCGGCCGAGACGTTCGGCAGCGTGATGCTGTAAACGCCGGGCGAGATTTGCACGCCGTCGCCGATCTTCGCCTGCCCGTCGAAGAATTCGACCGCGACGACGTGCCCCTCCGGGTCGGACGCCGTGGCCCTGATCTCGACGTCGGTGCCCTCAATGTAGATCGACTGGTTGGCCGGCGTCAGGTAGGTGATCTGGACGAACGGCGGACGGTTCGGCAGCGGGACGCGCTCCCACCACGTCCCCCAGCGGCCGGAGTTGGGGCCGATGCCCGCAGGCTGCTGCGCGTACTGCTGGATCGTCCAGATGTCGCGGTCGTTGACGTTATCGACCTGCGCGCCGCTGTAGAGGCCCCAGAGGTTGCGCCCGCCCGTCAGGGTCTTCTCGTAGTAGCCCTCGCCCGCCTTGAAGACGACGGGGCCGCGCAGGCTCCCCGGCGGGTCGCCGGCCACGTGCGTGGCGTAGGCGGCCGACGGGTACTGGCTGGACGAGAACTGCGTGAAGCCGAGCAGCACGTCGCCGAAGCGGTTGACCGACATCGAGGGGAAGGCGTACCACTTGCCGCCGTTCGTCGCCGTCGCGCCGGGGTCATCCGCACGGCCGCCCCGCACGAAGTTCGCGGCCGAGTCGAGTTGAGTCCACTGCGCGGCGGTGCGGTCAACTTGCGTGGGCTGGCGGCCCGCCGGCAGGCCGACGGTCTGGCAGTAGTAGATCGAGCCGTTGCGGAAGACCACCTTCTGGACGTGCGAGTCGGGGCTTTCGATCTTGCGCGCCGGCCCGCCGGCCGGCGGCGGGGCCTGCGGCAGAATCTCGCCGCCGGGCTGCGACCACGCGCCGAGGCCGTTTTGTTTCTGCACGCCGATGAAGAGCGTCGGGTCGGAGGGCGTGCCCGTGATCGCC
>DATHBT010000155.1:0-4851 GCA_035295985.1 Pyrinomonadaceae bacterium | reverse complement strand
AACGACCGACGGCTGACGATCTTCACGACCAACTACGGGGACGCGCGCCGCCAGCCTGCGGACGAGACGCTAGAAGACCGGGTCGGCGTGCGGCTGAGGAGCCGCCTCTTCGAGATGTGCCGCACCGTGCAGGTCGACGGCGAGGACTCCAGGCGAAAGTTTGACGCGTAGCGATTGACCCCGTGCTGGATCGCGTGGCGGCCCCAGCTGCCTCCCGCGGAAGTAATCCGAAAGCGGCTTGACACGTCAGCCGGCAATTGTTTTTCTGCGATCGCGCGAGCCCGGGCTGCGGGGGCGCACACGGCTGGAAATTTAATCAGCGAAGGGAAGCTGTATGTCAATGATGACCGAGGCGGCGTTAGAAGAGAAAAAGAGCGAGCTCGACCGTCTGTGCGCCGCTTTGGAGGCCGACGCCCCCTGTTTGTCGATGAGATCAGGGAGGAGGGTCTGCGGGCCATCGCCTGCGTCGCGGACGGCGACGAGCAGGGTGCCGCCTACGCCTACCTCGACATGCTGCCGGGCTCGCTCGCCGTTCAGCGCTACGCGGCTCACGGGCTGATCGGCCTCGACTGGACCGGCGACGCCTTCGAGATCGCGGCCGAGGAGGCGCGGGCCTTCCCCGAGAACCCGGAGTCCTACCTCTTCCTAGGCGAGATCAGCCGCGAACTGGGCCACCACGCCGTGACGGCGCTCGCCTACGGGGAGGCGCTGCGGCTGGGGGCGGCCGACGAGGCCGGGGCGCGCGCTGCCCTCGGCGACCAACCGCTCACGCGCCATCCCGAGCCCCGGCACTGACGTCTACAAGCCGCGGCTCCGCGAAGGGTGGCTCGGGAAGCTGACCGGGCCGGGCGCCCGCGCGCGCGCCGAGCGGCTGTACTCGGAACTCGACCACCTGACGGGACTACGGCGGGAGGCGCGTAAAGCCTTGGTGGCTGAATGCCGCCATCCGGCGAGCAAGCTGCTGCTGGGGGTGCCGACGCTGGGCGTGGTGCGCGTCGCGCAGCTCATCGCTTCAGTCGTCTCGCCGCACCGCTTCCGCTCGAAGCGACAGTTCTGGCCCTACTGCGGGCTGGCGGTGGTGACGAGGTGGAGCGCCGACTACCAGGTTGAGGGGCCGCGGCTGCGCCGGACGAAGAAGGCGGCGGCCACGCGCGGGCTGACACGCAGCCATAACCGCACGCTCAAGCACGTCTTCAAGAGCGCGGCGCAGGCGGCCTCGCGGTGCGAGCCCTTCAAGTCGTGGTACGCGGGACTACTAGCGAAGGGGCTGCGACCGGAGTTAGCGCGGGTGACGATGGCGCGCAAGATCGCGGCCGTCACCTTAGCCGTGTGGAAGAGCGGCGAGGGCTTCGACGCCGGTGAGGTGATGAAGCCAGCCGCGTAAGCTGGCGCGGCCGACCGGCCGAGGAGCCGCAGGCGAGTCATGGGCCGCATCTGCTCGTTTAAGGTTCGGGGCTGAGTATCTGTGGGTTGTGTAGGCTGCGCGAGGACGGCTTCGGCCGCCGGCGCGTCTCTGTTGCAACGTTATGCCGCCCCGGATGACCAGAGAAAGCCGTAGGCGGAGGCGCGCGTGGCCTCTAGTCTCAGATAGAACACTGGTTAGCACCACGAGTGCGACGGCGAGAGCTTGAGTGAGAGCAGAGTGCCGGCGGGGCGATGACTCCGAGCCGACTGTGGCGCGGGAGACGAGCGTCCGGAAGGCAGGTTGCCGCGTTGATGGGTAGCCGGGGGCTGGCGGTCAAGGAAATACTCCTTACTGCTAGCATGGGAGAAGTTTTTCCTTGACTCGCCCCTTTCATAGATCACTACCCTCGGTAGTGATGTCTCGTCGCTTTCAGTGGAGGGGCTAAAACAACACGCTCGGGGAGGAAAGTTGGGGAGTTGCGCCATGACACAATTGTGCCGCCCGCGCGCACCTTTCTGCACCTCACGCGACCTGAAAAATAGTCGCTTCGGCCCATCAGATTTATCTTTTCCTCCGATGAGGGCCGGCGGGCGGCGCCTGTATCTTCGAGCCCGTTCCCGACGCCCGCCGCTTTTGGCCGTCGAGAGCCAACGCCCGGAGCGGCGAAAAGGCGGGCGGCCGTAGCAGGCGGACGGGCCGGGCGCGGCGGGCCGCCGCCGCCGAACTGGCAGCCATCTTGAATTTGCCCCCAAACGAAGGAGTCAGAAAATGCAGAACTCAAGTTCCTACCGGCGCGCCGGCCGCGGCGCGCTTGCCACGTTCCTACTGCTCGCCGCAGCCTTGCTCATTACCGCAGGCCAGGCCCACGCCCAGGTCGTCAGGACCGTGGATAGGTCTTTCACCGACTCGCTCGTCAACCCGTGCACGGGAGAGACCATCTCCTTCGCCGGAACGCTGACCACGACCTCCAGCGTCCACAATAACGGCTCCCGCACCAACATCCGCCTCACGACGGACGTGAAGGCGAAGGGCACCGTCACCGCCGATCCGTACGGCCAGCCCGTGCAGTACGGCACCTCCTACAAAATCCAGACCCGCTCCCTAGGCGTCAACGATCAGCTCAACCCTGTCGCCTACCCGTTCCAGCAGTCGCAGGTGCTTGACATGAAGCTGGTCGGCGCAGGCAACGAGAACAACTACTTCTTCCGCTTCAACGTGCGCCTCGTCATCAACGCGGCCGGCGAGCTGTCGGTCTACAAGGAGAACTCCGACCTCCGCTGCGAGAACACGATCATCTACGGCAGCGAAACCATGACGGCACCCACCATCCAGAAGTACGACTCGTACTCGATGGACGGCGGCGGGTCGACCAGCGGCGGGACGCAGTATAAGTCGGCAACGACGGTCCAGGATTACTGATCAGGCGTGGCCGGCACGGCGCTTGCAGTCACAAAGCAAGCGCGGCCTGCGCGGCGCGTGCCGGCTCAAGCCTTGCCTCGCAACACAGAAAGGGACAGGGACACAATGAAGAAAGCAGTCTTCGCACTCTCGCTCGTCTTGCTCTTCGCGCTCGCCGCCTCGGCGCAGACGACGCGCAACTTGACGCTCAGCCAGGGCGACACCATCACCCCGGCCTCGCCCGTCACCGACGCGACCGGGGCGACCACCTACTACGGCGGGTTCGTCAACGCGAGGGTGGAGGGCACGTCGCCCGGCGTCGCCACGTTCTCGCTCGCCTTCCGCGACGCGGGCCTTGTCGATCCGCTCGGCGGCGTCTACAGCGGGGCGATCCTCGCACCCAACAGCAGCTTCGCCGTGACCGAGACCGTCGGGCGCAAGAGCCAGTCGACTTCGGGCACGATCGACGCGGGCACGGTCACCTACCGCCTCGCTGAGGACGGCCGGGCCGAGATCATCAGCATCGTCTCCGACAACCTGACCATCTGGGAGGGTAAGAACCGGAAGCGTACCGCCGTCGGTTCCGGCTCTATCGACTACGGGACGGCTGCGCCCGGCGCGGGCACGCTGACCCTCGTCTTCAACCGCTAACACCGACCGCCGCCGGGCCTCCCGGCCCGCACAAATGCCGGTCCCTTCCCCGCGGAGCCGGCCGAGGACGGAATGTCTTAACTCCGCCCCGGCCGGCTCCGTTCGGCATTCCCACGCGCGCGGTAGTTAAGTTTCCGACCCCGCGAATTGATTTCTCAACCAGACTTCCCCGACCTTCCCAATTTTTTCACTGAGATTCCAGCCCCGCACGCAAGCCGAGCACGGGAGTTGCCCCTCCCCATTCCGTACCTGCTCCGGCCCTCGCCGCACTTTCTTGTTGAAGACCGGCGCGGGCGACAAGTTCGGCGTCTCGGGCAACTACCTGTACCGCACCTTCATGTCCTCGCAGTTCAACGGGGGCACCCGGTGCATCTTCCGCCTCCTCACGGTGGGCGTGACCAAGAGGTTCGAGTGCGTGAACCGCACGCCGACCGCGGCCACGCACGCTACGGCCATTCCGTAGCAGCAGTAGGCCGCGCGAGTTTTGCTGCCGACCTTTCAGCCCGGAGGGGCGCGCGGGGCTTTACGGCCCGGCGAGCGCCCCTCCGTTTTTTGTGACTCACGGTGAAGCACGGCGCGCACTCGCGTGTTTCACCGTAAAACATCACCTTGCCCATCGCGCCCGATTCGTGACCGCCTTACGCGCGTTCTCGCGCCCGCCCGGCGCGGCGTCGTCAGAGGCACGTCAGTTGCACTTTGAAAGCCGCCCGGTTCGAGCACGAAATCACGCCGCCCTGCGCCTCGTCCGGCGAGCGCGGAGGGCATCCGAGCCGAGTCCGTTACCCCCAGTTCACAGGAACAATCGAATACGCCGCAGCAGCCGCGGCAGTTTGACCGAAGGGCGGCGCCGAGGCGACGAGCCTCGCGCCGTGCCGCAGCAAGGTGCACGGCTTCTCCCGCCAAAGGGGTCGCACCGGCCGGGGCGTACACGGTCAGACAACTACTCCGCCGCGGGTGCCGTGGCGCTCGTTTTAAGTTTCTTCACCGTCGCTTGACCCTCCCTTACCCCCAAGATATGAGCGCACAAAACCAGAATCGGATGGCCGCCGCGGCTCGTACCGGCGAAGCGCGTTTCAACAAAGGCGCGCGCGGGGCGGCATGCGCCAGCTCGGAGCGGGCGCTGCGCGAGGCCGTCCCCCACACTTCGCTCGACGGCATCGCCACCTACAACCGGCGCGGCAAGATGACCTTAGCCGGCGCCGAGTTCGCCACAGGCGCCGGCCACGACGACCCGGCGGAGTTACCCGGCAGGCATTGGAAAACGCTTTACGACAAGCAGACGTATGACCCCTCCAGAAAAGTGATCGTCACGCAGGTCGAGGCGAGCGGGGGCTGGCGCGGCGAGGTGGTGGCGCGCAGGGCCGGCGGCTCGCCCTACCACCAGGAGGTGTCACCGG
>DATHBT010000154.1:0-21842 GCA_035295985.1 Pyrinomonadaceae bacterium | reverse complement strand
TTTCACTGACCACCCGCCACTGACTACTGACCACTGCCGTTTTCGTTGACAAACCGCCCGGCCGCTACTTATCGTTCGGGTGTCGGTCAGTTCGGCCCGCGGCGCGGGAGGTTTTCGATGAAGTTGGCCCCGGCACTCGTCCTGCTCGTCTCACTCTTCGCGACGGCCGAAGTCTGCGCGCAGCCGCCGACGCCCGCCGAAGTCCACGCGCGCCGCGCGGCCGCGCACCGCGTGCGGGGCGACCTGGCGCTCGCGATTGCCGAGTACGACAAGGCCATCAAGGCCGACCCGGGCGCGGCCGAGATTTACGCACGCCGCGGCGGCGCGCGCCGCGCCAACGGCGACGGCGACGGCGCACTCGAAGACTTCGACCGCGCCTACGCGCTCGACCCGCGCGCCGTCCTGAACGACCGCGGCGTGGCCGACGCCTTCTCGTCCCGCGGCTTCGTCCGCGCCAGCCGCCTCGACCTCTCCGGCGCGCTCTCTGACTTCGACAAGGCCATCGCCTGCTACCAAGGCAACCCCGACTTTTACTTCAAGCGCGGCCAGACGCGCCTCATCAAAGGCGACACGGCCGGCGCGCTCACGGACATCGACGCCGGCCTCGCCCTCAAGCCCGACGACAAGCTCGCCTCAATCGCCTACGCGGTGCGCGGCTACGCGCACCTCCTCCGCAACGAAGAGGCCGACGCCCGCAGCGACTTCGCACAAAGCATCAAGCTCAACAAGGCCGGGAAATTCTTCCTCCACATGCACCTGCGCACCCTCGAATCCCAGGCCGACGAGTACAAGCAACTCCGCGCCCGCGACGACAAACGAATCACGGAGTGAAGCTGTTAGCTATTAGCTGTTAGCTATTAGCTGTTAGCTGTTAGCCAGACAGTTGAGCAATTAGAAAATCGAAGGCGGCGGGCAGTTGCGTTAGAACTGCCCGCCGCCTTTTGGTCTCAACCCGCGGCCACCTGTTTTGCTAACAGCTAATAGCTAACTGCTAACAGCTTCTTTAATACCTCTGCGGCGCGCCGCTGACGACGCGGACGGTGTCGCGGGCGATGAGGAGTTCTTCGTCTGTCGGGACGACATAGACGGCGGCGCGCGAGGCGTCCGTGCTGATGACGCCTTCGCGCCCGCCGGTGTGGGCGTCGTTGCGTGCGGCGTCCAGCTCGATCCCGATCCATTGCAGGCCGTCGCAGATTCGCCGTCTTATCTCCGAAGAATTCTCGCCGATGCCGCCGGTGAAGATGACGGCGTCCGCGCCGTTCATCGCGGCGAGGTAGGAGCCGATGTACTTGCGCGCGCGGTAGCAGAATATCTCGACGGCGAGGCGGGCGCGGCGGTCGTCCGACTCGCGGGCCTCGTCGAGCAGCTCGCGCATGTCGTTCGTCAGGCCGGAGATGCCGAGCAGGCCCGACTGCTTGTTGAGCAGCGTCTCGACCTCCTGCGCGCTCAGGCCCTCCTTGGCGGCGATGAAGTCCACGATGGCCGGGTCGATGTCGCCCGAGCGCGTGCCCATCACTAGACCTTCGAGCGGCGTCATGCCCATCGAGGTGTCGATGGAGTCGCCCGCGCGGATGGCCGCGACCGAGCAGCCGTTGCCGAGGTGCAGGGTGATGACGTTCACACTCTCGCGCGGTATGCCGAGCAGTTGCCTGAAGCGGTAGGCGACGTAGCGGTGCGACGTGCCGTGGAAGCCGTAGCGGCGGACGCGGTGGCGGCGGTAGAGCTGGTAGGGGACGGCGTACAGGTAGGCGTGCGGCTTGAGCGTCTGGTGGAAGGCGGTGTCGAAGACGGCGACCTGCGGCAGCCCCGGCCCGAACACTTCGCGGGCGGCGTTGATGCCCTTCACGTTCGCGGGGTTGTGCAGCGGCGCGAGGTCGATGCAGTCCTCGATGCCGCGCAGCACCTCATCCGTGACGAGCACCGAGTGCGTGAAACGCTCGCCGCCGTGGACAACGCGGTGGCCGACGGCGTGAACGTCCGCGACCGAACGCACCTCCGGCACGCCCGACTCCTCGGAGCAGACCCATCGCACGATGTAGTCAACCGCCCCGCGCGCGTCGCGCACGGGCGCGGCCAGGCGGCGGGCCGGGCGGCCCTCGGCCTGCAACGTGATGATGGCCTCGCCGCCGATGCGCTCGATCTGCCCGCGCGCCAGCCGCCTGTCCGCGTTCGCGGCAATGATTTCCAGATCGGTGGCGATGAGTTGGAACTTGACCGTCGAGCTTCCGAAGTTGAGGACGAGTACGTTCATCGTAAGTAGCCGCTCCGCCAGTTTACACCTGATCAGACCTCCGCCAGTTTACCCCTGATCTCGGACATGCGCGCGCGCAGGCGATCCTCGTCAACGCTCGTCACGCGCCCGTCGCGGAAGAGTTCGCGGCCGGCGACGACGGTCAGCAGAACGTCGCAGCCGGAGGACGAGAAGGCGAGCGCCGATGCCGGCTCGTACACGGGCCGCTGGTGCGCGCCGCCGAGGCCGACGACGGCGAAGTCCGCTTCGAGTCCTTCGGCGAGCGCGCCGACGCGTTGGCCGAGGCCGAGGGCGCGCGCGCCGCCCAGCGTCGCGGCGCGCAGCACGTCTTCGGCCGAGACCATCCGCCCGTCTTTCAGTCTGTCGCCCGCTGCTCGCGAGGCGAGCGCGGCGAAGCGCGCCTCTTCGAGCAAGTCGCAGTTGTTGTTGGCGGCGACCGAATCGCTCCCCAGCCCGACGCAAAGGCCGGCGCGCAGCATCGCGGCCAAAGGCGCGCGCCCGTGGCCGAGCTTCGCGTTCGACTTCGGGCAGTGCGCGACCGACGCGCCCGCGTCGAGGATCTCGCCGATGTCCGCGTCGTCGGCGTGGACGCAGTGTGCGAGGAGCGGGCGCGCGGCGAGCACGTCTAAACTTTTCAGGTACTGAATCGTCGAAACCTTGGGCGCGCGCCACTCGATGCCGCGCCAGCGCAGCATCTCCGCGAACGGCCCGTCGCCTTCGAGCATGAAGAGCCGTTCGGCCGGCGACTCGGCCGCGTGGATCATCATCGGCAACTTTTCGGCCTGCGCGTACTCCGCCAACAGCTCGAAGAGCGGCCCGCTGACCGTGTAGGGCGCGTGCGGCGAGAGGCCGACGCCGACAAGCCCTGTCTCGGCGCTTCGGAGCCGCGAAACTTTCCCTTTCAGTTTCGCCGCCTGCTCGGCCGCGGCCGACGGGTCGGGGCCGAATGCCTCCTGGAAGACGACGCCGCGAAGCCCCACCTCCCGCAACGCCTCCGCAGTCGTCGCGCTTGAATCGCCAGCGTCGCCGACGCACGTCACACCCGCGCGCAAAGCCTCGACCGCGCCCCACGCGGCTGAGACCCTAAGGTCATCAGCCGTCATCCGCTCGTTGCGCGCGACGGTCAGCTTACGCAGCCACGCGAGGAAGAAGTCTTCCACGTCTTCGAGGTAGCCGCGCATCGCCGTCAGCTCCAGATGCGAATGGCAATTGACGAGGCCCGGCATGATCGCGGCCTCGCCGAACTCTTCCTGCGTCGCTTCCGGGAAACGCGCGAGCAGTTCGTCGCGCGCGCCCATGCCGACGATGCGCGTGCCTTCGACCGCTAACGCGCCGCCCTCGACGGCCGGCGAGCTGACGGGCATTAGCCAACGCGCCAAATAAATCTTTGCTGCCATCTCAAGTCTCAGCGCAGAACAGGTTTGTAGGGGCAGGGCTTGTCCCTGCCCGCTCGTTAAGGAAGCACTCAATTCGCGCTGGCGCACTCGACGGGCAGGGACAAGCCCTGCCCCTACAACATTGCCGCGCGCTCGCACACATCAATCGTTCGCGCCGCGCCGGAGTATGAACCAAAGCACCCCTGAGAGCGCGATGCAGGCCCCGCCTGCGGCGGCGACGGGGCGGATGCCGAAGCGGTCGGCCGACGCCCCCGCGAGGTAGATCGAGCCGACCATCGCGAGCGTCGTGACGGTCTCGTGCGTGGCGAAGACGCGGCCGGCGAAGCGGTTGTCCGTCCGGCGCATGATGAGCGTCTGCTGCGCCGTCCACCAGACGGCGAAGTTGACCTCGCGCGCGACGAGGACGAGCGCCGCCGACCACAAGGACGGCATCAGTGCGAAGACGAAGAGGCCGCAGCCGTCGGCGAGGAGCGAGCGGCCCATGCGCGCGCCGAGGCTCGTGCCCGCCGAGTTGAAGCGGCGCGCGAGCGGGGCGCCGAGCACCCCGCCCAGGCCCATCGCCACGAAGAGCACGCTGATGCCGAAGTCCTTCGGGCGCGCGAGCCAGTCGGCGGCGCTCAACTCGCCGAGGCGCGCGCCGAAGATGCTGTAGAGTGCGCGCGCCGCGCCGTTGCCCAGGCCCCACCCCGTCGCGACTATGAAGACCGCGGCCAGCACCGCGTCAGTGCGGACGTACCTCAGCCCTTCGCGAAAGTCAACGACGGCACGGCCGATTGCGGATTGCGGATTGCGGATTGCGGATTCCTGAGACAGAGGGGCGCGGGGTTCGGAAGTCGGCCGTCGGATTCGACGGATCAGTTCGGCGGATGCGATGAAGGTCGCGGCGTTGAGCAGAAAAACCGTCTGGCGGCCGGCGAAGGTGGCGACGAGTCCGCCGACCGCCGAGCCTGCGGCGATTGTCGCGGCCGTCGTGGCGGCCGAGAGCGAGTTGGCGGCGAGCAGTTCCTCGGTCTCGCCGACGAGGTTCGGGAGCGTGGCGCGCTTCGCCGCGTTGAAGAAGGCCGAAACTGAGAAGAGCGACGCGCCGACCAAGTAGATCACCGAGAGCGAACGCCAGAGCGGGGCGAGCAGGAAGCCCAGCGCGAGCGCGGCGCGCACGAGGTCGGCCGCGACCATCAGGCGTTTCCGGTCAACCCTGTCCGTGACGACGCCCGCGACGGGGCCGAACAGAAAGAGCGGCAGGTGGCGCGCGACGGCATAGATGGCGATGGCGCGGCCCTGGCCGTAGGGGCCGGCCAGCTCGATGGCGAGCGCGAGAACGGCGATGTTGTTGAGCCAGTCGCCGACTTCGGAGACGACCTGGCCGAGCCAGAGCCGGCGGAAGTCTGCGTTGCGCGCGAGCAGTTGCCGGTAGGTCAACGCTGCGCACCGGAAGAAGGCAGAAGGCAGAAAGCAGAAGGCGGACAAGACAGAAAGAGGCGACCGCTGTCTCGACTGCCGTCTGCCGTCTGCCGTCCGCCGTCCGCCTTCCTGACCGCCTTCCGCCTACTGCCTTCCGCCTTCTTGAGTTCGCGGTAGCGCGTGAGGATCGAGGAGACGTAGGCGCGCGTGGAGGGGATGTCGATGCGCTGTATGAACTGCTCGGCGGTGAGGGGGCGCTCGCCCTGCCCGGTGCGGTTCCATTCGGCGGCGCGCGAGGGGCCGGCGTTGTAGGCGGCGAGCATGCGCGCCTCCGCTCCGGGCGTGTCGCGGTAGTCCTTGGAGATTTTTTCGAGGTACCAGCAGCCGACCTGTATGTTGCGCTCGGGGTCGCGCAGGATCGAGGCGGGGTCGCGCTGCATCTGCGCGGAGAGTTCGCGCAGGCCCGTCTGCTCGGCCCATTCGCGCCCCACGGTGGGCGTCACCTGCATCAACCCGATCTCGGCCGCCTCGCCCACCACCCACGGACGGAAGTAGGTCTCCTCGTAGATGACGCTCCACACGAGCGCCGGGTCGAGCCGGTAGATGCGCGCCTGCTTCTCGATCAGCTCGTCGAAGCGGTGAATCCAGTACTGGTTGAAGAAGTAGAGGCCGACTGCCGCGAGGACGAGGAAGACGACTGCGGCGACAGTGAGGCGCTTCAAGACGGGCATTCAGTTGACCACTTGCCTGATGCGGGCAGGAGACTCAAAATTCCGTCCACGCTCACCTGTAAACTTTACTCCTGTGTCGCACGTAAACGACCCTGACAATCTCACTGTTATCATCGATCTCATAAACCACCCGGTAGTCGCCGGCCCGAATGCGCCATAGATTTTCTTCATCCGTTAACTTCAAACAGCCACTCGGTCGTGGCTGTGCGGAGAGAGCGGCAATTTTCGGGAAGATGCGTCTGACGACACCCGCACCAGCGACTCCAATTCCTTCCACGCCGACCGGGTGAGCCTGACTTCGTAATCAGCCATCCAACTTGCCCTGCCGCACCAATCTCTTCCTCACGGTTTCGAGAGATTCCGTCGGCTCGTCCTTACGTTCGGCGGCGACCAGGCGGTCGTGAATGTCTTCCCACAACTCGCCGTGCTTTTCGAGATCAATCTGCACGGCCGTCCTGCGCCCTTTGTGATCGGTTACGAATTGAATGCCTTCCATTAAAGCCATCCCCTTTCAGTTGCGGCGGCGCAGGCGGCGCCACAGGTCGGCCTGCGTGGAGGCCGTGTCCAGCCCCTCGTAGCGCGATTGCAGGGCGCGGCTGTCGAGGACGTGGCCTTGCAGCCACACGTCCGCGGCGACGGTCGCGCCGACGCTGAGTTGCCCGCCGCGCAAGGATCGCTGGTTGATGAGGACTTCGAGCTTGAGGCAGTCGAGGTCGAGGTAGGCCCAGTAGAGGTCGCCGCCTGAGAGCGGGTTGCGCAGAGGCTTGAAGGAGAGGACGCGGCCCACGAGGCTCCAGTCGTTCTCGTGCGCGGCGCGCGAGGGCGCGCACTCTTCGAGCGTCTGCCAGCGGGCGCGCTCAGGCTTGGCGCAGACGCGCGCGCGGTAGGCCAGCCCGCAGAGTCCGACGTGCAACTCCTGCGCGCGGAAGCCTTCGGGGCCGACCTCGGTCAGGTTCTGCAACTCGAAGAGGACTTCCGTCTCCGTCCCGTCGCAGTAGCCGTGGACGATGGCCTCGCCCTCCTCGTCGTACTCGGTCAAGGCCCAGGGGCTGATGCGCTGCGTGTAGCGCGCGCGGAAGCCCGGCCGGCAGTCGGCGTAAAAGATTTCGCCCGTGCCCGACTCGTAGAGCACCGTCCAGACTTCCAGGCCCTCGCCCAGCTTCCAGCAGCGGCCGTGCAACACCGCGCCCCGGCGCGTTAGTTGGCTGGGTTCGCCCTGATCGCCCGCGCGCTCGGCGAGGTGGTTGAAGTCCTTCTCGCTCGGCACTTCCAGCCCGATGGCCTCGAACGTCTCTTCCATGCTCGCCTACGCCGTTAGTGAGTGACTAAAGAATATTCGGGCGCGCCCGATGATGAGTTCAACGCTTCGAAACTGCCAGCCCTTCCAGCCTCTTCACCTCGCGCCGCACCTCCGCGACCGCGGATTCGTAGTCCTGCCCCTTCCGGAACGGCCTTTTGCCCAGCCGCCCTTCACTGATCAGAAACCTACCGGCGTCGGCGTAGAGCGTGTGGTAGTTGCCGTTCGGCAACCGCCTGGCGAACAGCAGGACGTCTTCGCCCTCCGCATAGCTGACATTCGGGCAGGACACGGGCACGCCGAAATTAACCGCCTCGAACTCCAAATCGAAAAACTTGCCCTTCCCACCACCCTTGAAGGCTTCGGCGATCTGCACCGAGGCGATCTTGGCGTACCCCTCTTTCGCGCCGGTCTCACGCACCGAAACGATCTTCACGCGAGCGATCAAGTCCGAGAGCTTGACCATCTCGCCGACGTGCTGGAACTCAACCTGCTCCGCGGGCGAGTGCGCGGCTAACAGGAGGACGGCAGCGACGGCCGGCAGAAGTTTCCGCCTCATGCTCACCTCGCGGCGCGCTTACGCTGCTTGATCGGCGTCACGTTGTCGGGCTGCTCGCCGCGGGGCGCGCGCTTGCGGAAGCCGCGGACGTTGCGCGCGGGGCCGTGCGCGGGGCGCGTGCCGGTGCGGGCCATCTCCGCGAACAGCTCCACGTCGTAGTCGGCCTCGCGCGACATCTCCTCGCGGATCGCGTGCAGCATCTCCAGGAATCTCGGTCGTCGGTACATCGCTCGCGGATAGTAAAACGTAAATCGCCAACGGTGACAAGAGCAAAAGGGCCGTGAACCGTGGCGGGTGACGAGTGACAAGCAAGACAACTGTTTTACTTGTCACTCGTCGCCCGCCACGGTTCACGGATTCGCTGTCTCCGTCAACTCAGATACTAAGAACTCCGGCGTGACGATGACGGGGCAGAAGAAGCCGGCGGCGGTGTTGAAGAGGCGGACGCGCGCCTGGCGGCGGACGTTGGCGAGGTGGCCGAAGTTCCAGGTGACGAGGTAGTCGAGCTTGTGGACTGAGGCGACGGCGACGTGGAGGGCGTCGCCGAGGTACTTGCGGTGAAAGATGCCGCGCGAGACGTAGCCCTCGGCGAGGATGGCGGCCTCCTCAGACACCTCGACGCGTTCGAGCGGGCGGATGAGTTTCAGGTAGCCCGTGCGGTGCGGCTCGGGCACGCGCTCAAGCTCGTGCTCGACGAGCTGCGAGACGACGGCGCGGTACTCCGAAAGCTCGCGCTCCCACCAGCGGATGGTCAGGTCGCGGCGGAACGGCTCTCCGTTGTCGAGGTACGCGCCGACCACCGAAGTCTCGATGTAGAGGCCCTGCTTCAAAATCGCGCCCCGGCCCCCTTTAGTAGCCCTGCGGCGTGACCGTCGCCTCACGCGGCGTCGTGACGGGCGGCTGGTAGCCGGGCAGCATTTCCAGGCGCACGACGCCCCGCGCGAAGTCGAAGGTGACGCGGAAGAAGCGCAGGACGTTGCCGCCGAGGATGCCAGTCTGCTCGAAGCCGGCCGTCTCGTTGATCGGTGCCATGTCGAGGACGGCCGCCGCGAGGTGCGGGTGCGTGTAGGCGCCGATGCGCACGCGCGGCACGAGCAGCAGCGGGACGTTCTCCGTGATGCCGGCCGCGCCGAACACCTTAAGCCGCGCCTTCTGCTCGAAGGCCGACAGATCCTCGCGCTCCGTCAACTGCTGCGAGACGACCGAGATGCTCGCCCCGGTGTCAACGATAAAGTTGAGCGGGCGACGGAGGCCGTCGAACTGAACGGCGCTCGACCAGAAGCCGCTCGACGTGGAGCGGATCGGCAGCTCGAAGACGCGCTGCCCCGCCGCCCCCGACGCGGCCGGACTCGCTGCCTCGGCGATGTCGGCGGCGGGCGGGCGGGCCGCGTCGCGTATGAGCGTGAGCGTGTTCGTGCCGTAATCGACCGAGGCGAGATACCTGACCAGCACGGAGAGGCCGACGTAGCCGTCCACCTGCTCCTGCGTGTTGTGAAAATCGCGGATGTAAACGGGGACGTTCTCGACCCGCGCCTCGCCCAACTGGATCGAGTTGAGGTAGCCGTAAACGATCTCGAAGCGCCCGCCGCCGCCGACGGCGCGCGCCAGCCCGCCTCGCGCGATGGGCCGCATGCCGAGGCGGTCGGCCGCCCCCGTCGAGACGACGCACATCCCCGATCCGGTATCGAGGACGAAGCGGAAGGGCTTCTTCTGGTTGTTGAGCCGCACCTCGACGAGGGGGCGGCTGTTGACCAGCTCGAACTGTACGTCCGAGCGCGCCGGGCCGCTCGTCCCGTAGAGCGGGTTCGACTGCGATCCGAGGTAGCGGAGGAAGTCGATCAGGCCGCGTATGCGCGCACGGCGGTCGGAGTCGGTCTTGGGCGCGATGCGCAGGAACAGCTCGTAGGCGTCGGCCGCCTCGCGGTATCGCTCGTTGCGGGCGGCGGCCTGCGCGAAGTTGAAGAGGAAGTCAGGCTCGTCCGGCGCGATCTCGACGGCGCGGCGCAGGCCGGCGAGGGCGACGGCCGGGCGGTTCTCGTAGAAATTGATCATCGAGAGCCCGGCGATTGCCAGCGCCTCACGCTCGTCGAGCGTCACGGCCGTCTTGAACTCCTCGACGGACTGCGCGAAGTCGCCCGCGGCGAGCAGCGCCGAGCCGAGCAGTGCGTGGGCGCGCGGCGAGAGCGGATCGAGGGCGACGACGCGCGCGGCGTTGTCGTAGGAGTCGCGCAGGTTGCGCCGCTTGAGCTGCGCGTAGCTGAGGCCGAGGCGCGCCGGCAAGTCCCTCGCGTCGCGCTCGACCATCTCGCGGTACAGGCGCTCCGCCGTCTCGAACTCGCCCTCGCGCAACGCCCGCCGCGCGCGCTCGCGCTGCTTATCGCCCCCCGCGGCAGCCGCCGTGCCCAACGCCGCGCACAGGACACACGACACCGCCAGACCGAACGCCGCCAAACGCAGGACTTTCTTCATGGCGTCAACTCCATACTGCGGAAGGCTGTCCGTTGTCCGTGGTCGGTTGTCAGTTGTTTGTGCTGCCCAGACCTGAGTCTGAAACTGAACCTTTAGAGTTGCCACAGAGAAGCAACTGACAACCGACCACGGACAACGGACAATTTCTATTTCAGAATCTCGCCGGTCTTCATAGACCACAGGACAAGGTCGAGTTCGTCGAAGTCGATCGCCGCGTCGCGGGCGAAGCGGCGGAGGCGTTCTTCCGTGTCGAGGTAGCGCGCGCGGGTCGAGGGCGGTTCGGGCGAGTCGATGACGCCCATCTCGGCGAGGCAGCGCAGGATGTGCTTGTCGAGGATGGCGTACCCGCGCAGGCCCACGTTCCGCAGGAAGTGGCTCGACTCCTTGTAGCCCAGCCCCTTGATTCCGCGCTCGCGCGCCAGCCAGTCGCGGCGCGCCAAGGGGTCTCGGAACCCTTCGAGCCGTTCGCGCAGCCGCATCCCGCAGTCTTGCCGCAGGTGCTCGCGCGTCGCGACGATGTAGCAGGAGCGCGAGCGCGGGTAGCGGTGGCGGCCCGTGAGCGCCGCGGCCAGCTCTTCGTGAGTGCCTTCGTCGAGCAGCCCCCGGACGGCCTCGACCGAGCGCAGGCCCATGCGCGCCGACGCGCCGGCCGTGAAGATGCAGAAGACCAGCTCCTCCCACAGCCGCGCGTCCGAGCCTTCGAGCCAGACGGCGTCGAACTCGGCGAGCCGCGCGCGTATCTCGCCGCGGCGGGCGCGGTGCGTCTCTCTGATCGACTCGACGGTGGCGGGCTGCTGCTGCTTCGGGGGCACTTGCTTGTCAAGCACGAGGTTCGTGCCTTGCGGGACGGCGGAATTTTAGGAGCCGCGCCGAAGCATTGTCAACGAATAGGACGGGCGGCCGAGCGCCGGGAGTCGCTGCCTGGCGGCATCCGCCGAGTCGCGGGTCGCGTGTGCATCCGCACCCGCCCGTCAAAGCATCTAACTCGCGCGCCGCCTCCCCCGAAAAAAGGGCGCGCCCGAGCCGGCTCTCCCCGTGCTATGATGCCGGAAGCCCCGCACAGGGGTTTCCCCTAACGAACAAAAAGTCCGACGAGGAATAACGGATGCCGAGACTTAAGAGTGCTGTTTTCGTCTTCGCCCTGCTCGCCGCGCTCGCCGCGACCACGCCAGCGCAGGATGAAGACTACGCGCCCGCGCCGCTGCCGACCGCCGCGCCATCGGCGACGCCCGCGCCGCAGCCGGCGCGCGAACGCCTCGTCGTCCCGACGCTCAGGACTTACCCGTCCGCGCCGGCCGGCACGGACGCCGTCAACCCGGACGCCGTCACCATTCTCGCGACGCCCACCCCGACGCCCTACCAGCACCAGGGCGTTTACGTCCAGACGCTCGACGGCAAAGTCGTCATGGAGCAGGCTGCGAGCGAGAGCTTCAACCCTGCCTCGGCCATCAAGCTCGCCACGGCGCTCCAGGCCCTTCGCACCTACGGGCCGAAGTACCGCTTCTCGACCGTCATCTGGACGAACGGCCAGTTCGACGCCGCGTCGGGCACGATCACGGGCGATCTCATTATCACGGGCCGCGACCCCTCGTTCCACGACGAGCACGCCGTCGCCATCGCGCGCGAACTCAACCGCCTAGGCATCCGCACCGTCACGGGCGACCTGATCGTCTCGCCCGGCTTCACGATGGACTTCCACCCGCGCGCGCGCTGGTCGGGCGAGCGCTTCTACGACACGCTCGACGCGACGCGCCGGCCGGCCGCCGCCGCGCGCGCGTGGGCGGAGGCGCAGGCCGCGATGGGCAACCTGGCCGCGCCGTTCGGCACGCCGAGCGTCGCCGTCATGGGCGCAGTCATCGTCGCCCCCGCGCCCGCGAACGCGCGCGTGCTCGCCACGCACCGCTCGTCCGAGCTGGTTGACGTGCTCAAGGTCTTGCTCTGCTACTCGAACAATTTCATGGCCGAGCGGCTGGGCGAAGGGATGGGCGGCGCGCCGGGTCTGAAACAGTTTCTCGTAAGCCGTGTCGGGCTCCCCGAGTGGGAGGTGCGCCTCGCATCGACGAGCGGCCTCGGCGTCAACCGCCTGACGCCGCGCTCGATGATGAAGGTTTACGTCGCGCTGCGCGAGGAGCTTGCGAAGCACAACCTCGTGCCCTCGGACATCATGCCGGTGGCCGGCATCGATCCCGGCACACTCAAAAAGCGCTTCACCTCTGACGTGGCGCGCGGCAGCGTCGTCGGCAAGACCGGCACGCTCGGGCGCACCGACGGCGGCGCGTCCGCGCTCGTCGGCGAGATGCGGACGGCCAAAGGCGAGACGCTGCTCTTCGTCATCTTCCACCGCCGCGGCTCCGTTTACGGCTTCCGCCAGCAGCAGGATGCGCTCGTCGGCTCGCTCCAGTGGCGGCATGGCGGCCCCGCGCCCTTCGCCTACAAGCCCCACGCCCTCGCCTTGCGCCTCGCCGACACCGAGTTCGACGCGCGCTCGGCCGCCAAGGGCGAGTACGAGTCAACGTCGAATTAGCTGTTAGCTGTTAGCGATTAGCTGTTAGCAAAAAGAGGGCGGGAGGCAGCTTCAAGAAACTGCCTCCCGCCTCGTTTATGCGGCGTCTTTTTGTCTGGCTAATAGCTAATCGCTAATAGCTAACAGCTATTTCTTTCATCTATACTGCGGCCGACTCCCAAGACGACGCAGAATGAAGCCCGACGACGCACACAGGCAGGGCCGGCGCGAGCCGGGCGACACTTCCGAGCAGCAGTCCTCCCAAACCCCGACCGTCCGGCCGGCGGGCGACGAGTCGGAGCGCGTCGCCGGGGAAACCGTCGATCAGATCGGCGCGACGACCGCGCAGTTCCCCGCCGAAGTCGGCGCGACAGAAACGCCCGAAGCGAGGCGCGAGCCGGCCGCCTCGTCAACGGGCAGGCACGCCTTCCTCGTCGGCGCGGGGATTCTGCTGAGCCGCATCGTCGGCCTCATACGCCAGCGCGTCTTCGCCTACTACTTCGGCGTCTCGGTCGTCGGCGACGCCTACGCCGCCGCCTTCCGCATCCCCAACTTTTTGCAGAACGTCTTCGGCGAGGGCGCGCTCTCGGCCTCGTTCATCCCGGTCTATGCGAAACTGCTGGCAAAGGAAAAACGCGGAGAGGCAGAGCGCGGAGGGGCAGACCGTGTCGCGGGTGCGGTCTTCTCGCTGCTCGCGCTCGTCACATCGCTGCTCGTCCTCTTGGGCGTGCTCGCCGCGCCGCTCCTCACAGATGTGCTCGCCATCGGCTTCGAGGGCGAGAAGCGCGACCTGACCGTCTCGCTCGTCCGCATACTCTTCCCCGGCGCGGGGCTGCTCGTGATGTCGGCCTGGTGTCTGGGCGTATTGAACAGCCACCGCCGCTTCTTCCTCTCCTACACCGCGCCCGTCATCTGGAACTGCGCCATCATCGCCGCGCTCGCGCTCTCCGGCACGCCCGTCCACGGCACGTCGCCCGACAACCTCGCCGTGTGGGGCGCGGTTGCGCGCTACACCGCCTGGGGCGCGGTTGTGGGGAGCGCCTTGCAGTTCGGCGTACAACTCCCGACCGTCTTCCGGCTGCTCGGCGGCCTGCGCCCGTCTCTGCGAACCGACGCGAACGTCCGCACGGTCGTGCGCAACTTCGTGCCAGTATTTTTGAGCCGCGGCGTCGTACAGATCAGCGCCTTCGTTGACGAGATGATAGCGACGCTCCTGGGCGACGGCCCCGTCATCGCGCTCACCTTCACGCAGAGCCTCTACACGCTGCCCGTCAGCCTCTTCGGCATGGCCGTCTCGGCGGCGGCGCTGCCCGCCATGTCGAGCGCAGTCGGCGATCAGGAGAAGGTTTACGCCGAGTTGCGGCAGAGACTAAACACTGACCTGCGTCAGATTTCATACTTCATCGTCCCCTCGGTCGTCGGCTTCGTCGTGCTCGGCGACGCGATGGTCTCGGTGCTCTACCGCACGGGCAACTTCACGCGCGCCGACGTGCTCTACGTCTGGGCCATCCTCGTGGGCGCGTCCGTCGGCCTCCTGCCCACAACGCTCGGACGCCTCTACGCCTCGGCCTTCTACGCGCTGCACGACACGCGCACGCCCTTCCGCTTCGCCGCCCTGCACGTCGCGCTCGCCGTCGTGCTCGGGTATCTCACGGCCATCTACGTGCCGCCCGCGCTCGGCGTCGAGATGCGCTGGGGCGCGGTCGGGCTGACGGCCTCGGCCGGCGTCGCCGGCTGGATCGAGTTCGTCCTGCTCAGGCGCAAGCTCAACGCGCGCATCGGGCGGACGGGCATACCCGCCTCCTACCTTCTGAAACTCTTCGCCGCCGCCTTCGCGTGCGCCGCCGTCGGTTGGGGACTCAAGCTGCTTTCGGCCCCGCTGCACCCGATCTTCTACGCCGCCACGGTACTCCTGCCCTACGGCTTGCTCTACTTCGCCGCGACCTTGCTCCTGAAAGTGCCCGAATCGCGCGCCGTCGTGGGCCGCTTCCTGCGCCCCTTGGGTCGCCTGACGGGCGGCGCGAAGCGCGGTTGACGGCGGCTCCCCCCGAAAATCCCCCGCGATCCGCCCTCGCCCGCGGCCCGGCGCTGCTCCGTCGCGCGCCGCGAGTTCACTTTTAATTCACACCGCCGACGCACGGTTTTTTTGGAAACGCGCGGCCATTGGTGTTTTCCTTCCCAACGAGACACCAAAAAGTCCAGAAAGTCGCTGCCCGGCGGACTTTTATCCCTGTGCGGTGGGGCGTCACGACCGGGCCTTGGGGCGACCCGTTTCCAAAGCCGTAAAGGATTCACGAGGGAGGAGATACCGAAATGTTCCGCAAGCTGCTTCTGACCACTTCCGCCGCCGTGCTGATGCTCGCGCTGCACACAGCTGCCCAGGCCGACCCGGTCACCCCAACGCCGACGGCCACCATCTCGAACTACTCGTTGACGGGTAGCACATTCACTTTCACTCTCTGCAACACTTCGACGACTGGCACGATCACCGCCATCGGGTTCAATCTCCCCGGCACGGACCGCGGAACTTTCACCCTGACGACATCGGACGACCCTAATTTCGTGGTGCGGACCGAGGTCAAGGCGCAAGGCGGCGCGCAAACGTCCACCTCAACATTCGATTTCGCGCTCCTGACGGGCAAAAACTTCGGCGGCGGGAAGGTCAGCGATGGCATTGCACCGGGCGAGTGCGCGACCTTCAGCGTGACGGGCGACTTCTCCGACCTGACTGCCGACCGGATCGCGCAATCCATCTTCCTGCGCTTCCAGGGCATCGGCCCGAACGACGGCAGCATCGTCATCCAGCCGAACGTGGAGCCGATTCCCGAGCCGGCGACGATGATCCTGCTCGGCACGGGGCTGGCCGGCGTGGCAGCCAGCGCACGCCGACGCCGCAACAAGTCAGCCAAGAGCTAACGCGCCGGGCGACCGTCGCCTCCGCCCTCTGAATCCCGGGAGCCGCTCCACTACCGGACGCGGCTCCCGAAGTTTTTTAAGTGGCACGGGGATTTTTCTGGAAGTCTCCTGCCATTAAGCATTTTTGCCGGTAAAGGTTTGAAATAAGGTTGAGTTCGGCGGCCCGGCTTGTGTCGGTCGCCGATCAAGATTCAAGGGGTGTCGCCCCTCCCCTGAATCCTTCGGAGAGTTTCACCGAAAGTGCGGTTCGGCATCGCTCTCAGGAATTTCGGCGCGGTCGCCACGCCCCAGGCCGGTACGGGCGGCGGCAGACGCTAAGACGCTGAGAACACACAGTTTCACGTACAAGGGTCCACGGAGGCGTCAGAAGTCATGAAAAACCTTGCGACGATGCTCAAACCGCTCGCCATGAGCGTTGCGCTGCTCGCGATCTTTACGGCCGCCCAGACTGTTGCGCTCGCAGACGAGGTGACCATCAGCGGCACGACCGCTGGTACGATCACCAATGTCCCGCAACTGACTTTCCAGGGCAACACCTTTACGGGCACCACCGCGCTGGGGGTCGGCTCCCTCAGCGACGCCAACAGGCTGGGGACGTTCTTCCTGAGCACGGATGATCTCCAAGCCGTGAACGGGACGTTCAGACTGGACATCACCTTTACGGCCCCGACGGGCATCACCGGCGGGCAGGGCGCGACTTACACGGCTACCATCACGGGCAGCGTTTCGCCAAACCCCGGTCAGGGCGGCGTGAACATCAGCTTCGCCCAGCCCACGCAGGTCTTCACGTTCGCGAACGAGACAGGCACGGGATCGTTCACGCTCACCATCCCCGACGTCTTCGTCCAGTCGGGCATGTCGGCGCGGCTGACGGCCGGGTTCACGGGGACACAGACGGCCGTGCCCGAGCCGGCCACGATGATCCTGCTCGGCACTGGCCTGGCCGGCGTGGCGGGCGTCGCGCGCAGGCGGCGCAAAGCCGCGTAAAGTTCACGCGCTAAAGGGTTTTTCAGCTTTCGGTTTGCTCCTTGCGGTTGCTCGTCCGGGCGGGCCGGGTCGTTCAAAAAGCGACCCGGCCCGTCTCGTTTTTTCGGCAATTTTTTAGCCCCGCCAATTATTTCTGGAGTTCGGGCGCGATTCGGCTTTTGTAGAGAGGTACAACGGACGGACGGTTGAAGTAGCGGCAGGCCCGGGGAACCGGGGACTGGCGCTCTTTTTATTTTCCCAAAACGAAGGCCATACACCGCGCCCGGCCGTGCCTGCCCGACGCGCCCGTTGACCGGCGGGTGCGAACCTCCTTATCATCCGGCGCGTGCAGAAAGTCGTCACAGCCGCGGAGATGCGCGAAATCGACCGCCTGACCACGGAGCGGCACGCCGTCCCATCCCTGCTGCTGATGGAAGCCGCGGCCGACGCCTCCGCGCGCGCCGTCGCCTCCCTTTTCCCCGAAACCTTCCCCGATCTACGGGTTCTCATACTCTGTGGCCGCGGCAACAACGGCGGCGACGGGGCCGCGCTCGCACGAATCCTCTGGACGGCCGGCGCGCACGTCGAAATTCTACTTTTCGGCCGGGCTGACGAGGCGTGCGGCGATGCGCGAGCGAACTTTGAGATCGCCCGCCAGCTCGCTTCGGCCGACGCGGCATCGCGGCTGCGCTTCCTCGAATGCCCCGACGGCGGCGCGCATTGGCAGGAGACGAGGGCGCGACTCGCCGGCTATGACGTGCTCGTGGACGCGCTCTTCGGCACGGGCCTCTCGCGACCGCTCGAAGGAATTTTTCGAGAGGCAGTAGCATCGCTCTCTGCCGTGCGCGAGGCACGCGCGTCCGGCGCGCCGCGCTCCTTCGTCGTCTCGCTCGACGTGCCTTCGGGCCTCGACGCCGACTCGGCCCACCCCATCGGCGAAGCCGTCCGCGCAGACCTGACCGTCACCTTCACTGCCCCGAAGCCGGCCAACGTGCTTCCGCCCGCGTCCCATTTGAATGGGCGACTTGTCGTCGCAAGTATCGGCTCGCCCGCCTCTCTCGTCGCCGAAGCACCGTCGCGACTCTTCCTCACCGAAGCCAACGACGCGCGCTCGTGGCTCGCCGCCACGCGCTACGCGCCCGACTCCTTCAAGAACACGCACGGCCACGCGCTCATCTTCGCAGGCTCGCGCGGGATGACCGGCGCGGCCGTGCTCACAGCTCGCGCGGCGATGCGTTCGGGCGCGGGGCTGGTCACGGTCGCCTCGCCCGCGTCGGCCCTGCCCGCCGTCGCCGCGCGCGTGATGCCGGAGGTGATGACCGCGGGCCTCACCGAGACGCCCGGCGGCGCGTTCAGTAAAAACGCATTCGACGAAGCGGCGCGGCTCTTTAAGCGTGCCGACGTGGTAGCGGTCGGCCCCGGACTGACGACCGACGAAGAGACCCGAACATTCGTCCGTTCCGTGGTCGGGCGGCGCACGACGCCCGTCGTCATCGACGCAGACGGCCTCAACTGCCTCGCGCCGTGGCCCGCTGAGCTGCGCGGCTCGGGGGAGTTGCTTCTCGTTCTGACGCCGCACCTCGGCGAGATGCGAAGGCTCGTCGGCGCGGCCGACGAGATAAATGCGACGGCTGACCGCGTCGCCCTCGCGCGCGACTTCGCGTCGGCGCACGGATTGATCGTCGTCCTGAAGGGCGCGCGGACGCTCGTCGCCGCGCCCGACGGCCGCGTCTTCGTCAACCCGACCGGCAACCCCGGACTCGGCACGGCCGGATCGGGCGACACGCTAACCGGCATCATCACAGGCTTCATCGCCCAGTCCCGCGGCATACACAAAGATGCGGCCGACGTGCTGTCTGCCGTGCTCGCGGCGGTTCACGTCGGCGGCGCGGCGGGTGATCTCGCGGCTGCGGCGCGCGGCTTTCGCTCGATGGTCGCGTCCGACATCACCGAACATCTCGGCGCGGCCGTCCGCGCGCTCGACCCGGAAGGAGAGCGGCCGTGACCGACGGCGCACGCACGCAGGACAGGGCGCACGAAGGCGCGGAGCGCGAGGACGCGGCGGGCGCGGTCGAACAGCTCCCCGCCGGCGAGTGGCCTTCGGGCGACGAGGCCGAAACGTTCGCGCTCGGCGAGCGCTTCGGCTCTCGGCTCGCGGGCGGCGAAACCGTTCTGCTCGGCGGGCCGCTCGGCGCGGGAAAGACCGTCTTCGTCAAAGGACTGGCCGCCGGACTCGGCATTGACGTTGACGAGGTGAACAGCCCCTCCTTCACGCTCGTCAACCGCTACGACGGCGGTCGGCTCACGCTCTACCACCTCGACCTCTACCGCCTGCCGCAGGGCGCGGTCGCCGCCCACGCCGTCGATCTCGACGAACTGCTCTCGGAGGAGCACGCAGTCATCGTCATCGAGTGGGCCGAGCGCATGGGCGGCTACCGCCTCCCGCCGCCCGTCTGGAAAGTCTCAATCGCGGGCGACGGCGAAGACCCGCGCCTCATCTCGGTACGGCCCGCCTCGCCCGCCGTTCAGTGAAAGTGCCGGGCTTCTCCGAAGGCGACGCCCGGCAGCCCACCGGGCCGGGCCGGCCGGTCTTCCGCTCCCGCCACGTCTCTGTGTTAAATTGATCCGCGTCGAGACAGGAAAGAACCACAGCAAGGAGCGACACCAAGAGATGCCTTACTCAGAGATTCTCATCAAGCCGATGCGCGAAGACCTGACGCGCCACGGGATCGAGGAGACGCGCACGCCCGAACAGGTCGAAGACGCGATCAAAAACACGAGTGGCACGCTGCTCGTCGTCGTCAACTCGGTCTGCGGCTGCGCCGCCGGTCGCGCGCGGCCCGGCGTCGTCATGGCTTTGCAGAACGAGGCGCGGCCCGACCGCGTCGTGACCGTCTTCGCGGGGGCCGATATCGAGGCGACGGCCAAAGCGCGCGAGCACTTCGCGCCCTACCCGCCGTCCTCGCCGCAGATCGGCCTCTTCAAAGACGGCCGCCTCGTTTACATGATGGAGCGCCACCAGATCGAGCAAAAATTCGCCGACCAGATCGCCGACGAACTCTCAGCCGCCTTCCGCCAGCACTGCGCGGCGACGGCAACGACGAACGCCTAAAAGCCGTGACAAGTAAACCGTGACAGGTGACAAGCAAAACAACTTCTTGCTTGTCACCTGTCACGGTTTCTTGTCACCCTGCTCCCATGTCCCTCTCGCTCGACACCCCAGTCCTCTCGCTGCACAAATTCGGCATCCCGCGTTTCGGGCAGCCGTCGGCCCGCAGGCTGGCGCTCGCGCTGGCCTCCGTTTCCGACAAGTCGGACGCGGGCGAGGCGACGGTCGAAGACCTGTTGAACTATTTGCCGATGCGCTACGAGGACAGATCGAACCTCGCGCGCATCAGTGATCTGCGCGACGGGCTTGAGGTCTCGCTCGATCTCTACGTGCGCGTCGCCGGGGGCTTTCAGGTCGGGAAGAACCGCGGGCCGAAGGCGCCGCCGCTCTTCATCTTCGAGATCACGGCCGGCGACACGGAGCGGACGGGCAAGCCCGTGGTCGTCTGGTGGTTCGTCTCGGGGCGGCAGGCCGCGCGCATCGTCGCGTACAACCGCCAGCGGTTTCAGCGCGGCGCGCGCTTCATCGCCTTCGGCCGCTGGGAGTGGGACGCGCGGCGCAACACCTTCTCGCTCCGCCTGAACAAGCCCGACGAACTGGAGATGCTGCCGGGCACTTTCACGCCGCCGGAGCACGCGCTGATCCGGCTTGCCGAAGAGGACGGGCGGGGCGACGCGGAGACGCGGGGACGCGGCGAAGTCGGTTTTGAGAACGCGGCGGCAAGGAATACCGGCGCAGCCGTGACGAAGAGCCGCACGCCCGCCGAGGGGGCGGACGAAGACGAGAGTGTCGCCGTCGAGAGCGACGACGACTCTGCCGGCGGCGAGGGCGAGGAGGAGGACGCGGGCGATCCGGCGCTGGCGGCGATCCACGTCGGCCGCCGCGTTCCCGTCTATCGCAAACTCGGCGAGTTCCGCACGAAGCGTCTGCGAGAGATCACACACGCAGTCCTCGCGCTCATCGACGACGAGGCGATCCCCGAAACGCTCCCGCCCGACTTGGTCGCGCGGCAGAAGTTGATCAACCGCGCCGAAGCACTGCGCCGCATCCACTTCCCCACGGAAGACGTGCCGCTCGCAGATTACGAGATCGCACGCTCGCCCGCGCACCTGCGCCTCATCTTCGAGGAGTTTTTCTGGGTCGCGCTCGCGCTCGCCGTCCGCCGCGCCGAGCGCGTCAAGGAGCCGAAGGGCGCGGTTGTCGAGTTGGACGAGCGCGTGCGCCGCAGCCTCGCAGAGGTTCTCCCGTTCGAGCTGACGGCCGCGCAGGAGCGTTGCGTCCGGCGCATCCTCGACGACATGACCTCGGACGCGCCGATGAACCGCCTGCTGCAAGGCGACGTGGGCAGCGGCAAGACCATCGTCGCGCTCCTAGCCATGCTGGCCGTCATCGAGAACGGCTACCAGGCGGCGCTCATGGCCCCGACCGAAATCCTCGCCGAGCAGCACGCGCGCAACATCAAACGCCTCCTCGCCCGCACGCCCTACCGCGTCGAACTCCTGACCGGATCGCTGCGCGCCGCCGAGAAGCGACGGCTCCACGCAGACATCGCGGCCGGCGAAGTCAACTTGTGCGTCGGCACGCACGCGCTGATACAGGAGTCGGTCGAGTTCGCGAAGCTCGGCGTCGTCGTCATCGACGAGCAGCACCGCTTCGGCGTCCTCCAGCGCGCGGCGCTGCGCGAGCGCGGCTACAACCCCGACGTGCTCGTGATGACCGCCACGCCCATCCCGCGCTCGCTCGCCATGACCGTTTACGGCGACCTGGATGTTTCGGTCATCGACGAGTTGCCGCCCGGACGGACGCCGATCAAGACGGTCGTCTGCGGCGAGGATCAGCGCGGCGGAGTTTACAAGGGCGTCGAGCGCGAGGTCAGGCAGGGCCGGCAGGTTTACGTCGTCTATCCGCTCGTCGAGGAGTCAGAGAAGATGGACTTGAAGGACGCGACGCGGATGTATGAGCACCTGCGCGACCGCGTCTTCCCGAACTTCCAGATCGGACTGCTGCACGGCAAGATGAAGCCGGCGGAGAAGGATGAGGTGATGCGCCGCTTCGTCTCCGGCGAGATTCAGATTCTCGTCGCGACGACCGTCGTCGAGGTCGGTGTTGACGTGCCGAACGCTTCCTTGATGATCATCGAGCACGCCGAGCGTTTCGGCCTCTCGCAGCTTCACCAGTTGCGCGGTCGCGTCGGGCGCGGGGCCGACCAGTCGTTCTGCGTGCTGCTGACGGCGGACAAGCAG
>DATHBT010000153.1:0-31473 GCA_035295985.1 Pyrinomonadaceae bacterium | reverse complement strand
GGACGTTTAATTCGTCCGACGCCCGCCCCGTCTTTCGGCAGTGATGACCGCGCCGACTCAGTAGGCCGCCGCGCCAGCCGCCGTCTTCACGCCCGCGGCCTCCTGCGCGATCTTGACGCCGACGCTCGCGCCGATGCGCGTCGCCCCGGCTTCGAGCATCGCGCGCGCGTCCTCGATCCCCTTCACGCCGCCCGCCGCCTTGACGCCCATCCCCGCGCCGACCGTCTGCCGCATCAGCGCCACGTCCGCCACCGTCGCGCCCGACTTGGCGAACCCCGTCGAGGTCTTGACGAAGTCCGCGCCCGCGCGCTTCGACGCGAGACATGCGCGCACCTTCTCCTCGTCCGTCAAAAGCGCCGCCTCGATGATCACCTTGACGAGCACGTCGTACTCGTGCGCGGCCTCCACGACCTGCCGGATGTCGTGCTCGACGGCGCAGTCGTCATTGCTCTTGAGAGCGCCGATGTTGATCACCATGTCCACCTCGCGCGCGCCCTCGAAGATCGCGCGGCGCGTCTCGTACGCCTTCACGTCGCCGAGCGTCGCGCCGAGCGGGAAGCCGACGACCGTGCAGACCGGAACGCCGGAGCCGCGCAGGTTGCACGAGGCCGAGCGCACCCACGCCGGGTTGACGCACACGGAGGCGAACCTGTGCCGCGCCGCCTCCTCGCAGAGCTTGCGTATGTCCGCCTCGCTCGCCTCCGGCTTGAGCAGCGTGTGGTCAATCATACCCGCCCAGTCGCGCGCCGACGCCGTCTCGCCGAGCACCAACCCGATGCGCGCCGCGCCCGCGTCCACCACGCGCTGCATCCGCTCCGGGCAGCGGTTGAAG
Organism: Pyrinomonadaceae bacterium; assembly: GCA_035295985.1. Taxonomy (GTDB): domain Bacteria; phylum Acidobacteriota; class Blastocatellia; order Pyrinomonadales; family Pyrinomonadaceae; genus JAIVGV01. Next base: position 30,641 of record DATHBT010000153.1, on the reverse strand, counting down.
CACGACGACCCGCACCCGCACATCTGCGCCTGCCCGTCCGCGTCGCCGTTCAGCCGCGCGACGATCACGTCAGTGATCTGCTCTACGAGGTGTTCGAGTTCGCCATTGTTAGAGTGTGGCATGGCCTGATTTTATCACCTGTACTGGCGTTCAACCGCCTCGATCTTGGCGACGCGCTTCCTGTGCCGGTCTTCGCTGATCTCGGTCGAGAGCCAGACGGAGACGATGGCGCGCATCTCGTCGGAAGTGATCACGCCGCTGCCGAGGGTGAGGACGTTGGCGTCGTTGTGCTCGCGGGAGTTGCGGGCGACACGCTCGGAGTAGCAGGCGGCGGCGCGGACGCCGGGCACTTTGTTGGCGGTCATCGCGGAGCCTACGCCCGCGCCGTCGATGACGATGCCTAAGTCGGCCGCGCCTTCGGAGACCGCGCGGGCAACCGCGTGCGCGAAGTCGGGGTAATCGACGGCGTCGGTCGAATCGGTGCCGAAGTCGCGCACCCGGTGGCCGAGTTCGGCGAGAAAAGTTTTCAGCTCCTCCTTCATCTTGTAGCCGCCGTGGTCGGCCCCGACGGCGATCATTTTGTGCGCGCGCGAGCCGCGCCGGGGCTGGCGGCGGACGAGTTCGATCTTTCGCTCGCGGACGATGTCGGCGGCGAGCGGCGTCAGGCGCGCGCCCTCTGCGACGCGCAGGCGCGCGCCTTCGGGCAGGTCGCGCACGTCCGTCTCGGTGATGACCGACTTTGAAGACTCGTCGCGCGCGGCCGTCTCCGCCTCACCGCCATGCGCCGGTTCGGGCGCGACGGCGACGGCGCGCGCGCGCTCCGGCGTCGTGACGTTGATCGACGAGGCGTGGGCCGGCGCGGCGTGCGTTGAAGGAGACGCCCGCTCGCCGTCCGGCGTCGCGGCAGGGGTGCGCGACTCATCGCGCTGCGGCGCCGCCTGTTGCGAACCCGCGCCCTCCGACTCGTCCTCCGGCAGGGCGTGCGCGAGCACTTCGCGCACGAGCGCGCGCACGCGGTCTCTGGTCGATTGATCTTCAGGCATGGGAAGAAGCCATTGGCTATTAGCTGTTAGCTGTTAGCCAGACGGTTGCGTTGTCTCCCTTCAGTTTCGGCCGAACGAGGCGCACCTTCAATCGCCTGATGTCAGACGTATGCGACTCAAAGCGGCCGGGCGCGGCGGCTGACAGCTAATGGCTAATGGCTAATGGCTATTGTAGTATGTCGCAGCGCGCGGCGCGGGCGCAATTATCCGCCGGTTTCGCCGCCGATTCCAAGTTCGTCGCACAACCTCTGACAGGAGAGCTTCAGCCCGTGTCCGCTTCTTCCGCCCCGCAGTCGTCGGAGTTCAGCAACCCCAACCTCGAACCCCTCTTCTCCGCCGAGCAGATTCAGGCGCGCATTTCGCAGATGGGCGCGGAGATCGCGCGCGACTACGCGGGCAGCAACCCGCTGCTCCTCGGCGTGCTCAAGGGCGCGTTCGTCTTCATGAGCGATCTCGTGCGCGCGACCGACCTGCGGCTCGGCGTCGAGTTCATGGCGATCTCTTCGTACGGGGCGAGCACGCGCTCGTCGGGCGAGGTGAAGATCGTCAAAGACCTGGACGTGCCCATTGAGGGGCGCGACATCCTCGTCGTCGAGGACATCGTGGACACGGGCCTGACGCTCAACTACCTGCTCGCCAACCTGGAATCGCGCGGCGCGCGCTCGGTCAAGCTGGCCGCCCTGCTCGACAAGCACGAGCGGCGGCTGCGCGAGGTGAAGATCGACTACCTCGGCTTCCCGATCCCCGACGCCTTCGTCGTCGGCTACGGGCTGGACTTCGCCGAACGCTACCGCAACCTGCCTTACATCGCCGTCCTCAAAGACCCGTCGCAAGACTAGCCAGCGGTCAGTAGGCGGGAACAATTTCGGCCGCGCGGGTGTCGAAAGCTCCCGACACGCCTTTTAATCCTGGGCAGCCGGCCGCAAAGCCCGCCCCATGCTGACGATCAGAGAACTCAGTAAGACATACCCGAACGGCGTCCGGGCGCTGCGCAACGTCTCGCTCGAAGTCGCGCCCGGCATGTTCGGGCTGCTCGGGCCGAACGGCGCCGGGAAGACGACGCTGATGAAAATCCTCGCCACGCTGCTCGACGCGGACGCTGGCGCGGTCACGGTCGGCGGCCTCGACTTCATCGGGCGCAAGGCGGAAGCGCGCCGCGTGCTCGGCTACCTGCCACAAGAATTCGGGCTTTACCCGACGCTGACCGCAGAGCAGACGCTCGACTACTTCGCCCGGCTCAAGGGCGTCGCCGACGCGGCGGAGAGAAGGCGGCTCGTCGGCGCTCTCCTCGAAAGGGTGAACCTCTCCGCCGAGCGCGCGCAGCAGGTCGGCGGGTTTTCGGGCGGCATGAGGCAGCGGCTCGGTATCGCGCAGGCGCTCATCGGCCGGCAAAAGCTGCTCGTCGTTGACGAGCCGACCGCGGGACTCGACCCGGAAGAGCGCGTCCGCTTCCACAACCTGCTCGCCGAGATCGCCGACGACGAGGCGGTCGTCATCCTCTCCACGCACATCGTCTCGGACGTGTCGAACCTCTGTTCGCGGATGGCCGTCATACGCCGCGGCGAGATCGTCGCCTCCGCGACGCCGCGCGAAGCGTTAGCTTCAGTCGCCGGCTCCGTCTGGGAGGCCACGGTCGAGCGCGCACGCGGCGCGGCTTTCAAGACGAGTCTGCGCGTCATCTCACGGCAGGCGTTCGAGGGGCGCGTGCGCGTGCGCGTCCTCTCGCCGGGCGCGCGCCCGTCGGAAGAGTTCGCGCCCGCTCAACCTACGCTCGAAGACTACTACCTCAGCCTGACGGCCGGGCCGGGGAGGCTGAATTGACCGCCGAGTTCGCATTGACGGAGGCGGCGCGGGGCGGTTCCGCCTTCGCGAACTTCCGCGCGGTCGTCCGCGCAGAGCTGCTCTATAACCGCCGCCGCGTCGCGCCTTACGTGATGGCGGCGCTCTTCGCGGCCAACGCCCTGCTGTGGTGGGGCTGGGGCGCGGCGACGCGCTACGGCTGGGCCGTCAACAGCGATTATTACATCCTGCGCTGCCTGATCGGCTTCACCTTCATGACGACGCCCTTCTTCGTCGCGCTGCTGATGGGCGACCCCGTCGTGCGCGACTACCGCACGCGCATCGACCCGCTCATCTTCTCGAAGCCGCTCTCGCGCGCCGAATACCTGCTGGGGAAATTTTTCGGCAACTACCTCGTCTTGCTCTGCTGCCAGTTCTGCTTCCCGCTGATGCTCCTCGCGCTCCAGCCCTTCGCGCGCGACGGCATGGTCGCGCTGCCCGCGCGCTTCGCGCCCTACTTCAAACACTTCCTCTTCTTCACCGCCGCGCCGAGCCTGCTGCTCGCCGCCGTCTGCTTCGCCGCGGGGACGCTCTCGCGCAGCGTCAAGCTGGTTTACGGCCTCGTCACCTCCCTCTACGTGCTCTACATCGGCTTGCAGGTCTCGGCGCGCGGGCTGCCCCGCCGCTGGCGCGTCCTCCCCGACCCGCTCCTGATGAACGCGTACACGGGCAACCCGCGCGCGCACAGCGCAGACTACTTCAACAGCCTCGCCGTCAGCTACGACGCGGACATGCTGCTCAACCGCGCCCTCGTCCTTCTCGCCACGGCCGCGTGCCTCGCGTTCCTCTACTCGCGCTTCTCGACGACCGAGCGGCACCAGCGCGCCGACCGCGACGCAGTGACGACGCTCGATCTGGCGGACGCGGCCGGGTGGGTGAGCGGCGGGGCGTCGGAGAAAGTGGCAACGGGCGACCTCGCCGGAGGCGCGGCCTCGGAACGACGAGGACTCGCCGGGACGGCCCGCGACGAGAACGCGCGTGACGCTACGGGCTACGAGGCCGCGCCGGGTGACGTTGCGGCGCGCGGCGCTAGGGCGGGCGGCGCGGCGCGCGTCGGGATTCCGCGCGTACATTTGTCCGAAGGAGGTCTCCGGGCCGGCGCGCGCCAGTTCGCCGCCGCGCTCGCGACCGAGTTCCGCCTGCTGCGCGCGGAGCGCAGCCTCGTCATCGTCGTGCCCGCGGCGGTGCTGCTGTCCCTCGTCTCCCTGGCCGAGTTCGGCGTCGCGGCCGGCGCGGTCTCCTACTCGGCCGCCTACGCCGCGCGCGCGGCCGACACGCTCCTGCTCTTCCTCTTCGCGGCGGCCGTCTTCTACACGGGCGAGGCGATGCACCGCGACCGCGAGCTGCGCGTCGAGCCGCTGCTGTGGAGCGCGCCCGCGCCGGATTACTCGCTGATACTTTCTAAGCTCGCCGCGACGCTGCTGCTCTCGCTCTCGCTCGTCGCGCTCGTCTGCCTGTCGGTCGCCGCGCTGCAACTCTTCAAAGGCCACGGCCCCGTCGAAGCCGGCCCGTACCTCACGGCCGCGTTCGTCATACTCCTGCCGGGCGTCGTCTTCATGATCGCCGCGTCGGCCGCGCTCAACGTCCTGCTGCGCGAAAAGCACCTCGCCTACGTGGCCGCCCTCGCCGCCTGCGGCATGCTCATCTACTCTCTCAACCTCGGCTTCACAAACGCGCTCTACAACCCCGTCCTCTACCAGCTCTGGACGCCGGCCGACCTCGCGGGCGCCGTGCCTAACCGCCTGCTCGCGCACCGCCTCTACACGCTCGCGCTAGCCTCGCACTGCCTCGCGCTGGCGCACCTCTTCTTCGGCCGGAAGTTTTTCGGGAGGCTCTGGCGGCGCGGCGATCACCACGGCCTGGGCCGGTCGATTCTCGCGACGGTAATCACCGCGCTGGCGGCCGTCGCCACGGGCATCCTCTTCGCGAGGGCGTGAGCTTCTCCGACGCCGCCCGCGCGCCTCGCCACTCTCAAGACCAGCCGCCGCCCCCGCCACCGCCGCCAAAGTCGCCGCCCCCGTAATCGCCGCCGCCGTCTGACGAAGAGCTTTCGTAGCCGCCGCCCGCCTCGCCCCACGAGGCGGACGAAGGCTCGCCCGCGCCGGACGTGTCGCCGGCGGCGTGTGTGGCAGCCGCCGAGGCGTGGCCGGCGTGGAGCGCGTCGTGCGTGAGCGCCGAGTCGCCGCGCGCACCGGCCGCGTGCTCGCCGTCCGTGCGGCGCGGCTTGGCATGAGGAGACGGGGCGGCCGTCTTACGCGCCCGTGCCTTCGTGCGCGAGCGGACGTAGCCGACCAGTTCTTTGGCGAAGATGGTGAGAGCGACGAACAGCCCGAAGACGAGGGCCGCAGCGATCAGAAAGGTGACGACGCCGTCCAACTTTTTCACCTCGCCGCGCCGCGTGCGGGCCGGGCGAATCGCGAATAGACTTTGCGGCGAAAGCTCAGGCTGCCAGCGACGACAGGAAGCTCTCGCCCTCGGCGAGGCGGAGGCCGAAGTTGTCGGCGACGGTCTGGCCGATGTCTGCGAGCGAGCGGCGCGTGCCGAGGTTAACGCCCGCGCGCGCGCGGCGGCCGTAGGTGAGCAGGGGCACGTACTCGCGCGTGTGATCCGTGCCGCGGAAGGTCGGGTCGTTGCCGTGGTCGGCCGTGAGGACGAGCAGATCCGTGCCGCGCATGGCGGCTTCGATTTCGGGCAGGCGCGCGTCGAAGTGTTCGAGGGCGCGCGCGTAGCCTTCCACGTCGCGGCGGTGGCCGTAGAGCATGTCGAAATCGACGAGGTTGACGAAGAGCAGGCCGCGCGCGTCGTCCGAGAGGGCGCGCAACGTCTGGTCGATTGACTGGTCGTTGTTCTTCGCCTTGAGGTCGCGGGTCGCGCCGACCGAGTCATAGATCGAGGCGATCTTGCCGACGCAGGTCACGTCCAATCCGGCGTCCGAGAGCAGCGGCAGGAGGTTCTCGCGCGGCGGCGGCACGGCGTAGTCGTGCCGGTTCTCCGTGCGGTAGAAAGAGCCGGGCGCGCCGAGGAAGGGGCGCGCGATGACGCGGCCGACTTCGTGCTCGTCTCTCAGGATGCGCCGCGCCGCCTCGCAGATTTCGTAAAGCCGCTCTACGGGGATGATCTCCTCGTGCGCCGCGATCTGGAAGACCGAGTCGGCCGAGGTATAGACGATGGGCTTGCCCGTGCTGACGTGCTCCTCGCCCAGCTCCTTGATGATCTCCGTGCCCGACGCCGGGAAGTTCCCCAGGATGCCGGGCACACTCGCCTCCGCGATGAAACGCTCGACGACCTCGGGCGGGAAGCCTTCCGGGTAAGTCGGGAAGGCTTTCTCAAGGACGATGCCGGCCATCTCCCAGTGGCCCGTCGTCGTGTCCTTCCCGTTCGAGCGCATCGCGCAGCGGCCGTAACTTCCGCGCGGGTTCTCGACGGGCGCGACGCCGCGCAACTCTTTCGCGTTCCCCAGACCCCACGCCCGCAGGTTCGGCAGTCTGACCTCGCGCGACGCGCAGATGTGCCCGATGGTGTCCGCGCCCGCGTCGCCCCAATCGGCCGCGTCCGGCATCGCGCCGAAGCCGAGACTGTCGAGGACGACTATTATTACTCTATTAAATGTCTCTCTCTCATTCATCATGATGAGTACCTGTAAACTGTTAGGAACTAGAACGGAATATCATCATCGTCAATAACTTCTTCTACCCAAACCCAAGCATCATTCCACTCATCTTCAGTGAAAATCTTCAACTTTCCATTTTCATCGAAGATATTTGCAACAAACTTCAATGTCTGTGTATTTCCCTTTTCACCTAGCCTGCTGAATTCATCATACGATGAGCCATCCGAGTTTGCTGTTGATATGGATTTAAATCCACGAGCGGCGAGCCAGTCATACAGTTCAGGCCTGTTTGTGAAATACACTCTATACGTAGTAGAGGTTACTTCGGCGAATCTTCTAAAAGCTGGATGAGACGCCAGAAGGATGCTTTGAATGGCATCATCTTTATTTCTTCTTTCTTCCGTCAAAAAATCAACAAGCTGTCTTAAAGTGCCTGCCACTGTATTCATCTCTTCAAGTATTTTGTGCTCAGACATACGTTGCTGATTTTCTAGGAACCTTTGGAACAGACCAGCCCACTGCAATCTCAAATACTTGACAATATCTGCTGAGGTTTCAAAAGGAGCTATCGGGTTATTTCGCGGCAGTTTGTGAATTTCTTCTATGAATTGATAAATCTTTACGTTATCTACATAGCGGTACTTTGTACTCTCGTTATTTTTATTCAACTGATAAGTTGAAAACTCAGCCAGAACATTTTTGTCGATAAAGATAAAAACCTGTATTCCTCGATCAAGCGCGGTTCGAAGTTCCTTCTGAGATATCGAGTAAGGTTGATCTTGTTGGGATTCAGTACCGAATCGACCGCCGATAATGGAAATGACAATATCGCACAACTCCACTTCTCTATAAGCATACGCCTCAGGACGCTCTTCTTTGCCATAAGGGATATTCCCTGTTTCATTTCTTACAGGTTCATATCCAAGCTCACGGACAAATCGTTCGATGTCCTCGCGAACTTGCCTTAGATCATAGAAAGTAGAACTTATAAAAACGCGCGGTATAGCCATGGAGCAGACCTCTAACTCTTCGGAGCTTGATAGCCTTCGCGCGCGGTGGCCTGCGCGCCGGGGTGGCCCTTGACTTCAACGCGGATGGCGCGGAAGCGGCCGTCGCGGGCCTTGTTGGTCGGGTAGTAGCCGAGGCTGTAGAGCTTGCCGATCTCTTCGGCCACCTGGGAGAAGGCGCGGCGGGCGTCGCGCAGATCGGTGGCGGGGAAGGTGCGCCCGCCCGTGTCGCGCGCCAGCTCCTGCATCTCGGCGCGCGCCATCCGGTAGAGGGCGCGGCTGATGTGCATGCGCTCGAACGGCCCCATCTGGCAGAAGTTCGAGAAGTCGGCCGCCTCGGCCTTCGAGGCGAAGGCGCGGCGGTATCGCTCCAACTGCACCTTCGAGAGGCCCAACTGCCCGCGGTCGCGGCAGTCGCGCAGCAGGCGCTCCTCGACGTACTCCTCCGTGTTGACCTGGATGAAGTAGCCGAACACGCCCGACTGGCGCAGCCGAGCGCGCGCCTCCTCGAACTCGGCGATGCTCGTCGAATCCACCCCGTCGGTCAGCGCGACGAGCGCGCGTCGCCCTTCGGCCCCCTCCCGCGGCGGCTCGCGGAAGACCTCTTTGACGACACGTTCGAGCGCGTCGTAGAGCGGCGTGCCGTTGCTCGTGCCGATCTTCTCGATGGCCTCTTCGAGCCGGCCGCGGTCGTCCGTCAGTGGGCTGTTGACTTCGACCCCGGCGCGCTTCTCGCCGCCCTCTTCGATCGTCTTGAAGGAGACGACGGCGACGCGGTCGCCCTTGCGGAGCTGTTCGATGAAGAGGTTGGCGGCGCGGCGTATGAGGCCGAGGTCGGCGCGCGTCGAGCCGCTGGTGTCGAGCAGCAGCGCGACCTCGAAGGGCGCGTCCGAGGTGGAGAAGTTGCTGATGCGCTGCGGCCGTCCGTCCTCGTAGAGGACGAAGTTCTCGGCGCGCAGGTTCGCGACGGGCCGGCCCGCGCGGTCGCGCACCACGACGGGCACGGGCACGAGCTGCGTGTCCACGGTCAGCACGTCGTCCTCGTCCACCTCGACGGGGCCGGACTTCGCGGCCGGGGCCGTGCCGCTCGCGCGGTCTGTCGGGGGTTCGTTCGCCGCGGGCCTGTTCGAGTTGTTCTGCGCGGGCACGCGCCGCGGGCGCTGCGCGGCCGGCTCCTGCGCCTGTCCGAAGACGAGGCCCGCGACCCGCGCCAGCACGACGAGCAGCAGGATGATGAGCAGCACGAGGCGCAGCGGCCTCATTCTTGAAAGACGGTTCGGCATAGGCTTAAACTTCCGGGCGAGACGCGGACGAAAACGCTGCGTCAATGATAGCTGTAAAACCTCCGCGGCAGAAAGGGGCGGCGCGATGCCCGTCATCGGCAGACTCGACGGACAGGTCGAAGAAGTCATCATCAAGCCCGTCGGCCGCCGCCACGCGCCCGGAGCGGCGGACGCGCCCGAGGCCACGTCAGTCCTCCCGGCCCCACCGCCCGACGGGCCGCAGGAGACGCGGCACGCAGACCGGCCTGAGACGCGCGGCGGCGGGCGGCGCGACGACGGAGAGCTTCCGGTCTGGCTGCTATGAACCCGCAGCCGCGCGGGTTCACACACGCTCCCCGGGCGGAAAGTTCCCGAACGTGGTGGGGGCATGGTGTCGCCGAGGTGTGTCATCACGGCCGCCCTGCTTGACACCCCCGCAACCCATCTCTTAGGATGGCTGCACGCTCAAGTTTGGAAAACTTCAAGCGCGGGCGACGGTTCTTTGATGCGGGCGCGTGTCGCGTTGTTTGCGGGCTTCGGCAGGGGGGCTCGCGACTGTTTAGCGCTTTCGAGGCACGTACTGTCAATGGTAGACGACCGCCCTTACAAGGCGGGGGTTGCGGGTTCGAGTCCCGCCGTGCCTACCATTTACGAGTGCGCGCCGCGTTCGGGAGAGCGCCGCACACGAGCGTCTGGCGCGAGGAACTTTTTGCGGAGCCGTAGTTCAGTTGGTTAGAACGCCGGCCTGTCACGTCGGAGGTCGCGGGTTCGAGCCCCGTCGGCTCCGCCACTTATCTGCCGTGGTGGCAACACTTGAGGCTGCTCTTTCGAGCGGCCTTTAGTGTTTTTTGGGCTACTTTCCGCCCCTGTATCCCAATTTGTACCCAGCTTGTCGCTTAGCTGCCCGGCGATAAGTTCCAAGGCCGGGGGCGCTGCCCGTCAGCTCGGGCGACAGGCATTTGAGGATGACGTGGCGGCCGAGCCACGTACTAACGCCTCACGGCCTTCGGGTCCCAGCCGTCTGCGCCCCCGAGCACCTTCGCCGGGGTCAGCGCCGCGGCCTCGGCCTTCGTCAGTTGCCGCGCCCAAGCGACGCGACCGCGCGCTTCAGCGCCCGGCCCGCGGCTGTTGTACTCGGCGTAGCGGGCCGTTTTCTCGCGCGCCGGCAGGTTCCAGTTGTGCCACCCCTCGGGGCGGACTGCGCGGCTCATCTCCGTGTTGAGGTAGATGACGGCGGAGTGATCGCGCCACGGGCGGCCCAAGTAGGTTTTGACTCCGGGCGACGCGGCCGTGATCCGGCAGTTGGAGAAGACGAAGCCGTAAGGCTGATCGTGCGGCGTGGAGGCGGCGGTGATGTAGCCGTCGCGCAGGGCGTGGATGTGGCAGCGCTCGAAGAAGGCCGCGGCCACGCCGAAGATGAAGTCCACGTGGCCCGCGACGTAGCAGTCCTCGAAGTAGTGCCAGCCGCGGTTCAGCAGTATCGTGTCCTGCCAGCCGAGGAAGCGGTGACAGTTGTGCAACGCAAAACTTTTGTCTGCCCAGGCATTATGGCCGCCGAGCGCCTTCTTCATCTTTCAGCTTCTTGATCACTTCGGCCGCGACCTTGGCGTTGGGGTAATTAGGGTCAACTTCCAGAGCCTTCTCATAATATTTTATGGCGAGCTGGTGCCTCCCGTCCGCCGCGTATGCCTCGGCCAGGCTGTCGTACACGTTCGCGGATTTCGGGTGCGACTGCACGTTAAATTCAAAAAGCTCGATGGCCTTTTTCCTATCAAGCGGGAGCACCCGGTAGCCTAAGGAGTTGACGTAGTCTTCCCGTGCGATGGCGGCCCGCGGCTCGGCCCTCGCCGCCGCGCGGTGTAACTTCCTGAACTCATCCACCCCGCGTTCGAGGACGATGTCCGCGCCGGCTTTATTCGACAAGTTATTGAAGGGATCGTTATCGGCTAAGTAGCGCAGGGCGCGCGACGGTTCCCTCACGAGATTATTTTTGACGAAGGCCACTTCTTTCGCGTAACCGGCCGGCACCTCGCCGAGCATCCGGCGAAGCTGGGCCCGCGGGAGCCAGCGCCCGCGAACCATCACGCCCGCGGGGTCGGACATCCTCGAAACTTCTTCCAGCGGGTTGGCGTCCACTAAAACCAGATCGGCGCGCTTCCCTGCGGCGACCGTCCCGAACTTCCCCGCGGGGCTTAGGAACTCCGCCGGGTACAGCGTACCCGCCCGGAGAGCTTCGAGCGGCGTGAATCCGATCCCGATCAGGTTCCGCAACTCCTCGTGGAGGGAGAAGCCGGGCACCACCCCCATGTTCATGGCGTCGGTCCCGGTCAGGACTTTGCCCCCGGCCCGGTGCAACTCCCTGAGGAACTTTTTTTGCAGCGCCAGGGATTTGTTCAGGTAGGCGATGCTCTCCGGGTTGGCGAACCTCCTCTGGTAAAGATTCTTTCCGGGGCCCCACTCGTCCCTCACCCACGGCGCCAGATACTTCGTCTCCGGCGCGGCGAGCAGCGCGGGCAGGTCTTCGGCTTGGCGTATGATGTGATCGAACGCCACCAGGGTTGCGATGACCGGCACGCCCGCCTCCCGCGTTTTGCGGACGGCCTCAGGGAGGCGGCCGTCGTCGTCAACCTTGTTGTCGAAGAAGGTGTAAACGAACTCTTCCGCGTGCGCCACCGCCTGCCCGGCCCGGAGAGTCCCTTCAAAGCCCGGCTCGCGCGCGATGTGCCCGACGACGAGCATGCCACGCTTCCTTGCTTCCTCGATCAGAGCCTCGTACGCCCCCTTCGGCACCCAGTTGTAAATCTTGATCGAGTCGTAGCCGGCCCCGTGCTGCTCCCCGACGATGCGCCGGGCGTCCCCTGCATTGTTCAGGACTCGGATCGTCGGGCCGCAGGTGTAGATGTTAGGCCCGGCCATCGCGCCCCGCTTAATCTCTTCCCGCCACTTCAGGTGGGCGGGATGCCCGTTGAGGTTGTAAACGGTCGTGATGCCGTTGCCGAGGTAGAGCGGCAGCTCTTTCGGAGAATTCAGGTGAGCGTGCATGTCCACCAGGCCGGGCGTCAGGTACTTGCCCCTCGCGCCGATCCGCAGGGCGCCCGCCGGCACTCTCACCTTCGCCGAAGGCCCGACCTCGGCGATCCGCTCGCCGCGCACGACCACCGTCTGATCTTCTAAAACCTGCCCCCGGTCTGCGGTGACGACGTTAACCCCTACGAACGCGACTGCCGGCGCGGTCTTACTGTGATCGGAAGCGGCCTGGCCGCAGAAGGCCCCGGGGTTCGAGACGAGGCAGAGCAGCGCCATCAAAGACGGCTTAAGTTTCATAGGAATATGTTTCCTTGCGGATTAGCCGAAGGCCGGCGGTGACGGCCGGCCGCCCTAGTCGGGCACGCGGTCGGGGAACACTTGCAGCTCGCAGGAGCCTTTACTCCGGCCGTTCGGGTTTTTCAGCCTGACCAGTTCCCTCAGCGACACCCGCTTTCGCCCGCCGTCCGTGGCCTGCTTGAGGTAGTCCGCGGTTATCCCCTGAATGCGCAGGCAGCCCAGCAGGTCAATCGTGAGTCCACGGTAGCCGACGGATTCGACTGCCCTGATGAAGCCCGGCGTGACCCCGAACAGTTTCATCCCTAACAACTGATCTATGGTCGGCCTCCCGTAGCCCATCGCTTCGAGTTCTCTGATGGAATCGAGCGTGATCCCATGCATCCTCATGTCGGCGAGTTTGCCGAGCGGCGGCTGCCTGTAGCCCAGCGCCTCCATCTCTTTAATGAAGGCCACGGTGACGCCCATCATCCGCGCCCTGATCAGATCGTCGGCCGACGGGCGTTCATATCCCAGCGCCTGAAGCTCTCTGATAAAACTCTCGCTCACCCCGTGGCGGCGCATCTCGGCCAGTTGCCGTTCCGACACCGGCTCGACGCCGGAATCCCTCAGCCCCCGGACGTAATCGGAGTTGACCCCGCCGCGCCCGATCTGGATGAGTTCGTCGAGCGGCACGCTGCGGCCTTTCAACTCCCTCAAATCGCGCGCGAGTGAGACGCCGATGTCGTGGACGGCCATCAGAAACTGATCCTCGGGCGCGATCTCCCCGTAACCGAACTCTCTCATTCTGGCGACGAAGTCGGGGTTGTAAGTGAACTGGTAGGTGCCCGCTCCGTCGCCGCCCCGGAACACTCCTTGAAAAAGGAACGTGCCCGCGTCGCGCGTAATCCGGAATTCGAGCTTCGAGCCGTCCCGGATCGGCAGCACTCGCGAAAGCCCTTCCAGGCGGTACAGCGATAACTGAAAGTACCTCTTGTCGCTCCCCTTGGCGCCCACGCGGCGGTGGATCATCAGGTGGACGGCGCCCGTGTCCGGCCTGAATTCGGCCGCCCATTCGCCCGTCATCGCGTCGCGCGTGTCCGCGGGCCGGGGTGGCGACTGTCCGCCGCCGCCGACGGCCGCTCCCTGCGCCGGGCAAGGCGTGGCGCAAACCGAACACAAAAGCAGTAAGAGTCCGATGTTTAACCTATTCATTGTTCGTGTCCTCTTCGAAGGGGTGACGTTCCGGCGGCTACTCGTTGTGTGAGCGCGTCTATGACCCCGCCGGCCGTGAGATTCTCTGCGCCGCGCGCTTTGAGATCTTTGACGTACCCTCCGGTGACGCCCAGCCTTCGTAAGGCCAGGAGATGGTCGCTAGAGAGTTCGCCCTCAAGACCAGACCTGATCTGTTTGATATACCCGGCGTCGATCCCCGCCCTGCGGAAGGCTATGAGTTTCCCGGCGGGCAGGTTAGACAACCCCAAAGATGCGAGTTCGTTGACGTATGCAGGGCTGACTCCGTAAAGGCGGAAGTCGATCATGGTGTTGGGCGGCAGCGCGCTGTAACCGAGCCGGCCCATCTCGCCGACGTAGGCCGAACTGACGCCGAGCAGGCGAAAATTGATGAGCGCGTCGGCGGCCAGCTTGTCGTAGCCGGAGGCGGCCATCTCCGCGACATACGACGCGCTCACGCCGTAAGCTTTCATCGCGGCGAGTTGTTGGGGGGAAAGCCTCGCGTACCCGAGAGCCGCCATCTCATTCACGAAGTCCTGATCCGCCTCGCCCACGCCCGACCGCGCGCCGGGCGGCGTCAACGCGCGCCCGACGATATTTTGATCATCTCCTCGGACGGCACCCGGCTGCGCCGTCGTCGCCGACTCCGCCGCCTCTCGCGCAGGGTCATTTCTGATTAACCACTCGCCGGAGGTCAGGCGCGGGTTCTTACCTGCTGTTGCCGGGAATACATTCTGAGAGGCCGTGGTGCGTACGCCGGACTCCTGCCCCGCCGGAGACGCCTCGTCCCCCACGGCCGCCGCGGTGTCGGCGGTCTTTGAATCGCGTGCGACTGAGCCGGGTCGGGCCTCGACGGGCGGAGAGATTGACGCCCAGGCGGCGGCCGTCAGAGCCAGCGCCGCCAGCGACAGGCGGGCGCGGGTCGTCCGCGAAGAGAACAGCAACAGGCGACTGACGCGGCTCTCAAGATCGACACGCTCCCCCGCCGCCGTCGCCGCCCGGTGATACCTCCCGCTCCCGGCCCTGCTGCCACCGGACAGCCGAGCCACTCGAACCAGCAGCGCCGCGTACTCGGTGGCCGCGCCTTCGATGTCATCGCGGCTGGACTCTGCGACTGCGGAGAAGTCGGCAGCCGCTTCGCGCTCGACGCGGACGGCCCGGACGAGAAACCACAGCGGCAGGCTGGGCCATAAAATTGCGCGGATGACGCGCAGGAAAGCATTGATCAGCGGGTCGCGCCACCGGGCGTGCGCCAGTTCGTGGCGTGCGATCAGACGGGCCTCGTCAAGTGAGATGTCTCCGAGCAGGCGGGCAGGCATCACCACAGCGGGGCGAAAAAACCCCACCGTGTAAGGGCCTTCACTCTCGCTGATGAAAAGCGGGTAGGCGTCAGGCCACCTGAGTTCGCTAAGCACCTCCGGGCCGGCCGGGCGCCAGGCCCCGCGTGACCTTGCGAGGTGTATGTACCCGAACGTCTCCCGGCCGAGGAGAACAACGGCAACGAAAGTCCAGAGGTATAAGAACCCCACGCCCGCCCCACTCTCCGCCGAGCGACGAATGAAGGCGCTCAGAAGAGACGGTATTCGGCCCGGCGGTTCATGATCCGGCCGCCCAACTACCGTGGCGGCCTCCGCCGCGAAGCCTGCTCTGCCGCCGCTCTCGGCGGCTCCCTCCCCGCCCCGGTTCGAGACGACATCGGCGGCCGTCGGCCGTTGTCCCGGCTCCGCGAGCGCGGCGACAGGGAAGGCGGCCGGCTCCCGCGCGCCCACGAGTGTCGAATTGATCGGTAAGGCTACGGCGGCGAGAGACGCGGTTAAGGCAACCACGTAGCGTAGGCGCGGCGACAGCGCTCTCGCCAGCCGGAAGGCCAGGGCAGTACCGGCCGCGAAGAAACTCCCGACAACAGTCAGGTTGATGGCAAGGCTGATCGCAGATGATGCCGCGCCGGAGTAATCGATCATTTCCTTGACTTCCCGCGGCGGTGCGCGTCGATGAGAGACTGTATGCGCTCAAGTTGTTCGGCGCTGAGGTTCTCCTCGATCAGGTGAGTGGTTAACGCTTCCGGCGAACCCTTGAAGAAGCGATTTGTCAGGCGGCGGATCGCGCTGCCGACGACGGCCGGCTCCTTTATCAGGGGGTAGTACTTGTGAGCGCGTTCGGAGTTGTCCCTGGCGACCAGACGCTTGCCCTCCAGGCGGTTGAGCATGGTCTGGACTGTGTTGTAGGCGACGCTGCCGCCCTGAGCTATCAACTCGGCATGAACCTCCGTCACCGTGGCCTCGCCGAGCCGCCACAGAACCTGCATGATGTCGAGTTCGCGCTCCCCGAGTTCTACGTTTTTCTTCTTTTTCATAGCCGTCCCCTACTATAGTAGGATTAGAGTCCGGATGATACCCCCGGCCCGCCTGCGATGTCAACTACTGTAGTAGGACTTGTCGCGGCCCGGGGGCGGCGTCGGCCTCTAAATTCTTTCGTGGCGACTATTGCCGCCAGGCGGGTGCGGACGATGTGCCTAAGATTTTCGCGCCGCTGCTGCATTACGCGGGCAACGACCGGCGGATCAACGAGGGCATCGCCGCCTACGAGGCAGCGCCCAAGGCCAACAAGAAGGTGTTCGCCTCGCACATGTGCGAGGGCCAGCAGCACGGCTTCCGCAACGACACGACGCCGCGCTACGACGAGCCGGCCGTTAAGCTGGCGTGGGCCCGCACACTTGAATTCTTCAACGAACACCTGCGGTGACGGCTAATCACGCTGGCGTCCATAACAGACATATACGTTGCCGGGATGAGCAGGATGCGGATCGCGGGAGCGACGGTTCGTGGCACGTTCATGAAAAAAAAGCACGGCCGGAATGGCGTCTTTAAGGGGCGTGAGGTCAGGCACCCTGACGGTCGTGTTTGCGGCAATCGCTTCTCGGCTATAATCCGCTCGTCAGCTCATCCACCGCGCCCTTCCGGGGCCTGTGCTGCGGTAGGCGCACCCTGATAGCGGCATCCGGCGGACGCGCAATTAACTCGCCTCTTACAATTAACCTCCCGTGCGCGCCGCCACGCCAGGCATTAGGCGGCACGAGACGCCGCGACATACCACCACTTTTCGCAGGTAGCCCGACCAAGGGTAAACACTAATGGTGACCGACCAAATCCGCTTCGACGACGGGGCCGCCTACGAACGATACATGGGAGAGTGGAGCCGGCTCGCGGGTGAAACTTTCCTCGGCTGGCTCGCCCCTGAATCGGGCTTGCGCTGGCTCGACGTGGGCTGCGGCAACGGGGCCTTTACCGAGATGCTCGTCGAGCGGTGTGCGCCGGCCTCTGTACAGGGGATAGACCCGTCCGAGGGACAACTCGCCTACGCCCGCACGCGACCCGCGGCGCGCGTCGCACAGTTTCGTCAGGGCGACGCGATGGCGCTGCCTTTCCCCGACGACACGTTCGACGCGGCCGTCATGCCGCTGGTGATCTTCTTCGTCCCCGACCCCGTAAGCGGCGTCGCCGAGATGGCGCGAGTGGTCTGCCCGGGCGGCACCGTCACGGCCTACGCGTGGGACATGGAAGGCGGCGGCTTCCCTTACGAGGCGTTGCAGGCTGAGATGCGCGGGCTGGGCGTGGCTGTTCCGGTGCCTCCCAACCCCGGCGCGTCTCGAACAGACGCGATGCGGGACTTGTGGGCCGGCGCGGGCCTGGAGTCGGTCGAAACCCGTGAGATCAACGTGCGACGGACGTTCGCCGATTTCGACGACTACTGGGCGACTGTCATCGGGGGGCCGAGCGTCGGCCCACAACTCGCGGCGATGACGCCGGAGGATCTCGCGCGACTCCGTGCGCAGATGCGCGCGCGCCTGCCGGCGGACGCGACGGGCCGCATCACATGTGGCGCACGGGCCAACGCGGTAAAGGGTCGCGTCCCGCATTGATTTTTAGGCCACCCTGAAACCGTGAAGACGTCATCTTTACTTCCTCGTTCACAGTATTTTCTAAGGGTTCTGACTTGAGGGCGCGCGTTTCGATTCGCGTAATAAGCATAACGAGGGCAATGCGCTTTTCTTAACGAGCCGGGCGCGAATCTGAATCGCGCCGGCGGCGGGTTAGGGCGCGGAGGCGGCGAGGGGGCGTCAGGCTCGCCGGTGGACGCCACACGCGCGCGAGGCAGCGTGGCGTCTCTGGAACGAGATGGAATTGCCGAACCCGGCCGCACTTCGCTGCCCTGAGACGCGGATGCGGATAGATAGAGAGAGGGCCGACGCAGCAGAGTCATGCGCCGGCCCTCTCGTCGATCCATTCAACCCTTCAGCGCCTCATCCAGGGCTGGCCGAACTGATCCGCCCCTGACATTAAAGTGTGTTCGGCAATTCCGCGTAAGAACTTTTTCCCGACAGCCGCCGTATTAGCCCATACCTTGTACTTCTACATATGCTCGTTTAATGTGTAGAAGTACGAGGTAACATCAATGACGCAAACGAAATCCGATCTTCCGCAGGGCACGCTGGATCTGCTGATCCTGAAAGTCGTCGCGCTCGGCCCGGTTCACGGTTACGCCATCGCGCAGCGCCTCGATCAGGCGTCGCGAGGTGTGGTCCAAGTCCCGCAGGGGTCGCTCTACCCGGCGCTGCACCGGCTCGAAAACCGCGGCCTGCTGGCGGCCGACTGGAAGGCGACCGAGACGGGCCGGGAGGCCAAGTTCTACCGCCTGACGCGGAAAGGGCGGGCGCAGCTCGAAGCGGAGGCTGCGGGGTGGCAACGGCTGGCCGAGGCCGTCGGCCTGATCCTCAAAATGACCGAGGAAGGTGCGTGATGACTTGGTGGTCCCGCTTCTGGCGTGCGCGGAGGATGGAGGAGCAGCTCGACAAGGAGTTGCTGTTCCACCTGGAAGAGCACGCCGCCGATCTGATCTCGCGGGGGTTATCTCCCGAAGAGGCCCGGCGGCAGGCGCGCCTCGCCCTCGGCGGCCCGGAGCAGGTGAAGGAGATGTGCCGCGACGCCCGCGGCACGCGCTGGCTCGACGACCTGCTGCGCGATCTGCGCTACGGCGTGAGGATGTTAGCGAAGCAACCCGGCTTCACGGCGGTGGCCGCGCTGGCGCTGGCGCTGGGGATCGGCGTCAACACGGCCATCCTGAGCGCGGTGCGAGGACTCCTCCTCCGGCCGCTGCCAGCGGAACGGCCGGAGGAGATGGTGATCCCGTACTGGGGCAGGAAAACTGACGCGCAAGTCTGGGGGAAGTTTTCTTACGCGAACTACGCGGACTTGCGCGAACAGGGCACGAGCTTCTCCGACCTCTGCGCCTGGTCGGAAACTTCGGCCGGCATCAGCGATGCCGAAAGCCGCGGCGGCGGCGACGGTGAGCGCGCGGAGATAGCCTGGGGTGAGTTGGTCAGCGCCAACTACTTCGACGTGATGGGCGTCAGGCCCCTGCTCGGGCGCGGCTTCCTGCCGGAAGAGGGGCGGGCGACGGGCGCTCACCCGGTTGTCGTGCTGGGCCACACGCTGTGGCAGCGGCGCTACAACGCCGACCCCGCAATCCTGGGTAAGACGATCTACCTGAACGGTCAGCCGTTCTCAGTCGTCGGGGTCATGCCGGAGTCGTTTCTCGGCGGGGCGTTCTACCTCCGCAAAGGGTTCTGGGTGCCGCTGTCGATGTCGCAGAAGTTCGGCCGGCGCGCCGGGTGGGAGACGGATCGCGGCTACGCGGTGTTCAGCCTGTACGGGCGTCTGAAACCCGGCGTGACTATGCGGCAGGCCGAGGCGGATCTGAATCTGGCGGCTGACAACCTCGCGAAGCTCCACCCGCTCGAAAACGCCGGCACCAGAATCCAACTCAGGACGGAACTCGACGGTCGTTACGAGGCCGCCACCGAACCGATGAGGTACGGCGTCTTCCTGGGCCTGTGCATGTCGGGTCTGGTGCTGCTGCTGGCGTGCGCCAACGTGGCGAACCTGATGCTGGCGCGCTCCGTCACGCGCGCCAGGGAGATCGGGATTCGGCTGGCGCTCGGCGCGAGCCGCGGGCGCGTCGTCCGTCAACTCCTGACCGAGAGCCTGCTGCTGGCGCTGCTCGGCGGCGCGCTGGGTTGTGTGCTGGCTTACTGGGGGGGGCCGGCGATCCTGATGAGTTTTCCGCCGGTTCCCTACCCCATCAGTCTGGACTTCGCGCCGGACGGCTACGTGCTCAGGTGGATGCTGCTGATCTCGCTGCTGACCGGCGTGCTGTTCGGCCTGGCCCCGGCGCTGCTGACCTCGCGGAGCGATCTGGTCGCCGTGATCAAAGGCGCTGCGTTGAGATCGTCCCGTGGCCGCAGTCGCCTGGATTTGCGCGGCGCGCTGGTCGCCGCGCAGGTCACGATCTCAATCGTCGTGCTGATCTGCGCCGGCCTCTTCATCCGCAGCCTCGATCAGGTGCGCCGCACCGATCCCGGCTTCGAGACCGAGAACCTAGTCACGATGATGATCAACCCCAGGGCGCTGGGCTACGACGACAAGGAGATCGCCGGGCGACTGTTCCCGGAGCTGCTGCGCCGCGTCGGGTGGCATCCGGGCGTGCGCTCGGCCGCGCTGATCGACGAGATGCCGCTCGCCGTCGCGCACAACACGCGCGGCCCCATCGTGCGGGAGGGCGAGGCCGACCCGCCGCCGAACGAGGGCACGAGCGCCGACTGCAATTTCGTGTCGCCGCGCTACTTCGAGACGGCGGGGACGCCGCTCGTCTCGGGGCGCGACTTCACGGATCGCGACGACGACGCGGGGCCTCGCGTCGTGATCGTTAATCAGGAGTTCGCGCGCCGCTTTTTCGGCGGCGAGCAGCACGCGCTGGGTAAGCGCTTCCGCTTCGCGCAGGGCACGCCGCTGATGGAGATCGTCGGCGTCGCGAAGGACGGGCGCTACCGCTCGCTGTACAAAGACCCGGAGCCGCACATGTTCCTGCCGGTCTACCAGCACCCGCGCGGGGTGATGACCGTGCTCGTCGGCGCGCGCGCGGCGGGCGACGTGCAGTCGGTGGTGGAGGGCGCGCGCCGCGAGATCGCGCGGATGGACTCGCGCCTGCCGGTGTTCGGCGTCATGGTCGGCGAAGAGAACCTGGCGCTGGCGTACTGGGGGCCGCGCGTGGCGGCCGAGCTGGCCCTGACGTTCGGCGTTCTCGCGCTGGTGCTGGCGACGATGGGGCTTTACAGCGTGATGACTTACGCGGTGAGCCAGCGCACGCACGAGATCGGCGTGCGGATGGCGCTCGGCGCGCGCCTGCTCGACGTGGTGCGGCTCATCGTCGGCCAGGGGATGCGGATGGCGCTCGCCGGCATCGCGCTGGGGCTGCTGGCCGCATTCGCCCTGACGCGCGTGTTCGCGAGCATGTTGTTAGGCGTCGGCCCGACCGACGCCGTCACCTTCGTCGGCGTGCCCGTCTTGCTGATCGCCGTCGCACTGATGGCCTGCTACGTCCCGGCGCGGCGCGCGGCGAAAGTCGATCCGCTGGTCGCGCTGCGCCACGAGTGAACCGACTTTAAGACAGTCGCAAAGGAGAAGAACCGTGAAGTCACGATTGCTAACCGCCGTCGCGTCACTTTGTCTGTGCCTCTCAATCGCGCCCGTTCTGAGTCCCGCCGGCGCGGCGGCTTCCGCCGGCGATTGGCCCCAGTGGCGTGGGCCTGCGCGCGACGGGGTGGGGCGCGAGAGCGGCCTCCTCCGGCAGTGGCCCGCGGGCGGCCCCCGGCTGCTCTGGCAGTTGAACGACATCGGCGACGGCTACTCGACGCCCGTCGTCGTCGGGTCGCGCATCTACCTGATGAGCAACCGCGGCATGGAGAACGAGTTCGTCGCGGCCCTCTCCACTAAAGACGGGAAAGTCGTCTGGACGACGCGCGTCGGCAACGTCGGCAACCCGAACCAGAACCCGCCTTACGCGAAGGCCCGTTCGACGCCGACCGTTGACGGAGACTTGATCTACGCGCTCGGCTCGGACGGCGACCTCGCCTGCCTCGAAGCCAGGACGGGTAAGATTCGCTGGCAGAAAAATATCCGCAAGGAGTTCGGCGGCGTGCCGGGCGAGTGGGCCTACGCCGAGTCGCCGCTCGTTGACGGCGACCTCGTCGTCGTCACGCCCGGCGGCGCGGAGGCCACGATGGCGGCCGTGAACAAGAAGACCGGCGTGACGGTCTGGAAGTCCGCGATCCCGGACGGCGGCCCGGCGGGCTACGCGTCGGCCATCGCCGTCGAGGGCGGCGGGCGCAGGCAGTACGTGCAGCTCATGCCTAAGGGCGTCGTCGGCGTTGACGCGAAGACCGGCAAGTTCCTCTGGCGCTACAAGGAGTGTGCCAAGGGGCCGGCGCAGTACTTCACGCCCATCGGGCGCGGCGAGCACGTCTATTGCGGCGCGCTCGGCATCGGCGGCGCACTCGTCCGCCTCAAGCCGGAGGGTGACGGGGTCGCGGCCGAGCAGGTCTATTTCACGCGCGGGCTGCCGAACGGCATCGGCGGGGCGGTCGTCGTCGGCGATCACATCTACGGCACGGAGGCGGGGGCGAAGCTGGTCGCGGCCGAGTTCGCGACGGGCAAGATGAAGTGGCAGGCCGAGAGTCTGGGCTGGGCCTCGATAGCCTACGCCGACGGGCACCTGTACATCCACGGCGTGAACGGCGATTTCGCGCTGGTGGAGGCGACACCCGAAGGCTACCGCGAGCGCGGGCGGTTCACGCCGCCCGCGCAGCCGAAGAAGAAACAGGTGGGGCAGTTCCCGGAGATGGCGTTCTCCTACCCCGTGATCGCCAACGGGCGGCTCTACATCCGCGACCTCGGCACGCTCTGGGCATACGACATCAAGGCCGGCCGTTAGTAATCGCCGGCACGGAGCGCACGCGGTTCGCACGAGGGACGCGAAGCCGGCGGGCATCGCGTCCCTTTCCGACGGGGCGCCCGGCGTTGACGGTGACGCAGGGCGAGTTCACTCGAATCGCCGGGCACGGATAAGGAGGCAAACGTGAAGACGCTCCGAATCTTATCTCTGCCGATGCTGTTGCTTTTCTGTTCGTCGCTGACCGAGGTGTGCGGTCAAAACCGATTGCTCAGAGAGTTGGCTAAAGAGGATAAGGACTACCGGCGCGGGCGGAAAGTCGCCAGGACTGATCAGGAGCGGGGCGACATCGTACTGTCGCTCATCGGGCAGGGCGAGTTGAAAGTGCCGGAGGACAAGGCCAACGCCGCCCTCGTCCTCCAGCACACGGGGCTGACCTTCTGCGACAAGCGCCTTGTGAGCCGGAGTCCCGACAACTACCTGCTCGCCCACCACCTCGCGAAGAGCGCCTTCGAGTCCGGCTACAAGGAGGCGCGCTACCTGGTCGCCCAGACCATCGACCGTCACCTGAGCTTCACCCAAGGCTACCAGAAATACGGGACTCAAAGACTAAACGATCCGGAGACGGGCAAGGAGGAGTGGGTTCCGATAGATCGGAAAACGACCGACGACGAGCGCGCGAAGTACGGCGTGCCGCCGCTCGACGAGCTGCTGAAGCAGTACCCCGAGCGGGCCTCCGAGGAAAAGCCGCAGGACTGATCTAGCAAGGAGAATGTCAATTGAGAAACAACCTTACGTTAGCCATCGCGTCTCTGCTCTCGATACTCCTCACGTCGTTTCACCACGCGGACGATGTCGTCCGCGGGTTCGCCCCGGGAAACTTCTCGAACCTTATTCCGGTGGTCTTCCTGCTCGTCTGGCTGTACGCGGTGCTGGCGCTCGCCGGGCGGCGCTCGGGGTACGTCATCATCCTCGTCGCGTCGTTCCTCGCGTCGGGCCTCCCCCTCGTCCACATGAGGGGGGCGGGACTCGCCGGCGGCAGGATCGCCGACTCCGGCGGAGCCTTCTTCTTCGTCTGGACGCTCATCGCGCTCGGCGTGACCGCGCTCTTCTCCTTCGTCCTCTCGGCGCAAGGGCTGTGGAGCCTGCGACGGGGCCGGCCCCGGTAGCCCCACGACCCGAACATGGAAAGGCCCGCCGCGCCGCGCAGGCGTGGGGCCGTCGGGCGCTTGCCCTTTGCCGGGGAATCGCTGTTCAACTCGGCAACATTCGATACCGTAGCGGCCCTCGGGAGGTGAAAGAGGATGTACTGTTCATCTTGCGGCTCGCCCGTGGCGCAGGACTTGAGCTACTGCCACCGCTGCGGGGCAAAGGCGAACGGGGCGAAAGGCGACGCCGCCGTCAAGTCATCAGGGGTTAGACCCGAAACCCTCGCGGCTTTCATGGTGCTGCTCTTCGTCTTCGGCCTCGGGGTCATCGCCATGTTAACGGGCGCGATGAAAGTGCTGGCCGGCTTCGATCTCCCCGTCGTACTCGCCCTTACTCTGCTCAGCTTCGTGCTGCTGTTCGTGGTCGAGGGCGTACTCATCGGGCTGTTGCTGAAGGGCAGGAGGGGCAACGAGGAGGCGGGCGACGCCGGGCGGCTGGGTGAGCAAACGACAGAGGTGCTTGGGGAGGCGCAGGCGCGAGTGCTTCCCGATCCCGTGCCGAGCGTTACAGAGCACACCACCCGCTCGTTCGAGCCGATCCATAGCGAGCGGCAATCCGAATAGACTATCAAGTGCGCGCCCGCCCCCTAACCGGCACTGCTTGACCGCGCCGCGCGTTGGAAATTACCGTTGAGCGCGATGCATTCATGGGTGCGTGAAGGCGCAGGGGCGGCGCTGCTGGTGTTGGGCGTGTTGTCGGCGGCACTGGGGCTGAAGGGGTTTCTGCTGCCGAGCCGCTTCATCGACGGCGGCGTGACGGGCGTCTCGATGCTCGTCGCGGAGCTGTCGGGCGTGCCGCTGGCGGCGCTCATCGTCGTCATCAACATCCCGTTCCTCTACTTCGGCTACAAACAGGTGGGCCGCGCGTTCGCCCTGAAGAGCATGGCCGCCATCTTCGGCCTCGCCGCATGCCTCGCCCTCGTGAAATTCCCTGCCGTCACCGACGACAAACTGCTCGACGCGGTCTTCGGCGGCTTCTTCATCGGCGCGGGCATCGGCCTCGCCATTCGCGGCGGCGGCGTGCTGGACGGGACGGAGGTGGCCGCCCTTTTCCTGAGCAAGCGGCTCGGCACGCAGGTCGGCGACATCATCCTTGTCCTCAACGTCTGCATCTTCTCGGTCGCCGCCGTCTTCCTCGGCGTCGAGCCGGCGCTCTACTCGATGCTAACCTACTTCGCCGCGTCGAAGACGATTGACTTCATCCTCCACGGCATAGAGGAGTACAACGGCGTCACCATCGTCTCGCCGCACAGCGCGGAGATACGCGCGGCCGTCCTGCACGAGCTGGGCCGCGGCGTCACCATCTACAAAGGGCACGGTGGCTTCACCGATGCCGAGCACGACATCCTCTACTGCGTCATCACGCGCCTTGAGATCGCGCGCCTCAAGCGCGTCGTCTCGGAGCACGACCCTTCGGCCTTCGTCGTCATCCACCGCATCGCCGACGCCAGCGGCGGCGTCGTCAAGCGGCGGGTGGTGCACTAACAGCTATTAGCGATTAGCTGTTAGCAGTTAGCTGATATCTTTGGATTCGGCGATTTCAAGATTTGGACTTGGGATTATTGTTACCGGCTGTTAGCTAACAGCTAACAGCTAACAGCTTTTTCATGATTCCCGTCCCCGAAGCGATCCGCATCGTCCTGGAGCAGACGCGCGCGCTGCCGGCCGGGGAGGTGGCGCTCGGCGAGGCGCGCGGGCGCGTGCTCGCGCAGGACGTGGAGGCCGACACGGACTTGCCGCCGTTCGACCGCGCGCTGATGGACGGCTACGCGGTGCGCGCGGACGACACGCGGGACGCGCCCGCGCGGCTGCGGCTCGTCGGCGAGTCGGCGGCCGGGCGCGGGTGGCGAGGGACGTTGGCCGCGCGTGAAGCCGTCAGGATCATGACGGGCGCGCCCGTGCCGGCGGGGGCGGATAGCGTGCAGCAGGTGGAGGTGACGCGCGAGTCGGACGGCGGCGCGACGGTCGAGATCGACAGGGCGACGGAGCCGGGGCAGTTCATCGCGCGGCGCGCGACCGAAGTCACGAAGGGCGAGACGGTGCTGCGCGCCGGGACGGTGTTGAACGCGGCGTGCCTGGCCGCGCTCGCGTCCTTCGGGTGCGCGCGCGTGCGGGTCGGGGCGAGGCCGCGCGTCGCGGTGCTCGCGACCGGCACGGAGTTGGTCGCGGTCGGAGAGCAGCCCGGCCCCGACCAGATTCGCGACTCGAACAGCTACTCGCTGGCCGGCTACGCGGAGGCCGCGAACGCGGCGGTGGAGCGCCTGCCCTTCGCCGCCGACGACGCGGCGCTGCTGGAAAAACTGATCGCGGAGTGCGCCGAACGCTCCGACCTGGTCGTGCTGTCGGGCGGCGTCTCGATGGGCGTTTACGATTTCACGAAGGCGGCGCTCCGCGCGCTCGGCGCGCAAGTGTTCTTCGAGCGCGTCGCGCTGCGGCCGGGCAAGCCGACCGTCTTCGCGCGGCTGCCGAACCAGCGGGGCACGCTCGTCTTCGGCCTGCCCGGCAACCCCGTCTCCGTCTCCGTCACCTTCAACCTCTTCGCGCGCACCGCGCTGCTCGCCATGCAGGGCGCGACGCAGCCGGCGCTCGCCGAAGAGCGCGCCGTGCTCGCGCGCGCGGTTCGCGGCACGAACCAGCGCGCGAGTTATCTGCCCGCCGCGCTCAAGACGGACGACGCGGGCCGCCTCGTCGCAGAGCCGCTGCGCTGGCAGGGTTCCTCCGACTTCGTCGCCTTCACGCGCGCCGAGGCACTCGTGATCGTCCCCGAAAACGTCAAACAGATCGAAGCCGGCGCGGTCGTCAGTCTGGTTCGCCTGCCGGCCTGACGGGGCGCGATACGAAAACGAGAGGGCGTCTCACGTCAAACGACGTGAGACGCCCTCCCTGCTTGGGCCGCGCTGTTGTGGGCTGGCGGACGAAGGTCAGTTGGGCATGACGACGGTGTCGATGACGTGGATGACGCCGTTCTTCTGGTAAACGTCGGCCGTCGTCACCATCGCCGTGCCACCCTTTTCGTCGGTGAGCATCACGCCGCCGTCGTGCATGGTGGCCGTCAGCGTGTCGCCGCTGACGGTGCGGAAGGTGGCGCGGCCGTTCCCCTTCCTGATGGCCTGCGCGATCTTCTTCGAGTCCATCTTGCCGGCGACGACGTGGTAGGTCAGAATCTTGGTCAGCATCGCCTTGTTCTCCGGCATGACCAGCGTATCAACCGTGCCGGCCGGGAGCTTCGCGAAGGCGTCGTTGGTCGGCGCGAAGACGGTGAACGGGCCTTTGCCCATCAGGGTCTCGGCCAGCCCGGCGGCCTTGACGGCGGCGACGAGCGTGGTGTGGACGGGCGAGTTGAGCGCGTTCTCGACGATGTTCTTGTTGCGGTACATCGCCGCGCCGCCCACCGTCGGGTTGTTGCCACCCATCATCTGCTGCGCCGAACCGGGCGCGGACGAGGCCGCCAACGTCACGAAAGCGACGGCCATGATTGCGAACAGTCTCTTCATCAATTCTCCCCTTTGCTTGTCTGAATCTGTTTCGGCCGGGCGCGCACGCCGCGCCCACCCCAGGAAATTTCAACACCGGCGGGCGCCCGCGCCCGGCGACCTCGCGGGCCGGCCGGCACACACTTCGCCGAACGCCCGCGCGACTTCTCCAAAACATCCGCGCGCGTGCCGTTCTCTCAAGCCCGCCGTCTCGGTGTTCGTGCCAGTTACGGCCTCGCGCGTGCCGGCGGTTGTGCCGGGCCTGTCCTGACTCTTGCCAAACCTTCTCTTTTTAATGTTTAGTTCCTCGCGTGGTTAAGAAACAGGTGAGACTGACGCACACGGACGCCCGAGGCCGCGTCGCGATGGTGGACACGGGCGCGAAGGAGCAGACCGTCAGGCGAGCCGTGGCCTCGGCGCGCGTGCTGATGTCGGCCGAGGCGGTCGCGGCCGTCCGCGCCGCGCGCACGCCGAAGGGTGATCCCATCGAGGCGGCACGCATCGCCGGCGTCATGGCCGCCAAGCGCACGGCCGATCTCATCCCGCTCTGCCACACGCTCGCCCTCACGCACGCCGACGTGCGCGCGTCGGTCGAGGATTGGGGCGTCCGGCTCGAAGCCGAGGTCTCCACGCGCGCGCAGACCGGCGTCGAGATGGAGGCGCTCACGGCCGTCTCCGTCGCCGCGCTCACCGTCTACGACATGTGCAAGGCGGTGGACAAGGCGATGACGATCACGGACGTGCGGCTGGAACTGAAGACGGGCGGCAAGTCGGGCGACTTCAGGAGGGGCTGACAAGCCCGGCACGCCGCAAGAGAGAAGACGCGCATGGAATCCGGGAGCCACGTTGCACTCTCTCCGAACCCGCGCTCCAACGTCTTCCTCATGGTGCGTTTCCGCGACAGCGAGCACCACGAGAAGATCAGTCGTGTCATCGGCGAGGTGCTGGGCGAATACTCCCTGCGGTTAATCAGGGCGGATTTCAAACACTACCACGACGAGCTGTGGGGGAACGTCCAACACTGCATGGATCATTGCGAGTACGGTATCGCCGTCTTCGAGCAGATTAACGAGCAGGCCACCAGCCCGAACGTGAGCCTTGAACTCGGCTACATGCTCGCCAAAGGGAAGCGGTGCCTGCTGCTCAAAGAGAAAGGCGTCCCGCAGCTTCAGGCCGATCTGGTCGGCCACCTCTGCCGCGTCTTCGACGCCGACCGGATCGAGGAGACGGTGGGGGCGGAGGTGCGAAACTGGCTCCGGGATTTGGGAATCGCCAAAAAATCGGGCGAGCGGCTGCTGGTCTATGTCAGCAGCGGCGGGACTTGCCGCGACCCGATGGCGAAGGCGATCACCCTGAAGCTGCTGGAACAGCACCCTCCCGGCTACCGGCTGCGCGTCGAGGCCGTGGCCCTGCACGAACCGAGTAAGGCGACGGCCTCCGAGAGCGCCCGGCGGGCGATCCGCGAGATGTACGGCGAAGACCTGCTGGCGGATCACCGCGCCGCGAAGCTCACGCCCACGCTGATGGAAGAGGCCGACCTCATCCTCGTCATGCATCGAGATATGTTGAAGACGCTGCCGTCGGCGAAGGCGCGCGTGCTCAAGCCGTTCTTCGGGCTTGAGGGCAACGTGGCCGATCCGTGGCCCGACGAGGCCGACGAGGCGGCGTCGCGGCGCTACACCGGGTGCGCCGCGGAATTGAGGACGGTATTGGAGCCGAACATAAACAGGCTGATCGACGCCCTGCGCCCCGCGCCCCGTGCGGACAGCCCGTAGCGGCGCTCTTCGCGCGCCGCCCTGAAACTTCGCCACGCACGGCGGCGTTTATCCTTTCACCGCCGCCCGTTCCGCTTTCGAGGCGCTTCGCTGTAGAATGTGGGTGACGGCCCGGCAGAGTTCAAGACGAGCGGAGAGGATTCCGAGAGATGAAGTTCCAGATCGCCAGAGACGCGCGGCCGCAGGCGCGCACGCTGCTCATCGCCGCGCTCATCACCATCGCGCTGTGGTTCATCCCCTACGCGAGCGTGCTCGCCTACCCGTTCCGCCTCTTCGTCACCTTCATACACGAGGGCGGCCACGCGCTCGCCGCCGTGCTGACCGGAAACTCCGTCCAGTCGCTGAGCGTCTCGTTCGACACGAGCGGGCTGACGGAGACTTTGGTCGCGCCGGGCGGCCTCTTCTCGCGCTTCTTCATTTCGAGCGCGGGCTACCTGGGCGCGATCTCGTTCGGCGCGCTGCTGCTGTGGATGATTCGCCATCGCTTCAAGGCGCGCGTCCTGCTCGCCGGCTCGGCCCTGCTGATCGCCGCGCTGACTCTCGTCTTCGGCTTCGTCGCGCCGCTGACGAACTTCTCCCTGCAACCGTTCACGGTGCTCGCGGGCGCTGGCATAACGGCCGGGCTGCTCGCGGCGGCGAAGTACCTGCCGCTTCGCGCGGCCAACTTCCTCGTCGGCTTCCTCGCCGTGCAGTGCGTCCTTAACGCCGTCTTCGATCTCAAGTCGCTGGCCTTCATGTCGATCTTCTCGAACGAGATGACGGACGCGGCGAACATGGCGGCGGCGACGGGTGTGCCGGCGATCATCTGGGCGCTGCTGTGGGCGGCCGTCGGCTTCGTCGTCGTCTCGCTGGCGCTGCGGGCCTACGCAGTCAGCCGCTCGCGCCCGTCGCAGCCTGACCTGCCATTTGAAGACCCGCTCGAAGTTTAAGCGCGAAAGAGTGAGCACAGAGTTCGAGAGGCCGCCGCGAGGCACGGAAGCCGCCGCGCTTCCCGCCCCCGGCGGCCTCTCGCCGTCGCCGCCCGCCGAAGAAATCCACACGCCCGATCCGGCCGCTTCGCCCGACGCCGCCCTGATCACCGCGACTCTCGCATCGCTCCCCGTCGGCGCGCGACTCGTCATGCGCTGCCGCAGGGACTGGCGCGTCGCAACCGTCTCCTCAATCGAACCCGCCTGCGTGCGCCTCTCCGTCGCCTCGCCCACGGGCCACACCTACCGCGTCCGCCGCCCCGCCGACTCTCCGCTCACCTACGAGGGCGCGCTCCCGCTGCTCGGCGAGGTCACCCAAGCCGGCTGGCGCGCCGCCCTCGCGCGCTACGACGTGCGGTGGTGAAAAGAAGCTGTTAGCCGTTAGCCGCTAGCTGTTAGCAGAACCGCCGGCAGCGGTTTCAAACTTGAAGGCGGGAAGCGACGCGATGTTTGTCGCCTCCCGCCTTTCGTCTTTCTCTCAGGTTTTAGTGTCTGGCTAACAGCTAACAGCTAACGGCTAACAGCTATTCCTCCAACAGCCCGCGCTTGAAGAGCGGCTGGCCGCCGAGCGAGGTGAAGAAGCCGTAGAGGGCGAGGGCGGCGGTTACGCCGGCGGCGAAGGCGGTCGTGCCCGCGTACCACGCAGAGAGATCGGTGGTGTAGGGGTAGAAGATGCACATGAAGAAGACGAACTGCGCGACCGTGATGGCGAGCATCCCGAAGCGCGCGGCGACGAAGATGTAGGCCGCGGCGAGCGCGGCGGCGAACGGTATCAAGACGAGGTCGCCGCCGCCGGTCGCGATCACCACCACGAAGATGAGCCACGCGGCGACGGCCGCACGCCGCTCGCCGCGCAGCAGCAGCCCCAGCATCAGCAGCAGGAACGTGAAGCCCAGGCCGTGCAGCAGCGAGGTGGCGGGTTGCTGCGCGAGGAAGATGTAAGCGACGCGCCCGAACCCAGTGCTTATTTCCGACCCGAGAGACACGTCGGGGGGGACGCCGAGCCAGCGGCCCGCGAGTTCCCCGAGCCAGTTGAAGAGGCTCATCCACACGCCGAGGATGACGGCGACGAGCACGTCGCGGCCGACCAGCGGGTCGCGCCAGCCGCCCGCGACGAGGCGGCTCCAGGAGATGATGCG
>DATHBT010000152.1:0-12720 GCA_035295985.1 Pyrinomonadaceae bacterium | reverse complement strand
CACGCTCACGTCCACGCCCTCGCGCCTGATCTCCTCGATCAGGCGCTTGGACTCCTGCTTAAGCTCTTTGGCTAAATCGTAGATACGAATCTTGGACGGTGAAACGCTCATGCACTCCTTACCTTCGACGCTTTAAACTTCGACGGCGTCGCTCGCTTTTCCAGAGTTCAACGGGCCACACTCTATGACTCGCCCGTCGTCTCCGGCCGGAGCGCGCGTCTTCGCGTCTTCGGAGGGCGCGAGACCGCTGCGGCGGGCGGACTTAGGGCGGGTCTGTTCCGAACGCGCCGCGCACCCGCGCGACGCTCCAGCCCCACGCGGGGCGGCTACTCTGCGCTGCGCGAAGCATCGGGCTTCTCATCGCCTACAGCGCGATCCTCTGCGTCGGTCGTCTCATCACTCGCCTCTTCGTTCACGCCCTCGCGATAGACGGGCGCAGGCTCTGACGAAACCATATGTTCGGGGGCCGAGACTTCCGTCGCCGAGGCGGCCGGCGAGAACGGCGCATCTTCTTCGACGGGCGGCTCGCCCTCGTCGGCCTCGTCCTCGTCCGCGATGAGCGCGGCGTCGGTCGAGGTCAGGTGCGGGGCGGGCGTGATCGTGTCGGGCCTGAGGTCGCGGCCGGCCTCCTGCAGGATGAGTTCGTCCGCGGGCATCTGCTCGATCTCGCTGAGCGCGACGGGGTCGGCCGACTCGGCGGCCAGGTGCTCCGGCTCGGCGCGGAAAGGCAGGCCGGCGCGCACGGCCTCGTCGTAGCCCGCGGCGATGCTCTCTTCCGAAGGCTCGACCTCGCGGGCCGGCACATTCGGATCGGACTCGGCCGAGTAGGCGTGCTGCTCGACATCGCCCGCGGCAATGTCGTGAGCGCCCTCGCCGCCCGCCCCCGCGTCGTCCGCGTCACCAGCAGTCACGTCGTCACCTGCGGCAGTCTCCGCAGTCGCGGCGGAAGCCGAAGCGCCGCCGCCTTCGTCAACACCTTCGCCGGCTGACTCGCCGGACGCGCCCGCCACGGAAGCCGGGCCTTCGATTGCCCCGGCCTCGCCGCCGGTGGCGACGGCGGCGGCGCCTTCTTCAACACCCTCGCCGCCCTCGGCGCCTTCCCCCTCGCCGCCGTGCAGGGCGCGCTCGCGCGCGGCGATGATCTGCTGCGCCGAGTCGAGGATGGCCTGCGCCTCGTCGAGCGAGGTGTCGAGGAATTCGACCAGGTCGTCGAGCGGGACGGCGGCCAGCGCGTCGATGTCCTCGATGCCGCGCTCGTTTAGGGCCTGCGCGGTCGCGGCCGTGATGCCGTCGATGACGGTCAGCGGCACGGGGCCGCCCGACGCGATGAGCGCGCCCATCTGCTCGGCGACCTCGCGCTTGATCTCCTCCTCGCTGCGGATGTCTATGTTCCACCCGACCAGCTTCGTCGCGAGCCGCACGTTCTGCCCGCGCTTGCCGATGGCTAAGGAGAGCTGATCCTCGTTGACGATCACCTCCATCTGCCGCTTCTCGATGTCGGTGATGCGAACCTGATTAACTTTGGCGGGCGAGAGGGCGTTCGCGGCGAAGACTGAAGGCTCTTCCGACCACTCGATGATGTCGATCTTCTCGCCGCGCAGCTCCCGTATGATCGCCTGCACGCGCGAACCCTTCATGCCGACGCACGCGCCCACCGGGTCAACGTCGCGCTCGTTCGAGGCGACGGCGATCTTGGCGCGCTCGCCCGGCTCGCGCACGGCCGACTTGATGACGACCGTCTCGTCGTAAATCTCCGGCACCTCCATCTCGAAGAGGCGCTTCAACAGCTCCGGCGACGAGCGCGAGACCTCGATCTGCGGCCCCTTCGACTCCTTGAGCACGTCGTGGATGACGACGCGGATGCGCTCGCCCTGGTTCCACTGCTCGCCGCGCGACTGCTCCTTGCGCGGCAGAATCGCCTCGACCGTGCCGAGATCGACGATGATGTCGCCGCGCTCGAACCGCTTGGTGAAGCCGTTGATCAGGTCGCCGACCTTGTCGATGTACTGCTCGTAGATGTTCTGCCGCTCGGCGTCCCTGACCTTCTGGAAGAGGATCTGCTTGGCGGTCTGCGCGGCGATGCGGCCCATCTCCTCCATCGGCAGCGGGATTTGCAGCTCGTCGCCCACGTCAACCTCGTCGCCGGCCAGCTCGCGCGCCTCTTCGAGCGACATCTCGCGGCCGGGGTTCTCGACCTGCTCGACGATCACCTTCTGCGCGAACAGCTCGATGCCCGTCTCGTTCGACCACTCGACTTCGATCTCCTCGCCCGACTTGAACTGCCGCCGCGCCGCCGCGCGCACCGCCTCCTTCATCGCCTCGATGACGATCTCGCGGTCGATGCCCTTCTCCTTGCACAGCGTGTCGATGCTCTGGCCGATGGATGCGCTCATAAACTTTTCAGTTCCCGACTCCGCCCCGCCCGTTCCCGCCTTCCGCAGTCTCGCGGGGCGGGGAAGCGGCTCGGCTATTCAGTTGTTATTCAGTTGTGCTGCCCGCCGCCTGCTTGGCGGCCCGCTCGCGCTCCTCCGCGCGGCGGAACTCCTCTTCCACGTCGATCTCCAGGTTCGCCTTCACGACCGACGCGACGGGGAACGTGACGCTCCCGCTCGTCTTGTCGTCGAAAATCACCTTGTCGCCCTCGACCGAGACGATCCGGCCGCGGAAGTTGCGCTGGCCGTTGATCGCCTCGCGCGTCTTGACCTTGGCGTCGCGGCCGGCGAACCGCTCGTAGTCGGCCAGCTTGTAGAGGCCGCGTTCGAGGCCGGGCGAGGAGACTTCGAGGTTATACGTCGAACTGATGAAGTCTTCCACGTCGAGGATCGTGCCGACGTGGTGGCTGACCGCCGAGCAGTCCTCGTGGGTCACCCCGCCCGGCTTGTCGATGAAGATGCGCACGGTGGCGTGGCGGCCCAGTACCCCGATCTCCGTGTGGACGTGCTCGAGCCCCTGCTCGGCCGCCACGCGATCCACAATCTCCCTGATGCGCCCCTCGATCTCTGCCGGCTCCATCCCGCTCGCCCCCCCGTCAAAAAAACCTCCCGCCCAAAATAAAAAGTGGGCGCGAACCCACTCGGACAACGCCGCCGCGCTCCGTGCAAGAGGCGGATTATACGGGAACAGCCCCGCGCGGGCAAGCACGAGGCCCGCCCGCAGCGGCCCCCTCACGCACGGCCGCGGCGCAAGGCTACCGCCTCCCGAAGCGCAGGACGTACTCGGCCGAGTTGGCGAAGCCGTTGACCATCGTCCGGTAGTCGCCGGGGTTCCGTCCCAGGTAGTCGAGCCACGCCTGGTAGCCCGTCGGCTCGGGGTCGCGCCTCAAATACCCGAAGTACTGCATCGCGACGAAGGCGCGGTTGAACTCGGCCGCGTTCACCTCGTCCGACTGCACGAAGGCCCGCAGGATTTGGGCGCGGCTGTAGCGGCCCGTGGCGAGCCCGGTGCCCAGATCGGCGGTCGTGAGCGTCACCTTCTGGCCGCCGTCTGGATTCGCGGGGTCGTGCGTGGTGATGCGCTGGAGGTTGTAGCGAGCGGCCAGGGCTTCGACGTACTGTGCGCCGTTCTTCGAGTCGTAGATGGCTTTGAACTCGGGCCGCTCGACGAAAGTCTGGGTGTAGATGTGGCGCTTGAAGAAGACCTCCTCCGGCGTCTGCCCCGTCACGCCCCGCATGTCCGAGGTGATTTCGGCGTAGAGCGGCAGCCGCCCGAAAGCCACCTTGTAGAAGTTATAGACGAAGAACCCCTTGAGCTGGAACTCCGGCGACTGGAAGAACGACTGCGAGACGAGGACGCGGTCGCAACCGGGGTCGCCGTACACGTCCGGGCAGCGGTCGAGGATCGCCGTCCAAGGCTCGCCCGCCTCCGGCTCGCGGGAGAGGAAGTCGAGGTACTGCTGGCGGACGAAGAAGTTGTTCCGGTAGATCGGGTTCGGCGCGTCCGCGCCGTCGTTGTCGGCGATGATGACGGCGACGGACGACCGCGCGGCGAGCGAGGTGTCTCCGGAGGGCTGCGATAGTGCGAGGCGGAAGGTCTCCGGCCCTTCGGCGTGCCCGTCGTCAACGAGCGGGACGCGGACGGTCTTCGAGGTCTCGCCCGCGGCGAAGGAGACCGTGTCGATGGTCGTCGCGTAGTCGCAGCGGGCGTAGGCCGCGCCGCGCGGGTAGGGCGTGCCATCGGGCCGGGTGGCCGTCGGGTCGCAGGGGACGGCCGCCGGGTCGTCAACGGTCGCGTAGGTGACGGAGGCTGGGAAGGTGTTGTCGCCGTGGCGCGTGATGATGAACTGCGCGCCCGCCGGGTCGCCCTCGCCGACCGTCTGCTCGGCCGCGGCGAAGGCGAACGCGGACGGCGCGGCCGATTGCGCGACGTGGACGACCTGGTTGCGGATGCGTATGACGCCGCCGCGGGCGTTGCCCTCGTTGGGCGCGACCGCGTAGTCGATGGTGACGCCGGCGTTCGTCTCCGAGACGGCGCGGATCGTGATCCAGTCAGCGCCGGACGTGGCCGCGGACAGCCCGCAGCCACTCGCCCCCGGCCCCACCACGATGTCCGGGCGCAGGTGAACGATGTTGAAAGCGCCCGCGCCGCCCGCGGCGGTGAACGACTGTGTTTTCGGCGTCGGCACGTATCCGCAGGGCGAGATTTGGGCGCGGAAGACGCCGTCGCTCGTGCCCGCGTAGAGGTACTGCCCGGCCGCGTCGAAGGCGAGCGCGTGGACGGCAGTGCCGGCGGGGATGCCGTCGGCGAAGGGCTGCGAGGTCAGGCCGGCGTCGGCGCTGCGGACGACGCCCGCGGCCGTCCCCGCATAGACGACGTTCGGATCGGACGGGGTGACGGCGATGCTCAGGGGCGGGGAGGCGGCGTCGGCGAAGACCGGCTGCCAAGTCTGGCCGCCGTCCGTGCTGCGGTACGCGCCGTGCGGGTCGGCGTCGGTCTTGTAGAGCGTGGCATAGACGGTCGAGGTGGCGTTCGGGTCGATTGCCAGCGACCTGATGAACTCACCACGCGGCGACTGGGCGCGGAGCGGGGTCGAGGCCCACGAGCCGCCGCCGTTGGTGCTCTTCGCCACGGTGAACGAAGTGCCGGCGTAAACGATCTGCGAGTTGGTCGGATCGACGGCTATCGCCGCCGCGACGCCCGGCGAGCTGATCCTACCGAACAGCGCGCCGCCGCCCGTCGCCTTGTAGAAATTGGTCGTGTAGATTGACCAGTAGAACGTCGAGGGCGTCGAGGGATCGATGGCGAGTGCGAGAAAGGGGCTGTTCGCCATGAAGAACTGTGCCCACGTCGCGCCCCCGTCGGCCGACTTGAAGAGGCCCGTGTAGTCGAGGCCGACGTACAGGGTCGAGGGGTTGAGCGGATCGAGCGCGAGGCCGCGGACGGGGCGGCCGAGGGGGTTAGAGATGGGTGCGATTGACCAGTTGGCACCGCGGTCGCCGGTCTCATACAGGCCATCGTCCGTCCCCGCGTAGATGCGGGCCGGGTCGGTCGTGCTGACGGCGAGTAGGCGGACGGCGGGCCGTGGCAGCCCCGCGCCGCTCAGCGACCACGTCGCGCCCGCGTCCCCACTCCTGTAGATGCCGAGGCCGCGCGTGCCCGCGAGCATGGTCGGGGCGTTGCCGCCCAACCGCGCGAGCGACTGGACGGCGGTGGGCGCGAGGGCCGTGGCCGACCACGACTGGCCGGCGTCCATAGTCTTGTAAACCCCCGCCCGGGTCGCGGCGACGACGGCCGGCGGATTCGCTGTATCGAAGATCAATTCGGCGACGCCTGCGGCCGGCGGCAGTCCCGCACCGGCGGCGGCCCAGGACTGTCCGCCGTCAGTGCTTTTGGCGACGCCGGTCGTACTCATACCCACGTAGAGCACGGACGTGTTCGACGGATCGACGGCGACCGCGCTCGTCAGGTCGCCCGAAGGCAGCCCCGTGCCCACCCTGCTCCACGACTGCCCGTTGTCCGTCGATTTGAAGACGACGCCCGCCGAAGAACCCGACCCGCCGGCCGCGTAGATGACGGAGGGGGCCTGCGGATCGAAGCTGACTTGGAGGAGGGGCGTGGTGGAACCTGTAGCCAGCGTCCACGTCAGACCGCCGTCGGTGCTGCGGAACAGGCCGCTGAAGTTGGCGGAGAAACTGGCATAGAGAGTCGTGGGCGTCTGCGGGTGGACGACCAGGAAGTAGGCGTCCGGCTCAAGCTGGTTCGCCGGCCGGTACGGGCCGCCCCATGTCCGGCCGCCGTCCGTCGATTTGAAGACGCCGGAGCGGAAGCCGCCCGCGTAAACCGTAGCGGCGTTCGTCGGATCGACCGCGACCGTGTGGAGCGTCTTGCCGGTCAGCCCCGTCGCGGCCCAAGTCAGTCCGCCGTCCACGGACTTGTAAACGCCGTTGCTAACCTTCGCGCCGTTGCCGCCCTCGGCGAACGCCCCGCTCTCGACATCGACGGCGGCGTAAACGACCGCAGGGTTCGACGGCGACTCCGCGAGATCGGCGATCTTGCCGATGACGGGGCCGAGGCGCGTCCAAGTGTCTGCGGCCTGTAGCGGCCTCCGCGCCGCCGCCGTGAACGCGGACGAGGCGGGCACGTCCCGCGCGGAAGAGTGGGCATCGAGCGGCATCGGCCGGGACGCGGGGGCGGCGAGCGCGGCGGCGCACGAGAGCAGCAGCAGGGACGCGAAAGCGACGCGCGCGCCTTTGCCGCCGCGGCGCAAGAGGGGGCGGACGCGAGGTGTTGTCATGAGGGAACGCATGGTACTTCCGTGAAGTCAGTTCCGGCGGGAAGAGATAGAATGTGGGTGGCGACTCGCTCTGCGCCGGGTCGGGCGGTGCGCTTAGAGCGCGTGAAAAACTAGCACAAGCGCGGCGCGATCCAAAGCGCAGCGCGCTCACTCTTATTCGTTGATGAACGCCGCCGCTCCTGAAGGGCGGCCTGCAACGCCTCACGAGCCGCCGAGGCGCGACTTGACGATCTCGCTGACCGCGCGGCCGTCGGCCGAGCGGCCGGCGAGTTTGCCCTGCGCGGCCTTCATCACCGCGCCCATCTCCTTCATCGAGGCCGCGCCGGTCTCCTGGATGGCTTCGGCGACGGCGCGCTCGATCTCCTCGCGCGTCGCGGCCCGCGGCAGGTACTCCTCGATGACCGCTATCTCGGCCCGCTCCTTCTCGGCCAGGTCCCGGCGTCCGCCGCGCTCGTACTGCTCGACCGAATCTCTGCGCTGTTTGACGAGCGACTGGAGGAGTTTGGTCGTCTCCTCGTCGGTCGGCTCCGCGCCGCGCTCGATCTGGCGGTTCATCATCGCCGCCTTGACCATCCGCAGCGTCGAGAGCCGCGCCGCGTCCTTCGCCTTCATCGCGGCCGTCAGGTCGTCTGTGATGCGCTGTTTGAGACTCATAATTCAAACCTTGCTGTTAGCCGTTAGCCGTTAGCAAAACCAGAAACCGGAGCCCTCGCGGAAGCTGCTAGCTGTCACCTCCCGGCTAACAGCTAACAGCTAATAGCTAACAGCTTATCAATGCCCGTTCGAGCGCGCGAGGTGCGCTTTCAGGAAGCGACCCGTGTGGGAGTCTTTGGCGCGCATGATCTGTTCGGGCGTGCCGGTGGCGACGACGTGGCCGCCCAGATCGCCGCCTTCGGGGCCAAGGTCGATGAGGTGGTCGGCCGTCTTAATCACGTCGAGGTTGTGCTCGATGACGACGAGCGAGCCGCCGGCCTCGACGAGCGTGCGGAAGGCGGCGAGCAGCTTGTTGATGTCCTCGAAGTGGAGGCCGGTCGTCGGCTCGTCGAAGATGTAGAGCGTGCGCGCGCCCGTGCGCTTGGAGAGGAACGAGGCGAGCTTGGTGCGCTGCGCCTCGCCGCCCGAAAGCGTCGTCGCCGACTGGCCGAGGCGGAGGTAGCCTAATCCCACGTCGTCTAAAACGCGCAGGCGGTTGTGAATCTTGTTCACGTCGCGGAAGAAGTGCATCGCCTCGCGCACCGTCATGTTGAGCACGTCGTTGATGCTCTTGCCGCGGTAGCGAACGTCCAGGACGGTCTGCTTGAATCGCGTGCCCTTGCACTCCTCGCAGACGAGTTCCACGTCGGCGAGGAACTGCATCTCGACCGTGACCGTGCCGTCGCCCTCGCACACGTCGCAGCGCCCGCCGGGCACGTTGAAGGAGAAGTGCGAGGCGTCGAGTCCCTTGGCCTGCGCGTCGCGCGTCTGCGAGAAGACTTCGCG
Source organism: Pyrinomonadaceae bacterium (assembly GCA_035295985.1). Classification (GTDB taxonomy): domain Bacteria; phylum Acidobacteriota; class Blastocatellia; order Pyrinomonadales; family Pyrinomonadaceae; genus JAIVGV01. Next base: position 4,511 of record DATHBT010000152.1, on the reverse strand, counting down.
GACGGCGTCGTAGGTCTTGATGTAGGTGACGGGGTTCGAGCGCGGCGTGCGGCCGATGGGCGACTGGTCAACCAGCACCACGTCGTCGATGTGCTGCCCGCCTTCGAGCTTGGAGAACGCGCCGACGTGGCCCTGCCACTCGCCGCGCTGCTTCTTCAAGCCCGCGAACAGAACGTCGTGGACGAGCGTCGACTTGCCCGATCCCGAAACGCCCGTGATGCAGACGAACATCTCAAGCGGGATGTCAACGTCGATGCCCTTGAGGTTGTGCTCGCTCGCGCCGCGGACGTGGATGCGCTTCTTGCCGGGCGCGCGGCGCTGCTTCGGCTCCTTGATCTCGGCTTCGCCGCGCAGGTAGCGGCCGGTCAGCGTCACGGAGTCTTTCAAAAGCCCGGCGAAGTCGCCCTCGAAGACGATCTTGCCGCCGAGCTCGCCGGCAGCGGGGCCAACGTCCAGGATGTGATCGGCGGCGCGCATCATGTCGGGGTCGTGCTCGACGACGAGGACTGTGTTGCCGATGTCGCGCAGGTTGTGGAGCAGGTTGATCAGACGCTCCGAGTCGCGCGGGTGCAGGCCGATGGACGGCTCGTCGAGGACGTAGAGCGCGCCGACCAGGGCGGAGCCGAGATTCGTCGCGAGCTGAATGCGCTGCGCCTCGCCGCCCGAAAGCGTGGAGGCGAGGCGGTCGAGCGTCAGGTAATCCAAACCAACGTCAACGAGGAAGCGCAGCCGCCTTCTGATCTCGAAGAGGACTTTGTCGGCGATGGCCGATTGTTCCTCGGAGAGCGAGAGCGCGTCGAAGAACTGCGCCGACTCTTTGACGGACAACTGGCAGACTTCGGGCAGCGTCCGGCCGCCGACCTTCACGTCGCGCGCCTCCTGCCTCAGTCTCCCGCCGCCGCAGTCGGGGCAGAGCGTGTAGCCGCGGTATTTCGCCAGAAAGACGCGGACGTGCAGCTTGTACTTCTTAGTCTCCAACCACGCGAAGAAGCCTTTAACGCCGGCCCAGCTCCCCTTGCCTTCGACGACGGCGCGCTGCTGCTGCTTCGGGAGCGACGCGAAGGGCACATTCACGGGGATGCCTTCGGAGCGGCAGAAGCGGCGCAGCTCCGTGCGCGCCCAGTCGTACTGCGGCTTCGTCCAAGGCTCGACGGCGCCCTCGTCTAAGGAGAGCTGCGGGTTCGGGATGACGAGGTCGAGATCGAGGCCGATGGTGTTGCCGAAGCCCTGGCAGGTGGGGCACGCGCCGAAAGGGTTGTTGAAGCTGAAGAGGCGCGGCTCGGGCTGCGCGTACACCGTCCCGTCGTACTTGCACTCGAAGCGTTCGGAAAATTTCAGCGTGCGGGGTTCGGCTTCGGCCGTCTGGACGAACGCCGCGCCGTGGCCCTCGACGAAGCAGGTTTCGAGCGAATCGACGAGGCGCGCGCGCACGTCCTCGCGCGCGGCGAGTCGGTCAACGAGGACGAACACGTCCGCGAAGTCGGGCCGCGCGTAGTCGTCGGGCGTGCGAAGCTCAATCGTCTCGCCGCGGCTGAACAGGCGCGTAAACCCGCGCTGCATCAGGCTCATCAGGTGCGCGACGATCTGCTGCCGGCTGGCCGCGCCGCCCGCGTCCGACTTTTTCTTGCGCGACTTCACGGCCTTAGCGCCCGCCCCATCGCCGTTTTCTTCGACCCGCATGCCGGCCTCGGCGGGGAAGAGGACGTAGAAGCGCGCGCCCTCTGCGAGCGCCGTTAGGGTTTGTGCGGCGGCCGACTCGGGCGAGTCCTTGTTGACCTCCCGGCCGCAGACGCGGCAGTAGGTCGTGCCGACGCGGGCGTAGAGGAGGCGCAGGTAGTCGTAGATTTCGGTCTGCGTGCCTACGGTCGAGCGCGGGTTGCGCGTCGAGTTCTTCTGCCGGATGGCGATGGCGGGCGGGATTCCGCGCACCTCGTCCACGTCCGGCTTGTCCATGCGCTCAAGAAACTGCCGCGCGTAGGACGACAGCGACTCGACGTAGCGGCGCTGCCCCTCGGCGTAAACCGTGTCGAAGGCGAGCGAGGACTTGCCGGAGCCGCTGACGCCTGTGACGACCGTCAGCCGCTCGATGGGGATCGAGAAATCTACGTTCTTGAGGTTGTTGACGCGCGCGCCGCGCACGGTGATCGCTTCTTCTGTCATGCCTCGAAACAGCCTGCCCGCCCGCACGGTGAGCTTTCGGGAGACCGCGCGAACCAGGCATTGTAACCCGAAGCCGCGCCCGACAGAAATTGCGGAGTGCGGATTTCGGATTGCTGATTGAAAGACGCCGCGCGCCCGTCGCTTTTTGGTTTTCCAAACCGCAATCCGCAATCGAATGATACAATCCGCCGCCGATGAGGTGCCCGTCCTGCGCGAGTGAAATTCCCGAAGGTAAAGGCTCCTGCCCCTCCTGCGGCGCGGGCCTCGACAGCTCGTTCGCGCCGACGCGGGTGCTCGAAGACTCGCCGCGCCCGGCGCGGGGCGAGGACGAGCGCGCCGCGCGGCCGTCCTCGCGCCCGCCCCTCCCCGCGCAGGACTCGTTAGATTCGGGCCGCTTCCCGCCGGGCACGACGCTCGCCGGCCGCTACCGCGTCGTCAGCCTGCTGGGGCGCGGCGGCATGGGCGAGGTCTATCGCGCGGACGATCTGAAACTCGAACAGCCGGTCGCGCTGAAGTTTTTGCCCGAGTCGCTGTCGAAGGACGGCGCGGCGCTGGCGCGCCTGTACCGCGAGGTGCGGGTCGCCCGTCAGGTCTCGCACCGCAACGTCTGCCGCGTGTACGACATCGGCGAAACGGAAGGGCTTCACTTCATCTCGATGGAATACGTGAGGGGCGAAGAGCTATCTTCGCTGCTCAGGCGCATCGGCCGCCTGCCGGCGGACAAGGCCGTCGAGGTCGCGCGCCAGTTGTGCGCGGGCCTCGCCGCCGCGCACGAGGCGGGCGTGCTCCACCGCGATCTCAAACCCGCCAACGTCATGCTCGACGAGCGCGGCAACGTGCGCGTGACCGACTTCGGCCTCGCGCTGCTCGCCGAAGAGCTGCGCGGGACGGAAGCCGTCGCGGGCACGCCGGCCTACATGGCCCCCGAACAGCTCGCGGGCCGTGAGGTGACGGCGCGCAGCGACATCTACGCGCTCGGCCTCGTCATCTATGAAATTTTCACCGGAAAGCGTGCCTTCGAGGCGCGCTCAATCCAGGAGCTACTGCGCCTGCGCGAGACCGCCTCGACGCCGACCTCGCCTTCGAGCCTGGTCAAAGATTTAGACCCGCTCGTCGAGCGCGTCATCAAGCGCTGCCTCGAAATCGATCCGGCGCGGCGGCCCGCCTCGGCGCTGCAAGTCGCCGCCGCCCTGCCGGGGGGCGATCCGATTGCGGCGGCGCTCGCGGCGGGCGAGACGCCCTCGCCGGAGATGGTCGCCGCCGCCCCGAAGGAGGGCGCTCTGCGCCCGGCGGTCGCCGTCGCGCTGCTGGCCGCCGCGCTCGCGAGTCTCGCCCTCTTCGTCGCGCTCTCGGAGAGAATTCTTGCCGTCAACTTTCTGCCGCTCGACAAGCCGCCCGAGGTGCTGGCCGACCGCGCCGCTTCGCTCCTTAAAAAGATCGGCCACACGGCCGCGCCCGCCGACACGGCCTACGGCTTCTCCGCCGACGCCGACTACTACCGCTACTTCCGCGAGAAGGATCAGTCCATGTCGCGCCTCGAACGGCTGCGGCCGGGGCAGCCCGCGGCGTTGATCTTCAACTACAGGCAGAGTCCGCACCACCTTGAGCCGCAGGCGCAGAGCAACGTCAGCGAGACTGACCCGTCCCCCTTTCTCCTGTCGGGGATGGCGAGCGTGCGGCTCGACCCCACGGGGCGGCTCGTCGCGCTCCACGTCGTGCCGCCGCAGATCGAGGGCGCGAGCGCCGACGCCGGCACAGGCGCGGCGACGAGCGCGGGCGGCGACTCGACGGGCGCGCCGGACTGGCCGTCGCTCTTCGCGGAGGCCGGCCTCGACATCGCGAAGTTTGCATCGGTCGAGTCGCGCCGCACGCCGCCCGTCTATGCGGACGGGCGCGCGGCTTGGGAGGGCGTCTTCCCCGCGTGGCCGGAAGTCCCGCTGCGCGTCGAGGCCGCGTCCTACCGCGGCCGGCCAGTCTATTTCGAGTTGGTGGGGCCGTGGAGCAGGCCGGGGCGGGAGGAGCCGGAGCGGACGAACGCGGCGACGAAGCGCGTCCTGACGGTGGTTCTGATCATCCTCGCGGCGCTGACGGCCGCGGCCGTCTGGATGGCGCGGAGCAATTTGCGGCTCGGGCGCGGCGACCGCAGGGGGGCGTTCAGGATGGCGCTCTTCGTCTTCCTGTGCAGCTTCGCCGGCCGCACCCTCGGCAGCGACCACGTCCCGACCTTCGACGGCGAACTCTGGATTCAGTTCCTGAACGTGGCGCACGCGCTGTTCGGGGCCGCGCTGCTCTGGCTCTTCTACGTCGCGCTCGAGCCGCACGTCCGGCGGCGCACGCCGAACCGCATCATC
>DATHBT010000151.1:0-11177 GCA_035295985.1 Pyrinomonadaceae bacterium | reverse complement strand
CGCGCCGGCACGCTCACGCGGAGCGTGCCGGCGCGGCGCCGGACGACGACAACATGTCATTACCCGACCCGAACATGAACCCGCCGCCGCTAATCCTCGTCGCCGAAGACGAAGACCTGATGCGGGCCATTCTCGCGGGCCTGCTCGAAACGGAAGGCTACCGCGTCGCGGCCGTCGCGTCGGCCGAGGAGGCGCTCGTAAAGTTCACGGCCGAGGACGTGGCCGTGACGCTCACCGACATACGCATGAGTGGCATGGACGGCCTCGCGCTGCTCGACCGCGTCAAGGACATCGACCCCGAGGCGCTGGTCATCGTGATGACGGCCTACTCGTCCGTCGATTCCGCGGTCGCGGCGCTCCGCAAGGGCGCTTACGACTACGTGACGAAGCCGTTCGTCAACGAAGACCTGCTCCACTCGATCCGCAACGCCCTGCGCCAGCGCGAGCTGTTCCGCGAGAACCGCGCGCTGCGGCGCGAGCTGGACAGGCGCTACAGCTTCTCCGAGATCGTCGGCACGTCCGAGGCCTTGCAGTCGGTCTTCCGCCTCGTCGAGAAGGTGGCGGGGACGAACACGAACATCCTGGTCGAGGGCGAGTCGGGCACGGGCAAGGAGCTGATCGCGCGCGCCATCCACCACCACAGCCCCCGCTCGTGCAAACCATTCGTCGCCGTCAACTGCGGCGCGCTCCCCGAATCGCTTCTCGAATCCGAACTCTTCGGCCACACGAAGGGCGCGTTCACAGGCGCGACCTCGGCGCGGCCCGGCCTGCTCCGCGCGGCCGAGGGCGGCACGGTCTTCCTGGACGAGATCGGCGAGATCACGCCGGCCACGCAGGTGCGACTGCTGCGAGCCGTGCAGGAGCACGAAGTCCTGCCAGTCGGCTCGTCAGCGCCCGTCCACTTCGACGCGCGAATCATCTGCGCGACGAACCGCGATCTGGAAAAGGAAGTCGCCGAAGGCCGCTTTCGTGAGGACTTGTTCTACCGCCTGAACGTCATCGCGATCCACCTGCCGCCCCTGCGAGAGCGGCGCGAGGACATCCCGCTGCTCGTGCGCCACTTCGTCGCGCGCACCGCCCGCGAGCAGAATCAACCCGAAAAGCCCGTCGAGCGCGCCGCGATGGCCGCGCTCATCAACTACGCGTGGCCGGGCAACGTCCGCGAGCTGCAGAACGCCGTCGAGCGCGCCTTCACGCTGAGCGGTGCGGAGATCGATCTCGAAAGTCTCCCGCCGCGTGTGCGCCAGTCGGCCGCGAAAGAAGAGGCCGTCCACGACCCGGACGGCCTGCTGCCCACGCTCGCCGAGATCGAGCGCCGCTACATCTTCGAGACGCTCGCCTCCGTCAACCAGGACAAGTCACGCGCCGCCAACATCCTCGGCATAGATCTCTCCACCCTCTACCGCAAGCTCAAACGCTACGACGCTGCCTGAATTAGGCGTCGGGGACAGGCAGCCCGCGCGCGTGGCGCGGCTCGGATTCACCCGCACTCATGCCGCCACGCACGAAGGCCGAAGGTGGCGTGCACGAATTTTTTCCGCGCCCGCTGACCCTCCCTGCGACACGCCTCCGCGTTACGTGCAGGGGAAGACGCGGGAGTGTTGGTGAGGAGTTCACCGAATGATCTTTCGGCCCGCGCGTGAAATACCGGCTCTTTTTTTGAGACCCGGCCCCGGCCGCCCGCGGCGGTTGACATAATTTTCCCACCCGGAGGAGCTGACCGAAATGAACTTGCCGCAGCCCACACGGCGTCGCCTCGCCACCGTCGCACTCGCGCTCGCATTCCTCGCTTCCGTCGCGCTGACGCCGGGCGCGAGTGCGAACAACTTCGGACGCCCCTTCGGCGACGCGCGAGTGCTCGCCACCGTGCCGTCGCCCAACGCCATGCCAGAGGGCATCGCCGTGCGGGGCGACAGGGTTTACGTCTCAGGCCCGGCCACCTTCGGCACGGCCGGCAACGGCGAGCCTTCCGGCGTCTGGGAGTTCGACATCAAGACCGGCGCGCTGACCAACTACTTCCCGGCGCAGGGCGAGAACCTGGCTGCCGACCACGCCAACTCCTGCATCGCCTTCGACGGCGCGGGCCGCCTCTACGTCAACAACATCCAACTCGGCGTCTATCGACTCAACACGGAGACGGGCGCGCAGGAGATTTACGCGCCGAAGCTCCCCGACCTGCCGAACTGCAACACGGCCGCGCCCGGCACGCCATGCTCGCCGACCCTGTTAGACATCCCGGCGGGCGCGCTCCCCAACGATCTGGCCTTCGACGCGGCCGGCAACCTCTACGTGACGGACTCGCTGCAGGCGACCATCTGGCGCATCCCGGCGGGCGGCGGCCCGGCGCAAATCTGGTTCCAGGACGCGCGCCTTGATTCGCCCTACATCGGCGCGAACGGCGTCCGCGTCGATCCGACGGGCGCCCGACTCTTCGTCTCGCACTCGCTCGACTTCGCGGGCGTCGGCCGCATCTACACGCTGCCGCTCGTCGAGCAGCCGGCGGCGGCCGACCTCAAAGTCTTCCGCGAGTACGCGCCGGGGGATACGCCGGACGGCATCGCCTTCGGCCGCTCCGGCAACCTCTACGTCGCCATCGCCGCGCCGTTCCAGTCCGGCGTCTCGATCCTCCGACCCGACGGCGCCGAGTCGGCGCGGCTTAAGAACCCGCTCCTGACCCCAACGTTCCCCTACGACTCGCCGGCCAACATCGCGTTCAACAGGCACGGCTCGCTACTAGTCATCAACCACCCGTTCGCGACGATGGATCCGTCGCACTTCACCGTGCTCGACGTGTACGTCAACGACAGGGAGCACTCGCTGATCAGGCCGAACGTGCCTTAACACTCGCGGCCTGGAATCGGGTAACGCCAGAAGGGCGGGGGCGCAGTGGTTGACCACTGCGCCCCCGCCGTTTCCGTCTGATGCCGGCGCGCCTTTCAGCGCGCGCGTAGCGAGCGGGCGACGAGGCCGATGCCGCCGGCGAGCAGGACGAGCATGACGATGGTGTTGAAGAGGCTGGTGGGTTGGAAGTAGATGTTGAGGTTGAGGAGGACGCCGGTCACGATGACGACCGCGCCGACGAAGAGGAGCAGCCAGCCGGCCTTCGATCTGCCGTTGAAGAAGAGGAGGCCTATGCCGAAGACGAGCGGGACGAGAGAGAGGCCGAAGGAGTTGTAGCCGCCGAAGTACCAGTAGCCGCCCGAAACGGTCACGCGGCTCGTCAGTATGTACGCGCCCGCGACGGCCATGCCGAGGCCGAGGAAGAACTGGCCCACGCCGCCGGGCGTGCCGCCCGCCCCGCGACGCTCAGGCACGTCGTCTTCCTCGCCCCGCCAGCCCACCGCGGCCCTCAGTCCTTCTTGCCGCCGCCGAGAATACCGCCGAGGCCGCCCACGATGTCGCCCACGCCGCCCGCGACGCCGCCGCCGACGCCGCCCGCGCCGCCGAGCAGCCCGCCGATCTGCTGCGAGATGCCGGCCGGCAGGTTGTTTTGCAGGTAGCCCAGCACGGTCTGCACGGCCGTGCGGGCCTGCTCTTCGGAAATCCCGGTGCGCTCTGTGACCTGTCTGATCAGCTCTTCCATCACACCCCCCTTTCGGTGCCGGCGGCGCGCACGCCGGCGCGCCGGATGAAGCCTAGATGAAGACGACGGACTGCGAGTTCGGGATGTCGAAGCGCTTGCGGCAGCTCTTGCAGACGAGCATGTCGTCAACGCGCACCATGTGATCGCGCGCGCGGTCGAAGTTGCGCCTGTCCTGCTCGCCCGCACCGCGAGGCACGGCGCGCTTCTTGGTGCGCCGCAGCCAGAGCACCTCGTAGTCGTCGCGCTGGCGGCAGAACGGGCAGGAGTAACTCGCGCGCTTCGCCTCGCGCCGCTCGTCGAAAAAGTCTCTCTCGTTCATAAAAGCCGATGTCAGAGGTTAGAGGTTAGGGGTTAGAGAAGAACTGTTTTTACCGACCTCTAACCTCTGGCCTCTAACCTCTCCTTCCGTCGGTGATGCAGGACGATTGCCAGCCCGGCCAGCGCGTTGACGACCATGAAGGCGTTCGTGAAGACGAAGACCCAATTCTGAACCAGCCAGCTATAGACGAGGAAGCCGACCGAGGCCGCCGTCTGCCCGATGAAGAGCCAGCGCGAGACGTTCTCGCTCGACCCCTCCTTCCACTGCTTGTAAACCTGCTTGCCGATGGTCAGCAGCAGGATGATCGAGCTGGCCCAGCCGATGGCCTCCTGCATCCGTCTCCCCCTCGCCCCGTTTCGCCTGTTCTTCCGGCCGCATTATCACATCAACCGGCGCCCGCCGACAAAAGCCGCCTCACCGTCGCCAGGAGCGCGACCGGGTCAACCGGCTTCGGCTCGTAGGCGTCCGCGCCCTGCGACAGAGTCAGCGCGGCCGACCCCGTCCCGTAGCCGGTGGTGACGAGGATGGGCGTGGCGGCCAGCTCCTCCGTGTCGCGCACGCGGCGGACGAGGTGCGCGCCGTCGGCCGCAGGCATGTAAACGTCCGTGATGATTAGATCGGGCCGCAGGCGAAGGGCCAGGTCGTAGCCCTCCATGCCGTCCGAGGCGGCCGTCACGTCGTAGCCCTGCCGCGCGAGAGCACGCCGCATCAGCTCGCGCTGATCCTCGTCGTCCTCGACAACCAGAATTTTTCGGGCCTCACTCATTGATAAGAGCCGTAAAGCGTGACGGGTAACAGGCAAATCCGATCTTCTTCCCCTGTCACCCGTCACGCTTTACCCGTCACGGCTTTTCCTCGCACAGCTCGCGCAGGAGGCGGAAGCTGTAGATGCCGGTCTGGTGGCCGTCGCCGTAGCGGAAGTTGAGCGCATAGCGGCCGACGATCTCTATGCCCTCGACCGTCAAATCTTCCGCGACGCTCTCAGGCTTCAAGACCTGCTCGCCCGTCCACTCGTTGACGCACTGCGCGCACGGGCAGGCCCGCCGCAGCTCGGCAGCCGCGTAGCGGCACTCGCGCCCGTCGCCCCACGTGATCCGCAGGGCGCTCGCGCCCTCCTGCACGATCTCGCGCGGCTCGACGGCCGGCCCGCGTCGGGTGTCAGTCATAAGAAGCTGTTAGCTGCTAGCTGTTAGCAGAACCAAGAAGCGCGTGGATGGCGCAAGCCGAGAGCTGTTCTCTTCCGGCTGAAAGCTAACAGCTAACAGCTATTCATTCTCTCGCACGGCGCGCTCGACTTCGGCGGCCGTGATGTCGTAGTGCGAGGCCGTCCAGACGGGCCTGCCGCGGCGGAGCACGATAGCCTGGGGCGACTCGTGGCGGACGCCCGTGCGTGCGGCGATCTCGTTCGACAGGGGCCGCACGGCCTGGACGACGACGAGGGACACTGATTGAGCCGCGCCCGCGTCGAGGCGCGACATCTCGCGGTAGGCGTGCGCGCTGATCGGGCAAGTGGTGCTGTGCTTGAAGAGCAGGACGGGCGCGTCCTGCGAGAGCGCGAACAGCTCGTCGAGCGCCGAGGCGTCTTCGACGGGGACGAACCGCGCGGCCTGCTTCGAGGCTTCGGCCATCTGCAAACTCCCGGCCCGCGCCGACGGCGCGAGCCTTCCCTGATAAGATTTCGTTGGGCTTAAGCTCTCAGATATTAACGCACGGAGTGCGCTCTGGAAAGCAGCGGCGCATATATAGCTGGGATGAAGTGTACAGGCGGCAACGGGTCAGTACCGCCCGCGGTAGCGGGCGGGTCGCCGACGTTACCCACACCCACCCGCTACCGCGGGCGGTACTGACCCGTCTGCACTCGTACGCTGAGGAAGCCAGCCCAAAGACGACGAAAGCGCGGGCCCTCGTGTTGAGCGCCCGCGCTTTCGTCGTCTTCAGTCTCAGTTAACGCCTTTACGCCTTGCTGTTCCAGTCGCCGATGAGGACGAAGGGCGCCCAGTAGAAGGGCGCGCTGTAGCGTTTGCCTCCGATCATCTGCTGCTGCGCGGCGCGAAGGGCCGCCGGCGTGGTGGCCGATTGCTTCGTCAACAGCCGCTTGTAGAAGTCGGACATCAGCTCGGCCGTCGAGCGGTCGGCGACAGACCACAGGCTGACGCCCACGGTGGGCGCGCCCGCGTACATGAAGGCGCGCGTCAGTCCGATGACGCCCTCGCCCCGCTTCTCGCGGCCGAGGCCCGTCTCGCATGCAGAGAGGACGACGAGCTGCGCGCCGAGGCGGAGGTTGAAGATTTCGTCGGTGCGGAGGAACCCGTCCGACTCGCGGTTGCCGACGAGAGTGAGGACGACGCCCGTGTACTGCGGGCGCTCGGTGTTGAGCAGCCCGTGCGTGGCGATGTGGACGACGCGGTACTTCGAGATGTCGCGCGCGCGCACGTTCGCCTCCGAGGCGTCGAAGTCGAGCCACACGTCGGACGTGATGCCTGACGCGCGCGCGATCTTGCCGATCTCTTCGGCTTCGGTGCGCGTGCCCGTCAGGCGCGCGAGGCGGAAGCCGGCCGCGGGCGTCTCCTTCGCGCCGGTCACGTCGGCTACGGCAGCCGCGAACGAGAAGTTGCTTCGCGCTCCGTCGTCCGCTGTTTGCGCAGCCGGCGCGCTCTTCGCTCGCGCGTCCGTTGGATCGAAGATTGGGTCTGCGACGACGAGCATCCCCGTGCCCGTTTGCGTGCCGCCCTGCTGCGCGCGCACGGCCGCGACGACCGAGGCCGATGGCGCGTACACGACTTCATTCGTCTTGATGAGGTAGGGCAGCGCCGAGTAGTCCGTTCCGCCGGGCGCTGTGACGAGCGCCTCGAAGGGCACGTAGTTGAGCGCGCCGTCTGCGACGACGAGCAGGCGCTTGTCTGCGACTAGCTGCGCGGCCGGCGCGAGGATGGTCTGGTAGAGCGTGTGCGCCGCCTTGGTGAAAGGCCCGGCGTTGCCGGCAGCGGCGGCCGTCGTGCCGAGGTTGAGGCCGCGCTCGTCCCCGAGGCCGCGCGTCTGGCCCGCCAGCTCTATGACGGAGCGGCGCAGGCTTTGCGGCACGATCTGATCGCGGAACTCCGCGACCTGCCGCTCGACCTGTTCGCGCCCCGGCAGCCGGTAGAGCGCGGCAGTCGTCTTCGTCACAACCCAGAGGTAAGAATTCTCGCGGCCCATGGCGTACTCGGCGAGCACGGTTCCGTCGTCGAGCACGCGCTGCTGGACTTCGGCGAGCGTGAGCGGCTGCGCGGCCGTCAACTGGCCGTAGCGCGGGTTGGCCGCCCTGATCTGGTTCTCGATGGAGTCGTACTCGGTTGCGAGTTTTTCCAGCTCCTCTTCGAGCTTCCCGACCGACTCCTTCGGCGCTTCGCCCGTGAGGCTCACGCCCGACAGCTCCTGCGCGATCTCGTGCTGCCGCTCAAGGTTCTCCTGCTTGCGCTTGACGAGATCGGCGGGCAGCCCCTGCGTGATCTCCGCGCCGCCCTCGCTCAGCATGTCGAGGAGCGAGCGGGCGCGGCTTTGTTCGACGACGCGGAACGCCTCGGCCGCGTAGGCGAGCGACTGGCCTTCGAGGTTGCCGCCGGCCGACTGGGAGGCGAGCGCGAGTTCGGCCAGCGCGGCGACGGCCTCGTCAAACACGTCTTTGGTCGTGGCGAGGAAGGTCGTGCGCGCCTCGTCGGCGCGGACGGTTCCCTGCCTCACAGTCTCAATCGTCTGCAACGCCTCGCGGTAGGAGGCGACGGCCTCCTCCTGCAACTTCTGGCGCTTCTGGCCGGGCCGCTCCTGCGCGGCCATAGCCAGACGCGCGCGCCCCTGACCGCGGAGCGCGGGCCACGCGAGGTCTGGGCGCTTGTCGGCCTGCGCGCCCTTCGCCGCATCCGTGTAGAGCTTGAGCGCGTTCGAGGGGTTGTTGGTGCGTATTGCCACGTCGCCTAAGCCGGTGCGGGCGGCGGCGCGGAAGCGGCGAATCTGGCCGACGTTGCCGATGCCGGGCAGGTTCGAGCCGAGAACGTCGAGCGCATCCTGGAAATGCTTCTGCGCGGCGTCGAGCTGGTTGTTGTGGAAGGCCACGCGGCCGAGGCCGAGCGCGTAGGTCGCGTAGAGGATGCTCTGGCGGTAGAACTCGAAGTTCTGCTGGATGGAGTAGGCCGAGCCTGCGACGCCCGCGGCGGTCGAGGCGATGTCGGCTTTGGAGCCGCCGCCCGCGAGCAGGCCGCCGAAGCCGCCGAAGCCGCCGAAGCGTTTGACCTTGCTGACCGCGCCGCCGGGCCGCTTAACGTTCATGCGCGAATAGGTCGAACCCGACTCGGAGACGTTCCCGGCGCGGAAGAGTGCCTCGCCGGTCTTGGCGAGCATCAGGTTGGCGTTGAAGTCGCTGTCGTCGAACTTGGCGACGGTCGAGGCGGTGTTGGTGTTCGTCAGGCGGTCGGCCGTGGCGGCCGTTGATTCGACGCGCTTGTCTGCGGCGGCGAATTTCTCGAAGGCGTCGCGGTAGTGCGGCACGGCGCGGGAGAACTGGCCCTGGCGCGCGTAGAGGTCGCCGAGCGCGTCGTGCGTTGCGGCGAGGCCGCGCAGCGAGTTGGCCTGCGTGTAGAGGCGCTGGGCGGTCTCAAGCAGCGGGAGCGCCTGATCGCTCTTGCCGCGCTTGAGCAGCTCGCGCCCGCGGCGCAACGCGTCCGTAGCCTGCAAGTTCTGACCGGGCTGTTGCGCCGCGGTGTTCGCGCGCGCGGCCGACGCTCGGGGCGCGAGCGGCGTGAGCGCGACGAGCAGCGCGAGGGCGGTTCCGACGATACGAGTGCTGGTCTTCATGGTAAATCTCCGGGCTTGCTCTGAAGCGAGGTTTTCTGTCACCTCTACGTTACGCGGAAAAAGGGAGACGGTTCGGATCAAAGACTGCCTGCGGCCGGCGTTACCCGACCGGGATGTTCCGGTTTCCAGCTTTAGTGTGCTTGGCGGGAAGCCTGACGCGGCGCGGGCGCGGGCGCTGAACTCCGCAACCCCGAACGCACTCAGCGGTGGATCAGATCGACGGCGGCGACGAGTATCTCGGCGTTCGCGGAGGTGATCATGTAGATGACGGAGGGGAGCGGCGCGTCGGCCGCCAGTCCCAGGCCGCGCGTGGCCGCCTCGTGCTCGGCCGGCGTCTCGGTGTGTCCCTCGTCGGCCGCGCGGCTCGTCGCCACCTGCTCGCGGTTCGCGCTCTTTTTGATGGCGTCCCACTGCCCGGGCTGCGGCGACCAGGCGCACGCCTCCGAACTCGTCTCGGCGCACCACCTGACCAGCGCCTCGCCCGCCGGCACGCCTTCGAGCGGCTTGCGCGAGACGATGAAATAGACGCGCTCCCGGGCGGGCCGGTCGTCGAAGCTGAGCCAGCGCAGGTTCTCGTCCGCCTCCGCGCTCGAAGGGATTTCGTAGGGGACGTGCGCGCGGATTAAGTTCGCGCCGCGCTGGAGCTTGGCGTTCGGGAAGATCATCAGCGGATCGGTGTCGTTCTCCGCGTTGAAGATGTAGAGGTAGCCGTCCGTGTTCGTCTCGATCAGCAGGCGGACGGAATCGCCCGACTTGAACTCGCGCGTGTTGCTCACGCGCACGGCCTCGCCCGTCGGCGCGCGCATGAAGAGCGTGTAGCCGAGCGCGATGCCGGGGGGCTTCTCCTCGCCGGCCGCGTGCGAGAGCAGCGGGCCGACCGCGGCCGGGGCCGTGCTCTTCACCTCCGCCCCGTTAGGCTTGGTGGCCTTCGCGAGCGAACCCCGCTGCCTGCCCGCGCCGTTCGTTCCGCCAGCGGGTTTCGCGCCCGCCGGCTGCGCCGCACTCGTCTGCGCGGGCGCGTCCTTCTTGCCCGCGCGGTTCGCGCCGGGGCGCGTGTTGCGGAACGCGCCGCGCACCGCGCCGCCCTCTTCCGCCTGCGTCGCCTGCTGAGCGCGCACGGCAACGACGGCGAGGCCGAGCGCCAGCGCGAGTGCGACTTGCGGGACGTGAGAGTTGAGGCGCATTCGTTTCGGTTCGGGGGCCGTATGTGCAGCGCGTCGCGGAGTTTCGGTGGAACCCGCCGCGTGTGGCGGGTTCAGTGGGTCAGTACCTTGCGAGGTGGTCGTTAGACGTGGGGGAGACTGTGACAGGCGGCCGGGCGTCGCCGACGACGGCCGGCGCGATGCGCCGCACGGCGAAGTCTAGCACGCGCGGTCGCGCCGTGGGAACTCCCGCGCGCCCCGCGGCGCTCCCATCGCCGACAACCTGAAAAGAGGCTTTTGCCATCGAACCCCCGGCGGTATGATTGGGCCGCGCGCGAAGACGTTCTCCCGAACCCCCGACCGCCGGAGAATTTTCAATGCTGCTACTCGACCGCCTCGAACGGCTCCCCCGCGCGATAGTCGTCGCGCTCAGCCTCGCGGCCGTCCTCCTGATCGCGCTCGCCAAGCACTGGGCCGGGCCGGGCTTCACCTTCCTGCTTTTCTACCTCGTGCCGGTCTTCGCGGCGGCGTGGCTCGTCGGCCGGCGCGCGGGCGTCCTCATCTCCGCCGTCGGCGCGGTCGCTTATTTCGTCTCCGAGGGGATGGGCCGCGGCTTCGAGACGCGCCCGCTCGTCCCCGTCTTTAACTTCGCGGCCAGATTAGGCGCGTTCCTCTTCGTCACCTACTTCGTCTCGGCCCTGCGCCGCTCGCTCGAACAGGAGCGCGCGGCCGCGCGCACCGACGCGCTGACCGGCGCGCTCAACCGCCGCTCCTTCTTCGAGGCGGCCGAGATGGAGATCAAGCGCGCGCGCCGCCACCGCCAACCCTTCACCGTCGCATATCTCGACATAGACGACTTCAAGGAGCTCAACGACCACTTCGGCCACACGGCCGGCGACGCCGCGCTGCGCGCCCTGACCGACACGCTGCGCGGCGGCGTGCGCGAAATCGACTCGGTCGCAAGATTGGGCGGCGACGAGTTCGTCCTGCTGATGCCGGAGACGGACGACGCAGCGGCCCGCGCCGTCGTCATGCGCGTGCGCGAGTGCCTGACGCGCGTCGCGGCCGACAACCGCTGGCCGATCAGCTTCAGCGTCGGCGTGGTGACCTGGACGACGCCGCCGCGCACCGTTGACGCGATGATCAAGCAGGCCGACGACACGATGTACGAGGTCAAGAACACCGGCAAGAACCGCATCGCCCACCTCAAAATCTCCGGCGAGCCGCACCCGGAGGCCGAACCCGCCGAGGCGGAAGAAGTTCTCAGCCGTTAGAAGCTGTTAGCTGTTAGCTATTAGCTGTTAGC
>DATHBT010000150.1:0-12169 GCA_035295985.1 Pyrinomonadaceae bacterium | reverse complement strand
ACGACGGCCAGGGCCGCCGTCAGGAGCACTCTCTTTTTTGTGGCTGTGTTCGCCGGCATCGATCTCTCCGCGCGTCGCCGCGCTCAGGCCCTCATATCCAGCTTCTCCTCGGGGTCTTGGAAGGCGACGAGCACCTGGTGGAGCGGCTCCTCGCCGCGGTCGGCGTCGTCGAACTCGATTTCGAGCGCGGCGGCGATGACCTGCGCGGAGCGGACGACCCTCTGCTTGCCGTGCTGGACGACGGCGACGTAGCGCGAGCGATGGTCCCTGCGGAGGACGAGCTGCCCGTCCTCCGCCTCCACCCGCGCGACCGACTCGCCGCA
Source organism: Pyrinomonadaceae bacterium (assembly GCA_035295985.1). Classification (GTDB taxonomy): domain Bacteria; phylum Acidobacteriota; class Blastocatellia; order Pyrinomonadales; family Pyrinomonadaceae; genus JAIVGV01. The sequence continues at coordinate 11,846 of DATHBT010000150.1, read as the reverse complement.
GTAGATACAGTGGAGCCCGACGTAGTCGGGCGGCAGGCTGTGGTTGCAGGGCATCAGGTCAACTCCTTGAGGGCCGGCTTGAAGAGCTTCTCCAGCAGCACGTGGAAGGGGCTCCCCTGGAGCCAGTCCTGCTCGACGCCACTCGGGCTGCACCCGGCGAGGAAGCGGGTCAGCTCATTCCTCTCATCAAGCTCGTGCGGCGTCGGCAGACGCGATGGGAAGGCGGGCCACTCCTCCGCGGGGCATTCGAGTATCGCGCCGTCGGTCACGGGCTCCGCGCCGGGCGGCGCGGAGGCGCTGCCGCCGGTGACGGGCCTGTACCACTCGGCCTTCTGCGTCGCGCTCGTGCGCGTCGTCCAGCCGACGATGCTGCGCCAGGGCCAGTCCTGGGCCGAGAAAGCCCCGGTGTCCCTGTTGTTGAGCAGGCCGTTGACGACTGCGTCCTTCGGCTCGCCGACGGCCTGGCTGAGCACCTCGACGCGCGGCACGTCGGGCGGCACCACCTTGTTGGCGACGGCCTCTTCGAGGATGGCGTTGGTCTCTTTGGCAAGCAGCTCGGGGAAGACGCGGGTCGCGTAGCGCGTGTCGATGAAGCCGCCGAACCCCCAGCCGTTGCCGAGCGGGTAGAGCAGCACGCGGTAAGGCGCGCGCGCGGCGGGGGCGTCGGGCGCGTCCGCCGCCGGCCGGGCTTCGGCGTGCGGCCGGCCGCCGTTGGCGGCGAGCGCCCGGTTGATGATGTGCGCGGCCAGCAGGCGCGAGAGGAACTGGCGCAGGTAGGCGTAGAAGAACGAGCTCTTGTTGGTGATCGCCTTCTTCTTGTTGTTGGAGAAGAGCGTGTCGGAGTTCATCAGCTCGGTGACGCTCCCGGTCTCGCGAATCTTGCGGCGGAAGTGGCTGATGTCGCTGCCGGACTTGAGGCAGCCGCCCTCGGCGAGCGCGGCGGCGAGCCCGCCCCCCGCGTACTCGAAGCTGCAGATATTGACGTAGGTGTCCTTGCGGCCGGTCTGCCGCCGCAGCTCCAGCAGCGCGATGTCGGTCGAGCCGCCGCCGATGTCCACGTAGAGGCAGGCCGAGTCGTCGTTGCCGTACGCCGAGGCGGAGAGCGCGGCGGCGCGCGCCTCGTCGAGCGGGATGGTCATCTTGCCGCCCACCTTCACCAAGTCGGGCATCACGTTTACGCCCGTCTGCCGGCTGACGGCGGTCGTCGCCTCCTGGAGCACCGAGACGAACTTGTCCTGCATCTCCTCGTCGAAGGCTAGCGGGTAGGAGAACTTGACGTTGAGCGACGGGCCGATGGCGTTGTGCGTCACCAGCTCGGCGATGACGATGAGCAGGAGGAATTCGATGTACTTCTTCTGCAGATCGACGTGCTGCTTCTTGTACCAGGCGTCGCCGATCATGTTCTGCCACTTGAAGTCGGGGATGACGCACTCCATCTCGCTGTAGGCGGCATCGACCCCGCTCGTCGGTATCGAGTAATCGAGCACGGGCACCCAGTCCCTGACGACGTGGTTGCGCTTGCGGTACTCGTCCACGTTCTCCCTGGTCAGGATTTCGGTCGGCAGCAGCGCCTGGCTGCGGCCGAACCCCTGACGCGGGGGCCACGTGTCGGGGTACTCCAGGCGGTTGGGCAGGCTCGCCCCGTTGATGAGCACCTCGTCGCAGCTCTTGACGGCGAGCAGCGACGCGCCCTGCGGCGCGTCCCACGCGATGCAGGTGTTCGAGGTGCCGAAGTCGACGGCGACGGTCGTCTCCAGCTCCGGGTAGGCGTCGGCGGCCGGCCGGATGCGCCACAGGCCGCCGCCCGTCGGCTCGCCCCGCCCCCCGTCCTCGAACTCGACGCCGACCCACTCGGGACGGCTCTCGACGCAGGCGAAGCGCGTGCGCCGGTCGGGCGAGACGGTGTCGAGTTGGAGCCAGTCGCGCACGCGCTCGTTCTCGTCCACGCTCCTCCCGGCGAAGGCGTAGACCTTCACGTCGCGCGCCTCGCCGAAGAGGTCTTCGGCCGTCGCGCCCGCGTAGCCGAAGCGCAGGAAGTAGCGGCGCCAGGCCCTGTAGTTGACCTTGGGCCAGAGCAGCAGGTGGACGCCGTCGAAGGCCTCCACGCCGTCGGCCGGCGTCTGGCCGGGGCGGGCGGGGACGGGCGGGAGCGTGACCTCGACGGGCTGCTCGGCGACGGTCAGGTGGAAGGTGAAGCGGTAGCCGCCGCGCGCCGTGCGCTCCGACTGCGCGCGGCGCGACGTGTCGACGAGATCGAGGTACTCGCGCCTGACGGGCAGGTCGGGCGCGAGCAGGCTCCCGTCGAGCTGGCGGAAGACAGGCACCGCCTTGTGGCAGATCTGCTCGACGCTGAAGTTGTCGCCGGCGATGTAGTCGTCTTTGAGCTTCTCGGAGAGCGAGAGGATCATCGCGCCGAGGTTGATGCGGCACTTGCCGTCGAAGTTCTCGATCTTGGTCTGCGCGCCGCGCCAGCGGTAGAGCTTTCGCTTCTCGCCCCGCACGAAGAGGTTGTAGGGCTTCAGCTCGATCTCATTCCGCTCGCCGCACGCGGGGCAGTACAGGTAGAGCCCGCGCGGGCCGATGCGGTTCTCGCGCGCGAGGGTTTCGTACGACAGCTCGACGCGCAGCTTCTCGAAGTCCAGGTTGCAGGTGCGACAGACCGCCATGCTCACACGCCCTCCTCTGACAGGATCATCTTCCGACCGGGACGGGCTCGTCCTTCAACAAAGTCACCGTTAGGTTGCCGAGTTTGATCGGCTCGGTGTGGCGCGGCGGGTGGCCGTTCTCGATGAACGCCTTCTCCTGCCATTCGGGCCACACCCAGCGGGCGAAGGAGCGCGCCGCGCGGTAGCAGAGCTGCGCGACGTTCGAGTCGTCACTGGCGGCCAGATCCCGGTAGGCCTTGAGGAAACGCTGCTGCGTCGCCAGCCGCCGGTACTCCGTGCCGCTCGCCCTCACCTTCGTGTAGAGGTCGGGCGCGACCTCCTCGTTGAAGTCGAAGGGCCGCGTCACGTCCTGGTTTTTGAAGACCGGCGTCCCCTCGTCATTGACCAGCTTGCCTTTGAAGACCTCGAACTTGGAGCCCTCTTTGTCCTCAGAGTTCTTGGAGCCGCTGACAAAGTACAGCCAGAGGACGAGCCCCAGCGCCTTCAGGTCGCCGACCGGGGTGCCGGCGTAAGAGTCGATGTAGATGGCGCGGCGCAGATGGCCGCGCTCGTCCCTGTAACTGAGGACGACGCCGTCGGTGCGGTCGGAGATCTGCTCCAGCTCGGAGGCGAGCGGCAGGCCGGGGCTGTCGGGGTCGAAGGTCAGCTCGTAGGCCTGCGGGCTGAAGGAGACCTCGGTGCCGAGCCCGGCCTCGCCCAGCCGCGTGACGGGGACGCGGAACACGTCGGGGAACAGGAACGGCCGCCGCTTGATGGCGACGACGTCGCCCTCCATCACGTTGCGCAGGTCCTGCACGAGCGAGAAGAGCCCGCGCGTGCCGTTCTCGTCGCGGAGGTGGATGGTGCCGCCGCTGTCGGGGCCGCGGCTCGGCTCGTGGAGCAGCCGCACGACGCCGCCCCCTGCGCGCACGAGGTCGCCGTCAGCGGGCACCGTGGGCAGCGCGACCTCGACGCACTTGCGGTGCTGATCGTAGACGCCGATGCCCCGCCCCTCGACCTTCAGCGAGCCGGTCAGGCTGCGCAGGAAGTGCGCGGCGAAGTCCTTCTCGTAGACGGGGAAGTAGAAGGGCTTGGCGGCGGCCGAGTCGAGCGCGACGGGGCCGACCAGACGGCTGTGGACGTGGAAGAGGTTGTGCGCCGGGTCGGGCGGGCGGTCGCCGGCGATGCGGTCGAGCCCCTTCATCCACACGTAGCGGCCCGGCTCCCACAGCCTCTCGGAGGCGATGAGGTCGCGGTAGTCGGCGAGGAGCTGGAAGCCCAGGTCCTGGTTGCTGCCGCGGATGGCCTCGCGCAGCAGCCGCCACTCGCCCTCGGTGCGGCGCGGCGCGGGCCAGAACAGGCAGTCGGGCGAGGTGCCGCCGAAGACCAGCCCTTCGAGGTCGCGGTTCTCGGGCGTGCCCCTGCCGCGCAGCGTCCCGAAGTAGCGGTAGCGGTCATCGGCCCCCGCTAGCACGCGCCCGAATTCGCCCTCCTTCAAGTCCACCACGTCGAGCCGCAGGTGGCCGAGGAGGACGCCGAGGACGAGCTGCTCGTAGTACTTGAAGAGGAGGTGGTCATAGTCGCCCTGGCGGATGACGGCCGCCATCATCTCCGCCCACGCGAAGGGCGTCGGGAAGGCGAAGGCCTCGACCTGGTCGATGTCGTCGGCGTGCTGAAGCTCGGGCTGCCAGTCGTCTTTGACGTCGGCTAGGCTCGGCTTCTCCGCGTCGAAGGGGATGGCGTTGCCTATGACGCCTTCCCAGGTCGGGTCTTGGTTCCAGTCCGGCAAGAGGACGATTCGCTGCATCGTTCTGTCTCCTCCTTACTTGAGGCCCTCGGCCTTGAAGCCCTCGACGAGCTTCCGGTGGAACTGGCGCGCCACCACGGGCGCGGGCGGAACCTCCTGCCCCGTGTCGAGCGGCTCCCGCCAGAGCGTCTGGATCACCTCCGCGATGAACGGGTCGCCGCCCTTCTTCACCTCTTTGTATGACGGCAGGTACGCCACATCGGGGAAGCGGCCGAGCACCTTGTCGAGCCACGTGAGCGAGAACTCGTACTGCTTGGCGAGGGCGCGCCACGTGGCAGCCATCTCCTTCAGGCGCTCGGTCTGCACCGACCGCTTGTACTGCCTGATGGTGCTGTGCAGCCCCGTCCCCACGTCGGCCGGGCTGGTCAGCAGGCCGGTGACGGTGCCGAGTCTCTTCTCCACCTCGTGGACGAAGTGGTCGGAGCCGGCGTAGTTGAGCACGGCCTGGACGAAGAGCGCGCGATTGACGTACCACGAGAGCGGCTTGGCGTTCTCCTCGTTGCCCCACACCTCGTCGTACATCTTCATCTTGTCCTCGTAAGAGGCGGCGTAGACTGAGCCGTTCTCCTGCTCGGTGACGGAGATTTTCGGCAGCCTGGACAGGCCGTAGGCGGCGAGCAGGTGGAAGTAGTGGCTCTTCTCGCCTAGCTCGCCGGCCTTGACGGTGATGGGCGTGATTTCGGGCGGCGACTTGTCCGGCATGCCGATGAGGAGCGACGCCTTAAGGCGCGGGCGCGTGTCCTTAAAGAAGTAATCGAGGCCGTAGCGCATGTTCCGCTCCATCGTCATGTCGCTGATGGTCTGGCTCTTGCCGCCCGACGCGGCGTTGAACCAGCGGAGGAAGACGATGCCGTAGATGCGCTTACCCTCCTTCGGCAGCGCGCTGACGAGCTGGTGGATGATGCCCGCCCCCGTGCCGCCGACCATCGAGCCGGTGACGAATATCTGCTCGGCATCCTGCGCCCCCTCAAAAATGTCGGCGAGTTGCGTGTACTTGTTCTGCGAGAAGATGGTCGCGCCGACCGAAGGACGGCCGAACATCCCTTCGTCGACGAGGATGCCGGCCGAAACCTCGTCGAACGAGAGTTCGAAGACCTCGCGATCCAGCGGCAGGGGGTTCTGGCTGAGGAAGAGGTCTTGGAACTTCGGGTCTTTCCTCGCCGCTTTATCAAAGGGCGCGTGGATCCTCTCGAAGTCCAGCGGGTGCAGACCGTACCTGCCGTCCACCGTCCCGCCGAACGAGCTCAGGCTGAGCGACAGGTCATTGCTGTTCTCGGCGTCAATGACGGCCAACCTCATCTTCGGGAGGACGCCGAGGAAGACGAGCCGCGAGACGGCCAGCGCCGTGTGCTGGCCCGTCCCTCCGATGGCGATCAACATGTCGCCCATAAATACCCTCCTTAGCCTTTCCGTATCTTAGCGATGAGGCCGGCGACGAGCAGGATGATGAAGTAGAGCGCGCCCGTGACGAGTCCGCCGAGGACGAGTCCGCGGGCCGCCGCCGAGGTGTGCGCCATCAGGACGTACCGTGAATACTCCTGACTCGCGATGCAGTCGAGCAGCAACTCGGTCTTGAGCGGATTCCAGGCGACGAGCGCGGTGCTGACGGCGGAGGCCATGACGAGCGGCACCAGCAGACTGGTGAGGAAGCTGGCCAGCCGCCGCCCCAAGTACCATTTCAAAGCAATGCCAGCAAGCACGACCACGAAGTCGATTGTCAGGCAGCTGATCAGGAATGACCTGCTGGCGCCTTGACAGGTGAGAGCGTTCGCCTCGCTGGCCTCTTGCAGGAAGAACAGGGCTAAGTGAGTGACAGATACCACGCCGCCTCCTGAAGCGATTTAATTGGGTAGAACGTCCCCGGGTAGAAGGCGGGCGGCAAGAGTTCGGAAACCGCCCTCCCTATGGCTGGTACTCGCGTTGGCCTGACACCCCGGCGACCGGGACACCCCGGTTACATCCGCCTCTCGGCACCTCTCGCGCTCGCCACGCCGTGCGAGTAAAGAACTTTAATCGAGGATGAGGTTACGGGTGATTCTTAATCTCCGAAAGAGTCGGGGCGTTTGAATGTTAAAATGAGAATGAATGAAAGGTCGAAGAAAGCACTTGCCGCCGTTCACCGCCTGATTCAAGGGAGTGCTGTATGAGCTTAAATACCCGAACGATATGTGACGCGAGCTTTGGTGCAGAAGAACACTGGGGATGACTTGTCGGGAAGTATCGAACGGGTGCGAACCTGCGGCCGGTGCGTTACGATTGCCCCATGAGTACAAAATTGACAAACACCCTCTGGCACTGACGGCGGGGAAATATATAGTCTAAAGCCGTAGGCGTCAATAGTAATCGAAGCTCGGTAGTGGTTCAGTTTGAACTTTCCTGATTAGCGAACTCGGAATCGAGCAGCGCAACTATGTCGCTGATTTCCCACAGACGGGTAGTGACACCCCGAGCTGGGGCTATACCGTCGGGAAGTGGCTGACTTGCCAGGCGTGGACGAGACGACTGTCTACAACTGGGAGAGCAGCAGGAACGCGCCGGCAACCCAAGTTAGCCCACGAATAGTGGAGTTCCTCGGGTACTACCCCTCACCCTAGCCTTTTACCGCAGCGGCTGAATTGAATTGAGTGCTTGGGGAGGGCCAAATCAGGAGGTCTACCGAGCGGCGACGGTGGAGGAGGCCGGGCGCCAGCTCGCGCAGTTCGAGGAGTCGTGGACTGAGATTACCCGGTCATCACGCGGTCGTGGCGGGCTAACTGGGCGAGGGTCGTGCCGATGTTCGGCTACCCGGCGGAGATCAGGCGCAATACACGACGAACACCATCGAGTCGCTGATCATGACCCTGCGGAAGGTGTCGAAGAACCGGCCGCTGTTCCCGCCGGACGAGGCCGTCTTCAAGCTGATGTACCTGGCCCTGCGCAACATCAGCCGGAAGCGGACGGACAATGCTGACCCCGAACTGGATCGTATGTGAGTTCCCCGTCAGTGGCCGGGGACGCTCTCCGCCAAACTCCTTTCGGCTCGTTTGACGAGGTCGTAGAGGTCGAGACGACGCGGTTCTTCGCCGCACAACTGATCCATGACATGCGAGCCGAGCGCGCGGTAGCTCTCGAACTGGCGCGCGTCGAAGTGCTGGCCGCCGGTCATAACTTCGTGTGGGAAGGCCGGGTGCTTTCTCTTGTAAGTAATAACGTCGCGCGGCTCAGACCCGTAGACGGCGGGCTTGATGTAGATGAGCACGCCATCGGGTGCTCCCGCCTCCGACGCGGAGTAGCGGATGCGGCCGACGGCCCAGTAAAAGCCGCGGCCTTTGCCTTCCTTCGGTTCCGGCTCCTCGGCGTAGATGGGAACGCTCGTGAACTCGATGGGGATGCCGAGGTCGGTGCGAATCTTCTCGACGGCGTTGCCGAGATCGTCGAAGTTGTAGTTTTCGTCACGCGAGCAGTCCGAGCAGACGATGACGCGGCAGCGGCGCAGGACCATCTCGTAGAGCGCGAGGTTCTCGAAGTGGCCGCCGTCGGTGAGATAGACGTACTCGTTGCGGTCGTCCGTCGTCCCCAAAGTCTGGGAGACAAGGGGCATGACGGAGTTACGCGGCGCGGAGGCGCGGTAGGTGTCGTGGCCTGCGGCGCCGGGGTTGCCGAGCCACCAACCCCTGCGCGTGATGCTGAAGAGCGTGAGCAGCAGCGAGACGGCTGAAGACGGTTGATAGCCCGTGTCGGAGCCGGCACCGATCGCGGAGATCGCGGCAGCCGTACCGAGGGAGATGCCGCCCATGTCGCGCCCGCCGTAGTCGCGCGAGGCTCGGTAGCCGAGGCGGAGGGAGCCGGCGTGCAGGGGACTGATGCTAAACGGCTCGGACGAGCGCCCGTGCGGGGCAGGGTTGTCGCCGCCGAGTCTCACGGAGGCGTTGACGATGTGCAGGAGCTTGTAGGGCGGCGGCGGGTAGGGCGCGGGCTTGATCAGGTTCTCGTAGGCGCCTTCGAGCACGAGGCGGTTGAGCAGGATGTGGTAGTCGGCGCGCACCGTGTCGCGGCCGAGCCTGTCTGTGCCGAGTGCACGCTTCACGCGGTCAACTATCCCCCGCGCGCGGCGCGTGTCGGTGAATTGCGGCTCGAACTCGACGTAGAGGCTCAACTCGATGAGCACGCGGTTCAGGTCGGTCCTGAGCGCGTCGCGCAACTCCGCGGTGTCGGAGTCGGGGGCGGCGGCCGTGCGACTGAGGAGCGGACTAAGCCGTGCGGCGAGGCGGGCGTGCGCTTCGGTCGGCTCGCCGCCGAGCAGGCGGGCTTTGAGGCCAGGGGCGTCGAGCAGGTCGTCGTCGTCGAGCAGGCTCGGCCGCAGCGCGTGCATCGAGACATTGTCCTCGGGGTCGAAGCCGGTGAACGGGTCTGGGCTACGCACGTGCCACGGGCGCGACGGGCCGAGGAAGACCTGAATCAGCTTATTGCGGTATTGGTAGCCGGCGTTGATGGCAAAGATGTTGAAGTTGATGATGCGCGACAGCAATGCTCCGACGACGACCAGGGCGAGGAAGAGGAGGAGGAGGAACCAGAGCGACGTGTGGTGCACGACGTTCATGTGGATGAGCTTGCCCTGCACGAGGTCGGGGCTGAAGCTCTCCTTCTTTTCGTCGTCAGGGCGTGAGCCGGGCGGCGGCGCGGGCGGCTGGGGGTAAGGCGGCGAGAGGTAAGCGAGGTAATGCGCATAGCCGCGGAGCGGGACAGGTCGTATCACGCGCCCATCGGCACTCAGCGGGACGCTGTTTTCGTCGCACGGCACGTTGTTCAGCCACTCGGCGCGGCGGTCGCAGCTCGCGGTCCCGGATCGCGGGTCCAGGTTGACGAGGTTGGGAATCTGGACAATCCCGCGAATCAGGTAGGAGGTTCCGAGCGAGAGGATTGCGAGAATCGCAGCGAGGAAGATGATGGCTAACCTCGACGGTAGCTTCTTCAGCTTCTCGGTGAACTTGCCTGCCTCTACATCATCGAACTTGAGCCCCAGAAGGCCCGGCGCGCGGGTGAGCAGCAGGGCCAGTAGTCCGGCGAAGCTTGTGACCGGGCCTAGCACCGCCGGGTAAGTCAGTAAGACGACGGGGCCGAAGATCACGATCGTCGTGAAAGCGGCCCAGACGATCGATCCGACCAGCAGCCACGCGCCGAAGCGCGCCCACCACTCCCTGTCCTCGTCCGTGATGGCCTCGCGCGTGCTCGACAGCCCGACGAAGGCGGTCGTCGCCCCCCAGACGACCAGCAGGAACAGCGGCACGGCCGCGCAGACGTAAATCTCCGTCCGCCAGCTCGACGCCCCCGGCCACGAGAGGTAGTCGAAGGCGGGCGCGCCCGGCCCCGATGCCCTGTAGCCGATCACCGGCTTGGTGAAGTTATTGAACCACGCAATCACCCAGAAGAGCAGCGAGCCGGCGACGCCCGCTAACATCTGCGCGAGGGCGTAGGGTAGCGCGCTCCCATGCCGGCCGTGCCTGGCTATCGTATGCCGCCAGCGGCGCAGCACGACCGAAGAGATGGCGAACGAGCAGAGGCCGAATATTAAGCCGAAGACGAGGAAGGTGCCCCACCCCTTGTCCGCGAGCGCGAACTCCTGCGACCACGCGAAGTAAGTCGTCAGCAGCATGGCCGAGGAGACGAGTGGGACGAGGCAGTACTTGACGAAGCTCTTCTGATCGGAGCGGTAACGCCAGAAGCGACTCTTCTCCCACAAAACCCGGCGCAGCCCCGGACGGTTGAAGTTGATATAGGCCAAGGCCCAAACGCCGAGGAGGAAGCCGAAGAAGAAGAAGAGGTGGCGACCCTGGAAGACAAAGCCGGTCGAGGGGATGCGGAACAGCCCTTCAGGCTCTTCGGGCTGCGCGAGCGTCAGCGCGACGAGCAGGCGCGGCAGAAGCAGCGCGGCAAGCATGAGCGGGACGATGACCGCCCAGTTGAGCAGCAGGTTACGCAGGTACATGCTGATCGAAGTCCAGGTGTCGGACGCGAGCAGCCGGAGTTTCGGGGTCATCGAGCCGGAGGACTCGCGCAGCCGCGTCACCGGCTCCGGTTCCTGATCGCTCCCGCCCGCGGAATGCCCGCCGGCTAGGTCGCGCGTGACGCCTTCGATCCCCTCCGGGTGGCGGTGCAGCCAGGCCGTCAGCCACGAGCCGATGTAGCTGCCGCCCGAAACCGTGGAGAGGTAGTCGAACTCCTTCAGCAGGTCGTGGCGCGCGAGACCTTGCAGCAGGCCGAGGGCGAAGGTCGAGCTGCGGAGGTCGCCGCCGGATAAGCACAGGGCGGTCGGACGCCTCTCGTGCAATCTCTGGCGGATGGCAGCGAGCCGGATGCCCTGGATCTTCTCAAGCGCGGGGAAGGCGTCTTCGAGCAGCAGGCGGTTGAAGTGCGCGAGACCGTGATCGAGTTTATCGTCGTCCGCATTGCCGCCGCCGCGGAACTGGCCGTGCCGCTCACGCTGCCCGATGAGGGCGCGACTGGCGGGGCTGAGCCACCTCGGCGCGAAGCGGTCGGGATGATAGAGGCCCTCGTCTTTGAGCAGCCTGTTAAGCTCGGCTTCGAGCCTCCGCTCCAGCTCGGGAAGGACCTCGCCCCGCCCGCCCTCCTCGGCAGGCAGCGTGAGGAGTTCTTGTATCAGGCCGCGATCGATCTGGTGGTAAATGTGCCGCTTGAGGTTCTCGCGGGCCATATCGAAAGAGGGAAGGAGCTGTTTGAGGTCGGGCGGGATTCTGGCGTAGTCGGGCCCGTCTTCGTGCGGGATAATCTGCGCTGCGAACAGCGCTGGGTCTTTGACGTGCCCCCGTAGGAAAAGCCAGTTACGCTGCGCCGCAACGCAACGCCAAAAACCTGTTGGGGGCTGACTCCAGCCCGGCGACGATCCCGATTCCCCCTGCTCGGCGGGAGCTGCGAGCTGCGGATCAGCGGACGGATTTATACCCCTCCTGTCCGGCAGGTAGATTATCTGCGTCTGTCCTGGCAGAAACCCGTACTGGTAGGAGTATTCCTCTTCCAGCACCTGGTAGATATGAAGCGGGAGGTCCGAGGTGGGGGACATGGTCTGCTGGCTCACCTTCTATTTGCGCGAACTGAGCGATTGAGAAAAGTTTCCACGGCCGGCGCGGGGGCAATAATATACTTGACTCACCCGGCAGCTATTTCAGTGCAGAAAACGCCTAAATAACCCAAGTTGCTAGATGGACGCCTTGTCCAAAGCAAAGGCGATGACGAACAGCGAGGCCTTCAACGGAAAGCCGTCGAGCGTGACCGCGTGAATGTGCTTCGGGAACAGGCTGGCGATCCGGCTGAATACGGTCTCGATGCGCTTGCGCATCAACTGCCTGTAGTGGCCGCGCCACACGCCGTCGCCGCGCTTCGAGTTACCTTTGCGAGAC
>DATHBT010000149.1:0-2199 GCA_035295985.1 Pyrinomonadaceae bacterium | reverse complement strand
GTCGGGCGCGGCGCAGTCGACCGCGGCTAAGCGCACAGTCGCGAGCCGCCGCTCGTTCCGCCCGCGCCGCGGGCGGCGTTGATTTTTCGGTCGCCGGAGCCCGGCGGCCGTTCTTTTGCGAGTGGTTCGCGCGGGCGGCGGCCGTAACGCCGCCGCCCGCGCGGGGTACAGAAAATTTTCCGAACCGAGGAGAACGTAAGTTTGGCTAAAGACGATCTCATCCCGGCCGAGGGCGTCATCATCGACAAGCAGCCCAACGCCTTTTTCAAAGTCCAGATCAACGACAGCGAGCACGTGGTGCTGGCGCAGATTTCCGGCAAGATGCGTAAGAACCGGATCAGGATTCTCGTGGGCGACCGCGTCGCCGTCGAGATGTCGCCCTACGATCTGACGCGGGGCCGCATCACCTACAGGTACAGGTAAGAGCTGGAAGAGGAGAATTCTCGTGGAGAAGCAGACGTACACGGTCGGCGAGCGCGTGGAGAAGTTCTGCGCGGCGTGCGGCGAGGAGCGCGGCCACGTGGTCGCGTCGGTGACGAAGCGCGGCCAGATTTCGCGCGTGACCTGCCCGAAGTGCGGCGCGCGCAGCACCTTCAAGGCGGCGGGCGCCGAAAGCCCCCCGCGCGGCGAGCGCGCCAAGACGGGCGCGCCCTACGACCCCGCTCGCACCTACCGGACGGGCCAGTCGCTCACGCACCCGACCTTCGGGCAGGGTGAGGTGACGGCCGTCATCGAGCCGCACAAGATCGACGTGCTCTTCTCCGACCGGATGCGCCGTCTCATCCACGCGCGCGTCTGAACGCGGGCCGTCTCGTCCGGCCGTACCCCCCCTTGGCCGCGCGGGCCGGTGATAGAAATGCGACTCAGGGGAGTCGGAAGCCGGAAACTTTTTGGTTAGTGTCTCGCGCGAGACACGCGTGGGGGAGGCTGGAATGATGCAGGATAAGCGTGCGGGCAGAATCAACTGGTCAACGGCCATCGCCATGGCGGTCTTCCACGCCGGCGCGGTGGCCGCGCTGTTCTTCTGGAGCTGGCAGGCGCTCGTCGCCTTCGTCGTGACCGCCTGGATTTCGGGGAGCCTCGGCATCGGCATGGGCTACCACCGCCTGCTCACGCACCGCGGCTACAAGGCGCCCAAATTCGTCGAGTATTTCCTCTCCGTCTGCGGGGCGCTGGCGCTTGAGGCCGGCCCGATCAGTTGGGTCGCGACGCACCGCATCCACCACGCCTACGCCGACAAAGAGGGCGACCCGCACACGCCCCGCGACGGCGGCTGGTGGGCGCACATGGGCTGGATTCTGCGCGGCACGGCGCAGCAGCACGACGAGGCGACGCTCTGGCGCTACGCCCCCGACCTGATGCGCGACCCGTTCCACCGCCTGCTCAACCGCTTCCACTACGTGCCGCTCGTCCTGCTCGCCGCGCTGCTCTACGCCGTCGGCGGCTGGGGCGTGATGATGTGGGGCATCTTCCTGCGCACCACCTTCGGCCTGCACATCACCTGGCTCGTCAACTCGGCGACGCACATGTGGGGCAGCCAGCGTTTCGAGACCGGGGACGATTCGCGCAACAGTTGGTGGGTCGCCCTGCTCACCTTCGGCGAGGGCTGGCACAACAACCACCACGCGCACCCCGTCTCCGCCAAGCACGGCCTCGCCTGGTACGAGATCGACGTGAACTGGTGGGGCATTCGCACGCTCCAATTCCTGCGCCTGGCCCGCGGCGTCAAGCGCGTCGGGTTGGACGGCTCGCCCGTCGAGCGGCGCGCGCCCGCGAAGTCTGCCGCCGCGGCGTCGGCCGACGGGGTCGCACCGCTCGGCCTGAAGGACAACTACGAAGGGGCGTGAGAGAGCGCGCCGTGGCGCGGGAAGTTTCAACAGTTAACGGGAGCGGGCGGCCACCGGGTCGCCCGCTTCGTCGTTAAGGCCGCGTTGAATCGCACGGCCCGGCGCGGACGGTTCGCGCTAATTGCCCGTCGCGCTAATTAACCCAAGTTGCTAGATGGACGCTTTGTCCAAAGCAAAGGCGATGACGAACAGCGAGGCCTTCAGCACGAACCCGTCGAGCGTGACCGCGTGAATGTGCTTCGGGAACAGGCTGGCGATCCGGCTGAATACGGTCTCGATGCGCTTGCGCATCAACTGCCTGTAGTGGCCGCGCCACACGCCGTCGCCGCGCTTCGAGTTACCTTTGCGAGAC
>DATHBT010000148.1:0-37994 GCA_035295985.1 Pyrinomonadaceae bacterium | reverse complement strand
AGTCGCAACGGCGCGGGCGACAGTCGCGCCGGCCGAAACGAGACGCCGCGGCAGACGGAAGCGGGACGCTAAGCGATGGACTTCCCGGTGATAGAGTGGGCGTGGGTCGTGCGCAACCTCGCGCACGTCGGTGCGGCGTACATTCTGGCGCTGCCGGTCGCGTGGGACAGGGAGCGCGAGGCGCGGGGCGCGGGCTTATGAACCTTCCCGCTGGTCGCCGTCGCGAGCTGCGGCTACGTGATGATGACGCACCGACTGTTCGCCGACAGCCCCGACGCGCAGGCCCGCGTCCTGCAAGGGCTGATGACCGGCATCGGCTTCGTCGGCGGCGGAGCGATCCTGAAGAAGGGCGCGGACGTGCGGGGGCTGGCGACCGCCGCGAGCATCTGGAACACGGGCGCGGTCGGCGCGGCCGTCGCCTTCGCGCGCTACGAGATCGCGCTCGTCCTGAGCCTGCTCAACTTCCTGACGTTGCGCTTCCTCACGCCGCTCAAAGAGAATCTGAAAGACGACGAGGACGAGGGCGCGTAGCGGAGGAGGGGTTCGATGTTCTTCGAGAGTTGGGCGGGGCTGGTCAGGGTGATCGTCGTCGGCGCACTGGCCTACGCCGCGCTCATCGCCCTGCTGCGCACGTCGGGCAAGCGCACGCTCTCGAAGATGAACGCCTTCGACTTCGTCGTCACGGTCGCCTTCGGCTCGACGCTGGCGACTGTCCTGCTCTCGAAGGACGTGCCGCTCGCCGAGGGCGTGCTTGCCTTCGCCCTGCTCATCTTTTTGCAGTTCGCGATCACGTGGCTCTCCGTGCGCTCTGCGCGCGTGAGCCGTCTGGTGAAGTCGGAGCCGGCGCTGCTCTTGCGCCGCGGAGAGTTCCTGCACGGCGCGATGCGGCGCGAGCGCGTCAACGAGGAGGAGGTGCGCTCGGCCGTGCGCAACGCGGGCCGCGGCTCGCTCTCCGAGATCGAGGCCGTCGTGCTGGAAACCGACGGCAGCCTGAGCGTCGTCGGCCGCTCCGGCGGGGACTCTGAGTCCGCGCTCGCCGACGTGGGCGGACGCTCGCCCGAAGCGTAGCGCCCGCTCCGGCTCAGGCTCGGCGGGGTCGAACCCGCGCGGCTTTTCAAACCATGACGAAGGAACCGACGACGGACGAGAAGCAGGCGATCAGGGACGAGCGCCGCCAGGCGCTCTCACAGCTCGAAGACTGGATGGAGATGCCGATGCTCGTGCTCGGCTTCGTCTGGCTGGCGCTGATGCTGTGGGAGTACGTGTGGGGCATCAGCCCGCTCCTCGAAACCGCGGTCAACGTCATCTGGATCATTTTCATCCTCGACTTCGTCGTCAAATTCACGCTCGCGCCCGACAAGACCGACTACCTCAAGGCCAACTGGCTCACCCTCGTCGCGCTCGCCGTCCCGGCGCTCAGGGTCTTCCGCATCTTCCGCGTCGTGCGCGTGCTGCGCGCGGCCCGCGCGGCGCGGGGCCTGCGGCTCGTGCGCGTCGTCACGTCGCTCAACCGCGGGATGCGCGCCCTGGGCGCGAGCATGGGCCGGCGCGGCTTCGGCTACGTCGCGGCGCTCACCGCGATTGTTACGCTCGCGGGAGCGGCCGGGATGTACGCGTTCGAGAACGGCGTGGAGGGGGGCTTGACCACCTACGGCGAGGCGCTGTGGTGGACGGCCATGATCATGACGACGATGGGTTCGGCCTACTGGCCGCAGACGCCCGAAGGCCGCGTCCTCTGCTTCCTGCTCGCGCTCTACAGCTTCGCCGTCTTCGGCTACGTGACGGCCACGCTCGCCACCTTCTTCGTCGGCCGCGACGCCGGGGACGAGCGCGCCGAGGTGGCGGGCGCGGCGCAGGTCGAGCGGCTGCGCGAAGAGGTCGCGGCGCTGCGCGAAGAGTTGCGCGCGTTAGCGCGGCGCGGCGGGACGTTGTGAAGCAGCTTAAGCGCCCGCCGGCTCGCGGCGGGGGCGCGCGGCGGCGAGGGCGCGCGCCCCGCGGCCTCCTTTCCTCCTGTACAGATTTCCGCGGGCGTGATTAAATGCGCGACGCTCCACCGGGCGCGCGCCGCGCGCCGTCAATTTCAATCTCGCTCCGGAAAATACCATGCAAATTCTGGCGATAGATGTCGGGGGAACCGGCCTCAAGGCAGCGGTTCTGGACTCGGAAGGGAACATGTTGAGCGAGCGCGTGCGCGTGGAGACGCCGCACCCGTGCGGGCCGCAGTTGCTCGTGGACGCGCTCGTCAAGCTGGTCGAGCCGCTGGCGGATTACGAGCGCGTGTCGGTCGGCTTCCCCGGCGTGGTCAGGCGCGGGCGCGTCATCACCGCGCCGAACCTCGGCACCAAGGCGTTCAGAGGTCTCGACCTCGCCGCCGCACTCGAAGGGCGGCTCGGCAAGCCCGTCCGCGTGCTCAACGACGCGGACATGCAGGGGCTGGGCGCGGTGGAGGGCGCGGGCGTCGAGATGGTCGTCACGCTCGGCACGGGGTTCGGCTCGGCCATCTTCGTGGACGGGCGACTCGGCCCGCACCTCGAACTGTCGCACCACCCGTTCCGCAAGGGCGAGACCTACGACGAGCAGTTGGGCAACGCGGCGCTGAAGAAGATCGGGAAGGCGAAGTGGAACCGCCGCGTCAAGCTCGCCATCGAGACGCTGCGCTCGCTGACCAACTTCGACCGGCTCTACATCGGCGGCGGGAACGCCAAGAGGATCGACTTCGACCTGGGCCCCGACGTGCGGACGGTCCCCAACGAGTACGGCATCAAGGGCGGCGCGCGCCTCTGGCAGTTGCAGGAATAACGCTGCGACGCCGCCCGACCCGCCGCGCGTTACGGCGTGAACGCGCGGCGGAAGAGGATGCCGGAGTAGTTCATCCTCATCGCGCGCCCCTGCACGATTGACTCGAAGCCGACACGGTCAGGCCCTTCCGCGTCGCCCGCGCCGAACGTGCCGTCGGCCTTCGGCACGAGCGGCTGCAAGCCGTCCAGCCAGAGCCTCCCTTTGCGCAGAACCACGCGCGCGTCGCCGTACCACGGGCTGTCGTTGTGGTAGTGGCCGACGTAACCCTCCCACTCCTTCGAGTGACTGAACTCGCGCGCGCCTTTGTAGCGCCCGCCCGCGAACCAGTCCGCGCCGTGGAACGCCTCCGTCACCGCGTCGCCCTCGCGCACAAAACCGAGCAGGAAGAGATCGAAGTCGGGATGGCGCACCAGAAAAGTGTTCGGCCCGCCCGCGCGTTCGAGCACGACGCGCCGGCCCTTGTGCAGCAGGAGAAGCCTCTGCCCTTCCGCGACGAGCATGAGCCTGCGCCCGTCGGGCGCGGTGTACGTGCCGGCGAACTCGGCCGCGTTTTTGATCTCCTCGGCCGGCGGCGCGGGCGCGGGGAGCGTGGGCAGAGTCTTCCCGGAGAGCGCGGCGTTCAGCGTCCCGATTGCGAACTTCGTGACGGCGACGGGTCGGTAGCCGCGCAGGTTCGCGTTGACGGAGGCGAACGCGGCCGTGCCGCCCGTCACGTCAACATCCATCGAAGAGCTGAAGGCGACCATGCCGCCCGTGTGGCGCAGGCGCGTGTGGCCCTCGATCTGGCTCACCCAGAGTCCGTAGCCGTAGGACGCCTCCTCGCCGCGGAAGGGTGCGCGGATCGCGGGCGCGATCATTTGTTTGAAACTCTCCTCTGAGAAGAGGCGGCGGCCGTTCTTCAACTGCCCGCGGTTAATGAGCGCGCTCATGTAAGACGCCATGTCGGCGGGCGTGGAGGCGACGCTGCCCGCGGCGATGTCAACCTCGATCCACTGCGCCTCGCCCAACGGCCCGCGCGCGGGCCACGGCCTGTCGTCGGGGACGGGTTCGTAGCCGACGGCCATGCGCGCGCG
This sequence comes from Pyrinomonadaceae bacterium, assembly GCA_035295985.1. Taxonomy (GTDB): domain Bacteria; phylum Acidobacteriota; class Blastocatellia; order Pyrinomonadales; family Pyrinomonadaceae; genus JAIVGV01. The sequence continues at coordinate 34,122 of DATHBT010000148.1, read as the reverse complement.
CGTCTCGTTTGTGATCGTGGGCGAGCTTGCCGTCATGCCGAGCGGCGCGAGCACGCGGGCGCGCATGGCGTCGGCGAAGGGCCGTCCGTCCGCGGCCTCGATGACGAAGCCGAGGATGTTGTAGCCGGTGTTCGAGTAGAGGAAGCGCGACCCCGGCTTCCAGGCCGTCCACAGCGGCGCGAGCAGCGCGTCGAGCAGGAGCGGCGCGCCGGGCAGACCGGCCGTGTGCGTGACGAGGTGGTGAACCGTGACGGGTTCGAACTTTGTGTCGATCCTCAGCCAGGGCACGTAGTCTGTGACGGGGCGATGAAAATCGAGCTTGCCCTCGTCGCGCAGTTGCAGCAGGGCGACGGCGACGAACGACTTCGAGATCGATCCGATCTCGAAGAGCGTGTCGGGCGTGACGCGCGCGCGAGTCTTCAGGTCGGCGAAGCCGTAAGCAGAGGCGCGCAGCAGCCCCGCGGCGTCGGCGAGCGAGAGCGTCAGTCCGGGCGCGCCGGTCTCCGCCATGTGGCGCGTGACGAACTGATCGATGAGCGCGAAGGCCGGGCGCAGCGCGGCGGCTCTTCCGGCGCGGGTCTGCGGCTCGAACGAGCCGAGCAGAGCGGGCGCGGCCCGCGCGTCCAGAGCGCGCAGGGTTGCCGCGGCGGCGGCCGTCCGGCAGCCCGCCCGGATGAAGCCGCGGCGCGTGAGCAGTTGTGCCATAAAAATCCCCCCGCGGCCGGACGCGGCACGAGCGCGACCAAGCCGGGATTCCGATTTCAGAGTTTGAAGGGCGACGACGCGGAAAGAAGCGCGGGCGCATTGTGCCACAAAACAGGCGCGCGCCGTCCGTCAACCGTCGCCGCGCACGCTTCCCCGCGCGCGCCGAGTCACCTATGATGACGGCATGAGAGATACGCGGGACGTGCAAGGGGGTCTTCAGGAGCGGCGTGAGACGGCGGCTGCGGTCGCGCCCGAGCCGCGGCACACGCGGGTCGAGGTCGAGGAGAGCCTCGAACAGTTGAGCCGCTGGATGGACGGGCTGTTCCGCATCCCCGGCACAGGCTGGCGCTTCGGGCTGGACGGACTCGTCGGCCTCATCCCCGGCGTCGGCGACACGCTGACCACGCTCGTCTCCTTCTACGTGCTGGCGGCCGGCGTCCGCTACCGCGTCCCCAAGGTGACGCTGCTCCGCATGGCCGCCAACGTCGGCGTCGACTACCTGCTCGGCACCGTCCCCTTCATCGGCGACCTCTTCGACTTCGCCTGGAAGTCGAACCAGATGAACATCGAGCTGCTCCGGCAGCGCGCCTCCGTCCCGCCCGAAGAGGCGCGGCACGGCCGGGCGAGCGACTGGCTCTTCCTCGGGCTGCTGATGCTCGTCCTGCTCGCCATGCTCGTCGGCTCTATCACGATTGCGTGGTACTTGCTGAGCTGGTTGGGCGGCGCGCTGTCGTCGCTCTTCTGAGGACGGCCGCCGCACTAACAGTGGGCGGATGACAAGAAAGGCCGGAGGCACGCGATCAAAGTCGCGCGCCTCCGGCCTTTCACATTACAGCGCACGGCGGCGAGGCATTGTGCCGCCCGGTTGCCGCGCCCGCGACTTACGCCGTCTGCCCCTCGGCCTTCGGCAGCAGCCGTTCGAGCGAGGCGGCGACGAGGTTGATGCCGCGCTCGCCAGCGGCGAAGCAGCGGAGCTTGCCCTCGGCGTCGAACAGGTAGTAGGCGGGGACGTAACCGTGCTCGTTCTGGAAGGCGTCCTTGAGCTTGTGCTCGTTGTCCACCGCGCACGGCTCCGTGATCTGGTACTCCGTCACCACGTCGCGCACCTTCTCCACGTCCGTGTCCGACTCGTGGCGCGGCATGTGGACGGCCACGACGCGCAGCCCGTCGGCCGCGCGCTCGTCCCGCCACTTCGCGAGGCGCGGCAAATTATCCTTGCAGACGCCGCAGCTCACAGACCAGAAATGGACGAGCGTGGGCCGTCCCTCCGTCTTCGCCTCGGCTGCCGCCCCCGTCGCGTTCAGCCACTCGGTCGCACCTTCAAGCGACGGCATCTCAGTCCCGATCCTCATCGGCATGGTGACACCTCAGAAAGAAGCTGTTAGCTGTTAGCTGTTAGCTTTTAGCCGAACCAAAGGCGCATTCAGAATTGAAGGCCGGCGGCTGGCGGCTTCCGGCTAACAGCTAACAGCTAACAGCTAACAGCTATTACACCTTGAGCGTGCTCTGCCCCGGCTTCCACTCGGCGGCGCAGAGTCCGCCGGTCTGGAGCGCTTGGATGACGCGCAGGGTCTCCTCGGTCGAGCGGCCGACGTTCAGGTCGTGGACGACCTTGTAGCGCAGGATGCCCTCGGGGTCGACGACGAAGAGGCCGCGCAGCGCGATGCCCTTGTCTTCGATGAGCACGCCGTACTTGCGCGACACCTCCTTGGTGATGTCGGCCGCGAGCGGATATTTCAGGCCCTCGACGCCGTTCTGATCGCGCGGGGTCTTGAGCCACGCGCGGTGCGAGTGAACCGAGTCGGTCGAGACGCCGATGATCTCCGCGCCGATCCCCTGGAAGTCCTCGTAGTGATCGCTGAACGCCGTCAGCTCCGTCGGGCAGACGAAGGTGAAGTCGAGCGGGTAGAAGAGCAGCACGAGCCACTTGCCATTGTAGTCGGAGAGCTTGACGTTCTGGTCGAGCTTCTCCAGGTTCTTGGTCGAGGCCATGTCGAAGTCGGGCGCGGGCCGCCCGACCTGCGCCGACTCTAACGCTGTCGCCGGTGATGACATTCTGTTCTCAGTCCTCCGTGAAATGATTTCCTTATACAGCGCGCGGCCTCGAATGAGCGCAGGCGCGCGCCTAAAAAAATTGTGCGGCGCACGACAAACGCGCGCCGCCTAACCCTTCGCGCCGCAGTCTGGGCACAGGCCGTAGAGCGTCAGGTGGACGGACTGCGGCTTGAACTTCGAGCGGCGAGCCGCCAGCTTCAACAGCGCGGCCGTCTCGTCCAGATCGAAATCCGTGAGCTGGCCGCACTCGGTGCAGACGGCGTGATCGTGGCGGCCCGTCTCGCGGTCGTAGCGGCTGGCGGCGTTGCCGAAGGTGATCTCGCTGATCAGCCCCTCGTCTCTCAGGTAGCGCAGCGAGTTATAGACGGTCGCGAAGCTGATCGAAGGCAGAAGCTGACGCGCGGCGTCGTAGATCTCGGCGGCCGTCAGGTGCGCCTCCGTCCCGCGCACGACCCGCAAGACGACCTGCCGCTGCGGCGTCAGCGCCCTCGCGCCCGCCTCAATCTCCGAGCCTGTACTCATAATGGCTGAAAAGTGGATTTAGAATAATTCTAAACCGGTGAGCTGTCAAGCGGACTGTCGTCCGTTGTCCGTGGTCAGTTGTCCGTTGTCTGTGCTTCGCAGGCTCGCCGCCCGCGGTTCAAGCATCAAGCCGCGCGGGCGCGAACGACGGACAACTGACCACGGACGACGGACAGCTTTTACAGCGTCGGGTGTTTCTCGACGAAGTCGATGAGGGCGTTGACGTATGACGGGAAGGTGGGGCAGCGCAGGCCGTGGGGTTCGAGTAGGGCCTGGGCGCGCGCGGTGTCGTAGGTCTGCTGGATGAAGAAGTAGGGCGCGCCGGCGCGGGGCAGGCCCGTCAGCTTCTCCGACACGCTCAGTGCGAGCGACTTCTGGACGAGCAGGGGCGGGACGGTGACGAACGAGCCGCGGTGCGCGAGCGTTTGCGCGATGGTCTCGAACAGCTCGTAGGTGGTGAGCGGCGCGGGGTCTGCGATCTGGACGGTCGCGCCCACCGCCCCGTCGTCGCGCGCGAGCGCGGCCATCGCCTCGACGACGAAGTCCACCGGCACGACGTTCAGCCGCACGTCGCGGTTGCCGATGTTGGCGAGCGACAGGAGTTTGGGCTGCATCCGCAGGTAGTTGATCAGGTAATAGACGCCGTCGTACTTCGCCGTCTCGCCCGTGCGCGAGTCGCCGCAGACGACCGCCGGGCGGTGGATCGTTACAGGCAGTTCGCCTTTCAAGGCGTCAACCTCGATCTCTGAGAGGTACTTCGTCTCCTCGTAGAAGTTGCGGAAGCCGGCGTCGTGGCGCAGCTCGTCCTCGCGGACGAGGCCGGTGCGCAGCCCCGCGACGTAGCAGGTCGAGACGTGGTGGAAGCGGCGCAGGGTTTTGACGGCGCGCGCGAACTCGCAGACGTTGTGCGTGCCCTCGACGTTCACGCGCATCGCCGGCCCGCGCTCGACGGCAAGATCGTAGATGGCCGCGAGGTGGAAGATGGCCGTCGCCTCAGCGCGCGCCGTCTCGAAGTCCCCCTGCGACATCCCCAGCCGCTCGCGCGTGATGTCGCCTTCGAGGATGCGGAAGCGTTCGGCCCGCATGCCCGACTCACGGGCGATCTCCTCAAGCTCCGCGCGCGCGCGCCCGACGAAGGCGGGCTGCACGAGCAGCAGGAAGCGCGCGCCGTCCGCCGCCAGGCGACGCACGAGCCGCCCGGCGATGAAGCCGGGGAAACCCGTCAGGAAAAAGGTCTCTTCAGTCGCCATCGGTTAAGGTCGTCTGTCCGCAGGCGAGTTCAACCAAGGTGCGGACGCCCGCGCCGGTCGCGCCCGCGGGCGCGTGCGGCTGCTCGTCTTCGAGCCAGGCGGTGGCGGCGATGTCGAGGTGCGCCCAGGGTGTATCTGCCGCGAACTTCGAGAGCAGGAGCGCGGCGCCGGTCGCGTCGGGCCGGCCTCCGTAGTTTTTGAAGTCCGCGATGTCGCTCTCGATCTTCTTCTTGTAGTCGTCGGAGACCGGCATCCGCCAGACCGGCTCGCCCGCGCGGCGGGCCGCGTGCTCGACCTGCCGCGCCCACTCGTCGTCGTTGCTGAACAGGCCGGCGCGGTGGTCGCCCAGCGCGACGATGATCGATCCCGTGAGCGTCGCCAGATCGACGATGCGCGTCGCGCCGAGCTGTTTCGCGTAACTGATGCCGTCAACCAGGACGAGACGGCCCTCGGCGTCAGTGTCAACGACCTCGATGGTGTGTCCGGCGTGCGTGCGGATCACGTCGCCCGGCTTGATGGAGCGGCCCGAAGGCATGTTCTCGGCCGCGGGCACGACGGCGACGACGCGGCGGCGTGGCCTGAGCTGCGCGAGAGCGCGCAGCGCGCCGAGCGCGGCAGCGCCGCCGGCCATGTCGGACTTCATCTCCTCCATGCCCTCGGCCGGCTTGATCGAGATGCCGCCCGTGTCGAACGTGATGCCCTTGCCGACGAAGGCCCACAGCTCGTCGCCGTCGGCCGCGCCTTCGGGTTCGTAGCTGACGGCGATGAGCGCGGGCGGCTCGTCCGATCCCTTCCCGACGCCCCACAGGCCGCCCATCCCGCGCGCCTGAATCTCCGCGGCGTCGAGCGTCTCGATCTTCAAATTAAACTCTCCGGCCATCTCAGCCGCGCGGCGCGCGAGTTCGAGTGGCGGGAGACTGCCTCCCGGCTCGTCCGCGAGCGAGCGCGCCCAGTTGGCGCTCTCTGCGACGACACGGCCGCGCTCGACCGCCGCGCGCATCTCTTCGTCCGCGCCGTCCGCGACGACGACGAACTCTTCAAGCGGCGACTGATCGTCGTCCTCTCTCTTCTGATAAAAATCGTTCTCGTATGAGCCGAGGCACGCGCCTTCGGCCGCGGCGCGCGCCGCGCCGGCCCTGTCATCACAGTCGGGGAGGATGAAGGCGACGCGCGCGGCCTTCGTCTCCCGCGCGCGACGGACGGCCGTCGCCGCGGCGCGGCGCAGCGAGGCGCGGAAGAGATCGCCGTCCTCTTCGCGCTCGCCCGCGCCGACGAGCAGCAGTCGGCCCGCGTTGCCGGCCGTCAGATCGCTCGGCGCGTTCGCCGTTCCGTCCTTCCCTTCCCGCGCCGCCGCGGGATCGCTCGCGAAGCACGCCGCCGCCGCGTGTACTAGGAACGTGTCGCCTTCGTCGCCTTTGAAGTCGCATTCCGCGACGAGCCGGCGCGCAAAATCCTGCGCCGCGCCGCCCGCCCCGCACGCCGAGACGCCCGCGCCTTTGAAGACGCACCGCGCGAGCAGTTCGCGCACGCCGCCGGGTGCTGGTTCGGCCGCGACGCCTACTCTCAGTCTGTTCGGGTTGGTCATGCGGGTTTTCTTGACGGCCGCGTGCGCCGGACGCTCAGTTCGGCGGCGTCGTTCGTGCCGTCGGGCTGTGCCGCGTGCGCGCGTTTTGTCGGGCCAGTATAATCGAGCCGTCGCGGGGCGGTCTAACGACGCCGCCGCGGCCGAACGGGCCGCGCGGCAGACGACCTTGACCCGATCCGTGCCCGACCAGGCTTTACGAGATCGCGCCGATGCACTTTCCCGAAAGACCACTCGCATGAGACTTCCACGAACACTTTCGCGCCGCGCGCTGGCCGGCGCACTGGCCGCCTTCGTCTTCGCGTGGCTCTCGCCGCCGGCCGCGCGCTCGCAGGGGAAGCCCGCGGGCGAGGCGGCGGCCGAGACCGTGCGCGTCACGCTGCTTCAGGTGAACGACGTGTATCAGATTTCGCCCGTGGACAAGGGGCGGCGCGGCGGGCTGGCGCGCGTGGCGACGCTGCGGAAGCAGATACAGGCCGAGTCACCGCACACGCTCTACCTGCTCGGCGGCGACACGCTCGCGCCTTCGGTCGCGTCGAACATCTTCAAGGGCCGGCAGATGATCGCCGTCTGGAACGCGACCGGTTTAGACCTGGCCGTGCTCGGCAACCACGAGTTCGACTTCGGCGATCAGGTTCTTCGCGACCGCATGAAGGAGTCGCGCTTCACCTGGCTCGGCACGAACGTCATTGACCGCAAGACCAACCGCCCCTTCGGAGACACGCCGCCCTTCGTCGTGCGCGAGTTCGGCGGCGTCAAGGTCGGCTTCTTCGGCCTGCTCACGCCCGACACGAAGCAGACTTCGTCGGCCTCGGAGGACGTGGAGTTCCGCGAGCCGTGCGCCGTCGCGAAAGAGACAATCGGCCAGTTGAACAAGGCGGGCGCGCGCGTCGTCGTCGCGCTGACGCACATGTCCATCGTCGAGGACAAGCAGCTCGCGCGCTGCGCCCCAGGGCTAGACGCCATCATCGGCGGCCACGAGCACACGGTCATTACCTCGCTCTCGGCGCGCACGCCGATCTTCAAGATGGGTTCGGACGCCGTCAATCTCGGCCGCATCGACCTCCTGATCTCGAAGCGCACGGGCGAGCTTGAGAGCATCGACTGGGAGATCATCCCCGTCACAGACCAGACCAAGGACGACCCCGAGGCGGCGGCCGTCGTCGCCGAGTTCGAGAAGAAGCTGTCGGCCGAACTCGATCTCCCGGTCGGCACGACCACGGTCGTGCTCGACGCGCGGCAGGCGACGAACCGCACGCGCGAGACCAACCTCGGCTCCTTCATCGCCGACGCCTACCGCCGCCAGACCGGCGCCGAGGTCGCGCTCATCAACGGCGGCTCGATCCGCTCGAACATGACCTACGGGCCGGGCCAGTTAACCAAGCGCGACGTGCTCTCCATCCTCCCGTTCGAGAACTCGATAGTCAAAATCGAGGTGACGGGCGCGACCCTGCGCGCCGCGCTGGAGCACGGCGTCGCCCGCGCCCGCGAGGAGCCGGAGGCCGGCCGCTTCCCGCAGGTGTCGGGCCTGCGCTTCAGCTACAACGCAAGCCGCCCCGCTGGCTCGCGCGTCACCACAGTCTCGGTCGGCGGCCAGCCGCTCGACGACAAAAAGACTTACACGCTCGCCCTCAGCAACTTCGTCCGCGAGGGCGGCGACGGCTACACGATGTTCAAGGGCGCGCGCCTGCTCATCGAACCCGAGAACGCGCAGGTCGAGCCGGCCGTCGTGATGAGCATCATCGCGGCCGACAAGCAGATCGCCCCCAAAGAGGACGGCCGCATTCGGCGGGCAGACGGGGTGAATCCCTAAACCGTGAGTGTGCAAGGCAGGCTACTGGCGACTGTCCGCGCCTCGGCCTTGTCATAACCTTGGGCGCGCTTTACACGGAGTGGCAGATGTTCATCGCCCTGTACCGCTGGCGTTTGAAGGAGGGGCAGGAAGAGAAATTTCGTGAAGGCTGGCGCAGGCTGACCGAGGAGATTCGCGGGCGGCGCGGCAGCCACGGCTCGCGCCTGCACCGCGCCGCAGACGGGACGTGGATCGCCTACGCACAGTGGCCCGACAGGCGGACGTGGGAGTTGGCAATGGGCGTCGAGGCCGCGGACGGCGAGGCGTCGGAGATGATGAGCGAGAGCATTGAGGTCTCTCAACCGCCCGTGCTCATGGAGGTGTTTGATGATCTCCTGAAGCCCGCCGGCTCATCGGCCATGCCCGGATAGGCGCGTTCACGGTTCACGTTTCGGGGTCGTCATGTTCGACGAAGAGGAGATAAGTTCGGCGAGGCTTGAGGCGGTCGAGCTGTTCCGGCGCGCGTACGCGGCGCAGCAGGAGGACGACTACGAGCGCGCGATAGAACTCTACCGCCGCTCCATCGCCGCCTACCCGACGGCCGAGGCGCACACCTTCCTCGGCTGGGTCTATAGCTTCCAGCGGCGCTACGACGAAGCCATCGACGAGTGCCTGAAGGCCATCCGCGTCGATCCCGACTTCGGCAACCCCTACAACGACATCGGCAGCTACCTGATGGCCCGCGGCGACCACTACAACTGCGTCCGCTGGTTCCGCCGCGCAATCCACGCACCCCGCTACGAGGCCCGCGCCTTCCCCCACTTCAACCTCGGCCGCGTCTTCGAGCAGCGCGGCCGGCTCCTCGAAGCCGCGCGCCACTACGGCCTCGCCGTCGAGGAAGCCCCCGACTTCGCCCAGGCCGCCAAAGCCCTCCGCAGCCTGCAAGCGCGATTGAACTAGAATTCATCCCAACACCCTTGATGGTTTCGTGGGCGCAGCGCGGGCGGTCGTGAGCGTGCCGGGCCGGCCGCGGCTTCGGGCGCGTCGCGCTTCACAGGCGCTCGACGGGGGCGGCCGTGATCATCAGCTCGTCCTGGCGGAAGCGTGCGGTGAGGCTGGCTTGGTAGGCGGCCCACCAGTCGCGTTCGAGCGTGTCGGCCAGCACCTCGAAGGCGACGACGCTGTCGCGGGAGACTCCGCCCGCGGCGTCCTTCCAGATGCCCTCGGCCGGCGAGCGCGTGTAGGCCGTGACGCCGCCGAACTTTTCGGTCAGCTCGTCGCGGACGCGCGCGAAGTCGGCACGCGGGAAGGCGCGTCCCTCGTTGTCGTAGAGCGGAAGCAGCAGTTGAATCCGGTACACGTATTCTCGTCCTCCCCAGGCTCTGAGCGTCTTTACGTCGGCGGCCGACTCAATCTTAGACTCTCCGCGCAATCTTAAAATTCGGGCGACAAGTTCTCAGCGTCTTCTCGCGCGCACGAGGATGACCCGCTGGCCCTGCGCCGTGGCCTCGAAGCGTGGGGACATCTCGTAGCCGCGCTCGGCGAGGGCTGCGAGCAGCGGGTGATCCGTGTCCGCGGCCGGGGCGCGGAGGGCGAGCCAGAAGTCGTCTTCGCGCAGGGCCTCGGGGGCGTCCAAGACCGCGACTTCGTCGAAGCCGCGCGGGAGGAAGAAGGCGCGGTCTTCCGCGAGGCCGGGGAGGTTTTTGACGACGGCGACGCGGAACCTGCCGGCGCCGCCGTCGTCTTCACGGCCGTCGAGCGCGTGCCAGAGGTGATAGGCGGCGAGTTCTTCGGCGGCGTAAATGATGACGGGCTTTTCGCTTCCGGCCCCCGCGCGCGCGAGTTGGACGGACAGCGTCTCCCAGGAGCACCAGACGAGCGGCGCGGGGCGGCGCGCGAGCCATCCGGCCGCGGCGAGCAGGAGCCAGAGGCCGAGGAGTACGTGGGCGGCGGCGGAGAGCCAGCGCGGGCGCACGCTCGTGACGGCGTGCGCGGCGAGCAGCAGGTAGGCCGGCGCGACGACGACGAGGTGGCGCGTGCCCCAGACGGACTGCGGCAGCAGTTGCGAGAGCACGAACGCCGCGGCGACCGGCACTGCCGAGAAGAAGACGAGGAAGCGCAGGGCGAAGCCGCCGAGGCCGGTCGGGCCGGCGTGCTCCGCGTAGCTCGCGCGCCCCGCGGCGTCTGCCTCCTGCGCCGACTCGTCGCGCAAAGCGTCGCCCTCACCCCCTCTAACTGTCGGCGTTCGTCTGGAAGTGTGTCCGAGGCGGCGTCTAAGTTCGCGCACAGCGAGGGCGGCGAGCGCGGGTGCGAAGATGAGCAGCGACAGCAAGACGGTCAGGCGCAGCACGGCCGGCTCGGCCGAGTGGCGCTGGAATCTGAAAGGCTCGTGCAGCAGCAGGTAGGGTTGGAAGAGTTCGCGCGCGCCGGGCCGCGCCGCCCAGCCGATGTTCTGCTGAAGCCCTTCGCCCGCCGCGCCCGCCGCACTCATAACCGCCCACACCCACGGCGCGAAGCAGACGGCGAGCACGAAGACCGACGCCGCAAAAGACTTCAAACGGCCCCGCGCCCACGCGGCGACGAACACGAGTTCGAGCAGGACGAGCAGCCAGCCGAAGTAGTGCGTGTAAACGAGCAGCAGGTTCGCGGCCGTGAGCGCGACGAGATCGACGAGCCGGCCGCGTCGCGCTCGGGGCGCGCCCCTCCTGCCATCGCCCGCCCGCGCGTCCGTGTCTTCGCCGCACGCGCGGCAGTAGCGCGCGAGGAGCCAGAGCGAGCAGGAGGCGAAGAGGAGCAGCGGCGCGTACATACGCACCTCCTGCGCGTACTTGACCAGAAATCCGCTCGCGGCGAAGAGGAGGAGGGCGAGCGCGGCGGCGCGCGCCGGAAGTCTCAGCTCGCGCGCGAGGAGCGCCACAGGCACGGCCGCGAGCGAAGAGACCACGGCGGGCAGCAGGCGCAGCCACCAGACAGACTCGCCGCCGGCCGCCGTCCAGACTTTCAGCAGCAGGTAGAAGAGCGGCGGGTGGACGAGGTCGAGCGCGACGAAGCGCGGTAACTGCCCCCACGCGTGCCGCGCGGCGTGTAGGCCGAACAGCTCGTCGAACCACAGGCACGACCCGTCGAGCCGCCACAGCCGCAAGGCGAGCGCCAGCGCGAAGCCCGCGGCCGGCAGCAGCCAGCCGGGGCGCGTCCCGCCCGCGGCGGTCTGACGGGGAAGCTTCCCCGGCCCTTCGCGGTCGGGCCTCATCGTCTCAGTGCGCGCGCCGTCGGCCCTGGCCCGCGGCGCGCTTTAATTGTCGCCATGATTTGTCGTCCGGCGTTGCCGGCGGTTCGGAGTCCGTGCTACTTTACTGGTCGCTTTCCGCGTGCGCTGTCCGGCGCGCCATTCTCAACCGAAACTTTCCGAGAAAGGACTACCCCCAAGCTTTATGAATACGTCTCGCAGGATGAAGGCGGTCGTCAGCATCGCCGCGCTCTCGCTACTCCTGGCCTCGACCGCGCTCGCCTTCCAGGGGAAGCAGGATTTTACCGTAATCAACAAGACCGGCGTCGAGATTCACGAACTCTACGTCTCGCCGCATAGCGCCGCCGACTGGCAGGAGGACGTGCTCGGCGCGGACACGCTGCCCTCCGGGCAGAGCGTCGAGATCAAGTTCTCGCCGAGGGAGAAGGCGAAGCTGTGGGACTTGAAGATCGTGGACGGCGAAGGCAACAGCATCGAGTGGACGCGCCTGAACCTGCTGGAAATCTCCGAGGTCACGCTCTTCTACAAGAACGGCAAGGCCTGGGCCGAGACGAAGTAGGCCGGGGACGAACAAACTCGGAAGGACTGAGGGGCGCGCCCGCTTCGACGGGCGCGCCCCTTTCCTCTTTCCCGCGGGCCGTGCGCGCTGCCGTGCCGCGCTCCGCGTGTTGTAAAATCGAGGCGTAAGAGAAATTTTTGGAGCCGGCGCGCGCGGCCGTATTGGCTTGCCGTGCGCGGCCGTCCCGCGCCGGGGGAGAGATTCTGATGACCAAAGAAGCGGCCGAAAGAGGGACGGGCGCGGGGGCGCAACGTGCGACGCGCGTCGAGAGCGACACGATGGGCGAGATCGAAGTTTCCAGTGACGTTTACTGGGGGGCGCAGACCGAGCGGTCGCTGCACCACTTCAACATCGGCTCGGACGTGATGCCGCGCGAGATGATCCGCGCCCTCGGCGTGTTGAAGAAAGCCGCCGCCCTCGTCAACGAAGAACTCGGCAAGCTCCCGTCCGACAAAGCGCGCCTGATCGCGCAGGCGGCCGACGAGGTGATCGAAGGGGAACTCGACCGCCACTTCCCCCTGCGCGTCTGGCAGACGGGGTCGGGGACGCAGACGAACATGAACGCCAACGAGGTCATCTCGAACCGCGCCATCGAGATCGCGGGAGGCGAGATGGGGAGCAAGAAGCCCGTCCACCCGAACGACCACGTCAACATGTCGCAGTCGTCGAACGACACCTTCCCGACCGCCATGCACATCGCGGCGGCCGAGCAGATGAACAAGCTCATCCCCGAAGTCGAGCGCCTCCGGGCGGCGATTGACGCGAAGGCGAAAGAGTATGCGGACGTGGTCAAGATCGGCCGCACGCACTTGCAGGACGCGACGCCCCTGACGGTCGGGCAGGAGTTCGGCGGCTGGGCGAGCCTACTTGAGCGCGACATCGAGCGTCTGCGCGCCGCGCTCCCGGGCCTCTACGATCTCGCCATCGGCGGGACGGCCGTCGGCACGGGCCTCAACTCACACCCCGAATTCGCCGAGCGCGCCGCCGCGAAGATCGCGGAACTGACGGGCCTGCCCTTCAGGTCGCACCCGAACAAGTTCGCCGCGCTCTCGGCGCACGACGAGCTGGTGTACGCTTCCGGCGCTTTGAAGACGCTCGCCGCGTCACTGATGAAGATCGCGAACGACATCCGCTGGCTGGGCAGCGGGCCGCGGTGCGGGCTGGGCGAGTTGGTGTTGCCGGAGAACGAACCCGGCTCCTCGATCATGCCGGGCAAGGTGAACCCGACGCAGTCGGAGGCGATGACGATGGTGGCCGTGCAGGTGATGGGCAACGACGCTTGCATAGGGTTCGCCGGCTCGCAGGGCAACTTCGAGCTGAACGTCTTCAACCCCGTCATGATCCACAACCTGCTCCACTCGATCCGGCTGATGAAGGACGCCTGCCGGGGCTTTGTGGACTTCTGCGTCGAGGGGCTGGAACTCAACCGCGCGCGCATCGAGGAGCACCTGCGAAACTCCCTGATGCTCGTCACCGCCCTGAACCCGCACGTCGGCTACGACAACGCCGCGAAGATCGCCAAGCACGCGCACAAGCGCGGCATCTCCCTGCGCGAGTCGGCCGCCGAACTCGGCCTGCTCACGCCCGAACAGTTCGACTCGCTCGTCAAGCCCGAAGAGATGACGCACCCGTAAGCGGCGCGCGCCTTTTTCGTGATTTACAACGGGCCGGAGTCGGGCTACACTCCGGCCCGCACATTTTCGCGGCCCCGCCACGCGTGACGCGAGCGCCGCACCGCATACGCCCGCAAGCCCTTTCACGAAAGGCGTCCCCATGAAAAAACTGCTCCTGCCCGCGCAACGACGATAACGACGCGGCCGCGCGTCCCGCCCGGCGTCGGCAAGACGACTCAATCGTGCTTCTGTGATCGGGTTCCACCCCCGCGCATTTCGTTTCCGCCTCGCCGAGATTTAGCAAAAATGTAAGCCCCTGTTAACGGCGCGGGAGCAGTAAATTGGCACTCTCTCGCATCTATCTGGGGGCCACATTCCCCCGAGCTTGACCTCGTTCTTGTGATCGAGTAAAAGCACCGTTTCGGCCTGCACTTAGATTGCGCCCCTTCTGGCCGCCTCCAGAGGGGCGTTAACCCTGTCGCCAACCTTCGAAAGGAAAACTTAATGCTCCCTCCCGTCGGCAGACGGCCGTCTGCCCCCGTGCGCATCCGCCTCGTCGCATTATTACTCGCGCTTTCGCTGCTCGCCCTCGCCGTCCCCCAGGAATTCATCCCGATCATTCCGCCGGCTGAGGCGGCTTCCACGACAGTCGTTATTAGCGAGTTTCGCGTGCGCGGCCCGAACGGGGCCGCCGACGAATTCGTCGAACTTTATAACCTTACTAACAGCCCGGTTGACATCGGCGGGTGGAAGCTCAACGGCTCGAATAACTCTGGCGCGACCAACGCCTCCGGCGTGAGCACGCGCGCGACCATCCCCACCGGGACGATGATCCCGGCGCGCGGCCATTTCCTGATCACCAATTCGAGCGCGACAGGTGGCCCCTACAGCGGCTCCGTCCCCGGCAACCTGACTTACCCCAGTGGCATTACGGACGACGGCGGCATCGCGATTCTGAACGCCTCCAACGTCATCATCGACCAGGTGGGGATGCACACCGGCTCGGCTTACAAAGAAGGCACGGTGCTCGCGCCGCTCGGCAGCAGCAACGCGAACCAGTGCTACGAGCGCAAGCCGGGCGGCGCGTCGGGCAGCACGCAGGACACCGACAACAACTCGGCCGACTTCCAGTTTAAAGCGCCCTGCGATCCGCAGAACCTCGCGAGCGCGCCGACGCCGGGCGGGACGCCGGACCCTACCCCCACGCCCACTCCGACGCCGACGCCTACTGCGACGCCTACACCGACTCCCACGCCGACCCCCACACCGACGCCGACCCCCACGCCGACGCCTTCGCCCGTGCCGGCCGGCGCTGTCGTCATCAGCCAGGTTTACGGCGGCGGCGGCAACAACGGCGCGACCTACACGCACGACTTCGTCGAAATTTTCAACCGCAGCTCCGAGACGGTCACGCTGACCAACTGGTCGATCCAGTACTCCTCGGCGAACGGCTCTTCGTGGAGCAACAGGACTAACTTTTCGGCCACGCTCGCGCCGGGGCAGTACTTTCTGATTCGCGGCGCGATGGGGACGAGCGGCGCGGGCGCGGCACTGCCCACGCCCGACGTGAACGGAGATATCAACCTGAGCGGCACCAGCGGCAAGGTGGCGCTTGTCAATAACACCACGGCGCTGACCGGCACCTGCCCGACGGGCGGCAGCATCATGGACTTCGTCGGCTACGGCTCCGTGAACTGCGCCGAGGGCGACGACGAGGCGGGAGATAACGCGACCCCCGTGCTCACGAATTCGAGCGCCGCCATCAGGATCGGCGACGGCTGCACGGACACCGACAGCAACCTCGCCGACTTCGCCGTCAGCACGCCCGCCCCCCGCAACATCGCTTCGCCGACGAAGGACTGCAACGCCACGCCCCCGCCGACCGGCGACTCCGGCAGCACCGTCGTCATCAGCCAAATCTACGCGGGCGGCGGCAACGCCAACGCGATCTACACGCACGACTACGTCGAGCTCTACAACCGCGGCGCGAGCGCCGTCAACCTCGGCGGCTGGTCGCTGCAGTACGCCTCGGCGGCCGGCAGCGGGTGGGACTTCACCAAGCAGCCGCTCGGCGGCACCATCGCCCCCGGCGAGTACTACCTCGTCAGCCTGGCCTCGGGCGGCGCGACCGGCTCGGCGCTCCCGCCCGCGAACATCATGGGCGAGATCAACTTGAGCGCGACGGCGGGCAAGATCGCCCTCGTCCGTAGCTTCGAGCCGCTCGAAGGCGTCTGCCCGACGGCCGCCGCCAACCTGGCGGACTTCGTCGGCTACGGCTCGACCGCGAGCTGCGGCGAAGGCAACAAGAAGGCCGCCTCGCCGGGCGCGACCAACGCCCTCTACAGGAAGAGCGGCGGCGCCACCGACACGGACGACAACCAGGCGGACTTCGCGACCGCCTCGCCCGTCCCGCGCCGCACCGCGCCCATCATCGAGATCGGGCCTTACGTCTTCGGCACTGACCCGCGCGCCAACTCCACGACCGCCCCGCGCGACGCCAGCATCATTGTCAACTTCACCGAGCCGGTCGAGGTCACCGGCCAGTGGTTCAACATCCAGTGCGCCAACACGGGCGCGCACAACTCCGCGACCGTCGCGGGCGGCCCCAAGGCCTACACCGTCACGCCGAACCAGAGCTTCGTCAACGGCGAGCAGTGCACCTTCACCATCTACAAGGACTTCGTCCGCGACGTTGACACGGACGACAGCCAGCCCGACACGGATCACCTGCCGGCGGACTACACCTACACGTTCGGCACGTCCACGGGCGCGGCGCCCGCCTACCCGGCGAGCGTCCACCTGACGATGGGCAACCCCAACAACGCGACCGCCGACACCTCCAACCCGAACAACTACCTGATGGAGAAGCCCGAGTTCGCGCTCTCCTACAACCGGGACAAGGGGACGGCGAACTGGGTGAGCTGGCACCTCTCCGACGAGTGGGTCGGCAGCCTCACACGCTTCGACACCTTCCGCCCCGACCCGGCCGTGCCGGCCGACTGGTATCGCGTGCTGGGGACGGACTACTCCGGCTCCGGCTTCGACCGCGGCCACATGGTGCCGAACGCCGACCGCGACCACCAGAACTCGATGCCGATCAACCAGGCGACCTTCCTGATGACGAACATCATCCCGCAGACGCCTGACAACAACCAAGGCCCCTGGGCCGCGCAGGAGAACTACCTGCGCACGCTCCTGCCCGCCAACGAGGTTTACATCGTCGCGGGCGGCGTCGGGCAGGGCGGCACGGGCAGCGCCGGCTTCGCGAACACTATCGTCAACGGGAAAGTGCACGTCCCGTCACACACCTGGAAGGTGGCGCTCGTGATCCCGAAGGGCGATAACGACGTCGCGCGCGTGGCCTGCGGGTCGCGGGCCATCGCCGTCCTCATGCCCAACGTACAGGGCATCAGGAACGACAACTGGGAGAACTACCTCGTCAGCGTTGACCACATAGAGATGCTGACCGGCTACGACTTCTTCTCGAACCTGCCCGACGGCGTCGAGCACTGCGTCGAGTCGGGCGTCAACGGCAACAACAACTCGCCGGGCACGTCGAACGGCGCGGCGACCACCGCGGAGGACACGGCCGCTCAGATCACCCTCGACGCGTTCAGCCCGAACAGCAACACGCTCACCTACACGATCACCGGTGCGCCCTCGCACGGCACGCTCTCCGGCACCGGCGCGAGCCGCACCTACACCCCTGCGGCCGACTTCAACGGGACAGACAGCTTAACCTTCCGCGTGAGCGACGGCTCGCGCACCTCCAACACCTCGACCGTGTCGATCCTCGTCACCGAGGTGAACGACGCGCCCTCGGCGGGCGATGACGCGAAGGCCACGCAGGAGGACGCGGCGCTCAACTTCTCTGCGGGCGACCTGACCGCGAACGACAGCGCCGGCCCGGCGAACGAGTCAAATCAGGCCCTCTCCGTCACGGCCGTCAACGCCGGCCCCGACACGCACGGCACGGTCTCGCTCGACGGCGGGCAGATCACCTACACGCCCGCGGCCGACTACCACGGCCCGGCCAGCTTCACCTACACGGTCTGCGACGACGGCACGACCGCCGGCTCGCCCGACGCGAAGTGTGCCACCGCGACGGTCAACGTCACGGTCGCGCCGGTCAACGACAACCCCGTGGCGAACGCCGACTCATTCAACACGGACGAGGACGCGGCCATCACCGTCAACGTCCTCGCCAACGACACGGACGTTGACAGCGACACGCTCGCGGTCGCGTCCGTGGGCGCGCCCTCGCACGGCACGGCGGTTCTCGTCGCGGGCAACGACGTGAAGTACACGCCCGCGCCCAACTACAACGGCCCGGACTCGTTCACCTACACCGTCTCCGACGGTCAGGGCGGGACGGCGAGCGGCACGGTCAACATCAACGTCGCCGCCTTCAACGACGCCCCCGAAGTGAGCGTTCCCGCGACGGCGACCGCCCCGGAGTTATCGCCCTACACGTTCACCGCGCAGGCGACTGACGTGGACGGCGACGCGCTGACCTACTCGCTCCTGAACGCCCCAGCGGGCGCGTCCATCGACGCCTCGACGGGCCAGTTCACCTGGACGCCGGCCGAGGCGCAGGGCGGCACGGGTACGCCCTTCCAGTTCGCCGTCAGGGTCTGGGACGGCACGGTCAACGTCGATTCGCCCGTGTCGATCACGGTCACGGAAGTCAACCAGGCTCCGACGCTCGCGCCCGTCGGCAGCAAGACGGTCTTCCTCGGCGGCGGCCTTGCGTTCACGGCCTCCGGCGCGGACGCAGACCTGCCGGCGCAGACGCTGACCTACAGCCTGACGGGCGCGTTCCCGGCCGGCGCTTCCATCAACCCGGCGACCGGCCAGTTCACCTGGACGCCCACGGCCGCGCAGGCCGGGCGCACCTACACGTTCGGCGTGCGCGTCACGGACAACGGCGCGGGCCAACTCCACGCGGAGGAGACCATCACGGTCGGCGCGGCCTACACCTGGTCGGGCTACCTCCAGCCGATCAACCAGGACGGCAGCTCGCTCTTCAACCGCGGGCAGACCGTGCCCGTCAAGTTCCAACTGACGGGGGCGAGCGCCGGCATCACGAACGCCGTCGCGCGCCTCTACGTGGCGAAGGTCACGGACAACGTCGTCGGATCGGAGGAGAGGGCCGGCTCGACCGCGAACGCGACGGAGGGCAACCTCTTCCGCTACTCGGACGGCCAGTACGTCTTCAACCTGAGCACCGACGGGCTGACGGCCGGCACGTACCAACTGCGCGTGGACACGGGCGACGGCGTCCTGCGCCTCGTCCACGTCTCACTGAGGTAGCAGCAGCTCCTGGTAGAGAAGAGCCGTGGCCGCGTGAACGTTCACGCGGTCACGGCTCTCTCTCTTTGCGCGGAACATGTTAAGGGTCTGATCGGCCGCCAGGCGGGCGGGCCGCCTCAGTGATTAATCTTTCGCAGCGCCGCGCGCGGAAGTGAAACGCCCGGCCACCCGCATCCGTCTTTAAGCAGGCGCGCCCCGCGCGGCGGCCCGAAAGGGTGAGACAGATGAACCGCCTTCGCCTGAACCCGACGAGCGACAGGGCCGTCCTCCTCTACCTGTCGCTCGCCAAGCTGCTGCTGCACTTCGCGACCAACGGCCGTTACGGCTACTTCCGCGACGAGCTGTACTACCTCGCCTGCGGCGAGCGCCTCGACTGGGGCTACGTCGATCAGGCCCCGCTCATCGCCGTCTTCGCGCGCCTCGCGCGCACGCTCTTCGGCGACTCGCTCTTCGCCGTCCGCCTCCTGCCGGCAGTCGCGGGCGCGGCGACAGTCTTCCTCACGGGGCTGCTCGCGCGCGAGCTGGGCGGCCGACGCTTCGCCGTCGCGCTCGCGGCCGTCTGCGTCATCGTCGCCCCCGGCTACCTGCTCACGCACACGATCCTGACGATGAACGCCTTCGAGCCGCTCGTCTGGGTGGCGTGCGCCTACCTCTTCGCGCGGATTTGCAGAACGGGCGACGGGCGGCTCTGGCTCTGGTTCGGCGTGGTCGCCGGCCTCGGCCTGTTGAACAAGCACTCGACGCTGCTCTTCGGCTTCGCCTTCGCCCTCGGCCTGCTGCTCACGCCCGCGAGGAGACACTTTTTTGGCAGGCGGCTCTGGCTCGGCGGGCTAGTCGCATTCGTCATCTTCCTGCCGCACGTCCTCTGGCAGATCGCGCACGACTGGCCCATCGTCGAGGTGCTGCGCAACGCCGACCGGAACCAGAACCTGACCGTCTCGCCGCTCCAGTTCTTCACCGGGCAATTGCTGCTCACGCACCCGCTGACCTTCCCCGTCTGGGCGGCGGGACTATACTTCTACCTCTTCGCGAAGGCCGGCCGCCCTTACCGCGCGCTCGGCTGGGCTTACGTCGCGATGTTCGCGCTGATGATCCTGCTGCGCGCGAAGATCTATTACCTGCTCCCTTTCTACCCCGTCCTGTTCGCGCCGGGCGCGGTCTGGTGCGAGGGCTTCTTCGCGCGACTCGCCGCGCGCAATAGACACTTGCGGTGGCTGAAGCCCGCGGCCCTTTCGCTGCTCGTCGCGACCGGAGCCGTCACGGCCCCGCTCGCGCTGCCGGTGCTGCCGGTCGAGACCCTCATTCGCTACCAGCGCGCGCTCGGCCTCGAAGCCCCGCGCACGGAGAAGCTGCGGCTCGCGGAACTCCCGCAGCACTTCGCCGACATGCACGGCTGGGAAGAGCTGACCGAGACGGTGGCGCGCGTCTATCACGCGCTGCCCGAAGAGGAGCGCCCGCGCTGCGCCGTCTTCGCACGCAACTACGGCGAGGCCGGCGCGATAGACTTCTTCGGCCAGCGCCACGGCCTGCCTAAGGCCATCGGCAAGCACCAGAACTACTTCCTCTGGGGGCCGCGCGACTACACGGGCGAGTGCGTCATCACCGTCGGCGAGAAACTCGAAGGCGTGCAAAAATCCTTCGACCAGATCGAGCACGCGGCCACCTTCACGCACCCGTACGTCCTACCGCACGAAAACGAACAGCCCGTCTTCGTCTGCCGCAAGCCCAAAGCGCCGCTCAGTGAAATCTGGCCGCGGGTGAAGTGTTATAGCTGCTGAAGAAAGGGTGGGCGCATGGCGTCGGGCGGCGGAGGAGCGCCCTCCCCGGCTAGAACGACGAAGGCGTGGCCTCTCTACCTGAGGGCCACGCCTTCGCCTTGCCAAGTTACTGTTACTCTCAGTCGCCAGCGGGCGCGGCCTCGGTTTCAGGCACGTTCGAGACGACTTCGCCGTCGGGCATGATGATCGACTGCTGATCCTCCGTGACGCGCTCGCCATCGATGGTGACGGCCTCGCCCGTCGGCGCGGGGACGGGCAGGTTGTCTAAGAACCTTTCGGCGTCGATGGCGGCCATGCAGCCCGTGCCGGCGGCGGTGACGGCCTGGCGGTAGAAGGAGTCCTGCGCGTCGCCGCAGGCGAAGACGCCGGGGATGTTGGTCGCCATCGAGCGGCCGGCCGTCTTGATGTAGCCGATCTCATCCATCTCCAGCCACTCGCGGAACATCTTCGTGTTCGGCTCGTGGCCGATGGCGACGAAGACGCCCTCGCACTCGAACTGCGACTCCTCGCCCGTCTGGTTGTTGTAAATCTTGATCCCCGTCACGCCCGTCTCAGGCGAGCCTAAGATTTCCCGGACTTCGGTGTTCCAGACGAAGTCGATCTTCTCGTTCTTCATCGCCTTGTCCTGCATGATCTTCGACGCGCGCAAATGATCACGCCGGTGGATGACGGTGACGCGCGAGGCGTAGCGCGTCAGGAACGTCGCCTCCTCCATCGCCGTGTCGCCGCCGCCGACGACGACGATCCGCTTGCCCTTGAAGAAGAAGCCGTCGCACGTGGCGCAGGCCGAAACGCCGAGGCCGCCCAGGCCGTGCGGCGCGGGAGCCTCCCCCGGAATGCCGAGCCACTTCGCCGACGCGCCCGACGCCACGATCAAAGTCTCCGCCCGTACCTCGTGCTCCGAGGTGAACAGCTTGAAGGGCCGCTCGGAGAGATCGACGCGCTCGATCCACTCGGTCAGGAACTCCGTGCCGAAGCGCGCGGCCTGCTTGCGGAACTCGTCCATCAGCTCCGGCCCCTGTATGCCTTCGGCGAAGCCGGGGTAGTTCTCGACCTCTGTCGTGATCGTCAACTGGCCGCCGGGCTGCGGGCCTTCGATGACGAGCGGACTCATGTCGGCGCGCGCGGCGTAGATGGCGGCCGTCAGACCGGCCGGGCCGGAGCCGACGATGACCACCTCTCTGTGCATGATGTTCTGGGGCATGGCTTTCGGGTTCGCTCTCCTCGGCGCGGGGGCGCGGCACGGGCGCGCCACTGGCGCGGCCGGCGCGGTTGCAGCGTATAGCCTTTTCGCTGGCGCGTGTAGTATAACTCTGTGCGCTCGGAGTAGTCGAACCAGCCCGAAAGACGGTGCGCGTGAGGGGGCCGCAGGCGATTCGGTTCGCCACTCCCGCGCGCCCCGAAACTTACTTGGACTCACCCGAAAAGCAGACGGACGCCAAAAAGATCGAGGCCGTGGCCGTGCTCGGCGCGGGCACGATGGGCCACGGCATCGCGCAGGTGGCGGCGATGGCCGGCTACCGCGTCTTCCTGCGTGACGTTGATCGCGAAGCCCTCGCGCGCGCCGTGCGCTCAATCGAAGCCAACTTAGAGAAGGGCATCCAGCGCGGCAAGGTGACTGACGACGAGCGCGACCAAGCGCTCCAGCGCCTCCGCTGCACCACCTCGCTCGATGAAGCCGCCCGCGCGGAGCTGTTCATCGAGGCCGCGCCGGAGCGGATGGAGCTGAAGCAGACGATCCTGCACGAGGTCGAGCGCGCGGCCCAGGGCGATTTCGTCTTCGCCACGAACACCTCGTCGCTCTCGATCACCGAGATCGCCTCGGCGTCAGGCTCGCCGGAGCGCGTCGTCGGGATGCACTTCTTCAACCCCGTCCACATCATGCGGCTCGTCGAGATCGTCGTCGGCCGGCAGACCGGCGACGAGACGGTCGAGGCCGTCCGCGCCGTCGCGCGCAGCTTGAGGAAGGAGCCGATCACGGTCAAGGACGTGCCCGGCTTCGCCTCTTCGCGCCTCGGCGTCGCGCTCGGGCTGGAAGCGATGCGGATGCTGGAGCAGGGCGTGGCGAGCGCGAAAGATATAGATACGGCGATGGAACTCGGCTACAATCACCCCATGGGGCCGCTCAAGTTAACCGACCTGGTCGGCCTCGACGTGCGCCTCTCCATCGCCGAGTACCTACACGCGGCGCTCGGCTCCGAGAGCTTCCGCCCTCCCGAAATCCTGCGGCGCATGGTCGCCGAGGGCAAACTCGGCCGCAAGTCGGGCCAGGGCTTTTACGAGTGGGACGATTAGCTATTAGCTGTTAGCTTTTAGCTTTTAGCCAGGCGGTCGAAAGCTGGGTTCGCTTTGCGGTTTTGCTAACAGCTAACAGCTAATAGCTAACAGCTTCCTTATGTCCAGCCCCCCGAACAGCACAGAGAGGCGGTTGGCGCTGCGGATGGCGTTGCGGCTGCCCGTAGTCGTCTCGGGCCGCGCGGAGGACGGCGCGGCGTGGAGCGAGCCGACCGAGACGGACGACATCTCGACCCTGGGCGCGCTCTTCCACCTCAACCAGAAGGTCGCGCGCGGTGAGCAGTTGTACCTGCGCGCGCACCGGCCCGACGGCTCGCCCGTCGAGGTGACGGCCCGCGTCGTCCGCACAGCTTCGGCCATCTACGGCACGGCCCGCGTCGGCGTCGAGGTGCTCGAACCGGCCGACAACTGGTACAGACTCTTCGTCTCCTGGGTCGCCGACGAACACGCCGCGGGCGCGACGGACGGGGAACAAACCAATCAGTAGCCGGAAGCCAGAAGTCAGAAGCCAGAATGAGCCGACACGCTTTCATTCTGGCTTCTGACTTCTGGCTTCCGGCTTCTAATCTTCAGTCTTCTCAACTCTAATCTTCCGGAGAGCTGTCAATGTCATCTTACGAAACCCTCTTACTCGAACGGCGCGGGCGCGTCGCCGTGCTCACGATCAACCGGCCCGACAAGCTGAACGCCCTGAACATACAGACGCGCCAGGAGGGCGCCGAGGCGCTCGAAGAGCTGCGCGAGGACGCTGAAGTTCGGGTCGTCGTCATCACCGGCGCGGGCGACAAGTCCTTCGTCGCGGGCGCGGACATCGGCGAGTTCGCCGGCCGCACGGCGATCACGCAGCGCGACGTGATGACCGGCCGCTCGCTCTTCACCGCCGTGGACACCTTCCCGAAACCTGTCATCGCCATGATCAACGGCTTCTGCCTCGGCGGCGGCTGCGAGCTGGCGATGTCTTGCGACCTGCGCGTAGCGAGCGAGAAGGCGCGCTTCGGCCAGCCCGAGATCAACCTCGGCATCATCCCCGGCGGCGGCGGCACGCAGCGGCTCACACGCCTCGTCGGCGAGTCGAAGGCGATGGAGCTGATCCTCACCGGCGAGATGATCGACGCGCAGACAGCGCTCTCGCTCGGCCTCGTCAACCGCGTCGTCCCGCACGAAGAACTCGAATCGAAGACGATGGAGATGGCGAACCTCATCGCCGCGAAAAGTCCGGTCGCGCTCCGCATGGCGAAGGAGGCGGTCAAGACGGCCGCGCGCTCGACGCTCGACGAGGGCCTGCGCCGCGAGATTGATCTCTTCGCCCTGTGCTTCTCAAGCAGGGACAAGGACGAGGGCGTCAGCGCCTTCCTCGAAAAGCGCAAGCCCGAATTCACCGGCGAGTGAGGCGCGCGAAAGTGCGTCGAGTCGGCAGCGCGAAGGTGCGTTAGGCCCATCTTACCCGGGTGCGCTTGACGCACTTTCGCGCGCTACGCTAAGCTTTCCACCTTCGCCGCGAGTCGGCGGAGACAGCAGACGGGGCCGTAGCTCAGCTGGGAGAGCGCTGCAATGGCATTGCAGAGGTCAGGGGTTCGATCCCCCTCGGCTCCACTCTTTAACCCTCACATGCTTTCCGAACAACAACGCAAAGCCGAGACCGCCCGCGTCAAAGTCGAGGCGCGCGCCTTGGAGTTGGGCATCGTTTATAGCCGTCCTTCAGTGGAAGGCTTGCGCTACGACTGCATCCTCGACATCGAGGGCAAACTTTACCGCTCGCAGATCAAATACTGCGATTGCAAGTCCGTCACCGCGGCAGGGGCGCTTCAACTGAGGTTGAGATCGCAGGCGGGGCAGGGCGCGGCGCGTTGCTACACGGCTGACGAGGTGGACGCGCTGTTGGTGTACCTGCCCTGCGTGGACAGGATTTGCTTCTTCCCCCAAGAAGTGTTCTGCGGGAAGTCCGGCTTGAACATCCGGCTTGAGCCGACGCGCAACGGGCAGTCGAAGGGCTGCGTGCCGGCGGAAGAGTTCTACTGGTAGTCGGCTCGGCTCCCCTGTATCGCACGTCTCGAACCGCACCCGTCCCCTCACCCCGAGTGAAGTTACTCAGCGACGTCGCCGCCCTGACGGTCGCCTCAGCGCGGCCATCGCGGCGACGAGCAGGAAGAGGCACGCGCCCCAAGACCACAGGCTCGCGCGCTCCTGCCGCACGGCGGCGTAGATGCCGACGACCAGCGACGCGAGCGCGCAGGCCCAGCCGAAGAGCAGTCGCACAGGCATACCGCTCACCCCTCTCTGCGCCGCGGCAGAGACAGGCCCGTACGGCCGGCGACTCTCCCAACACTGATCCCGGCCTCCGTCCCCTGCCGAGGCGGCCCGATCTCCTACAACTCCGTGAGCTGGCGGAACTGTAAGGTGTCCATTTCTATCAGGGTTTCGATCATGTCGTCCAGTTGCCGGTTGACGTGCCGGCGCTCGCGGGCGGGGACGTAGCGGTCGATCAGGTCGCGCCGCAGCGCGTGCGTCAGGAACGCTGCGTAGTAGGCGTGGCGCGCCTCGTGGAAGGCGACCGTGCGGCCCCAGTCGTCGTTCCTGAGCGTGTTGCTGAAGTAGAGCTGCGCGCTCAGGTAGGGGACGAGCGGGTCGCAGCGGCCATACGTCGTCGGCCCGCCCTCCTTGTGATCCGTGCCCGCGTTCAGGTACCTCTTCGAGACCCAGTGAACGTCCCACAGCCAGTGGGCCATGCCGAACAGTTGCTTCCAGCGCAGCAGGCGCTTGGCGAGCCACGGCGGCGACTTGCCGGGTTGCAGCCCCTGCGACTTCCCCACTTTCCTCACGGCCGGCTCCCCTTACTTGATCGGCGTGACGGCTCTCGTCACGTCCAGGTGGATGACTGCGTCGAACTGGCGCGACATGCGCGCCTCGAAGTAGTGGCTGCGGCGCTCGGTCGCGGGCAGGTACACGACGCCGATGGCGCGCTCAAGCCGCGGCTCGCCGAGCGCGCGCGACAGTTGCTCTTCCGCGCCGCGCATGATCAGCAGAAAATTGGGGACGCCCGTCTCGTGGAAGAGCGCCGAGAAACTTTCGGGCAGGGCGGGGCGCACCTTCATCACGCGCCCGGCCTCTCCCCACTCGTTCGCGGCCCGCACCTCGCCCGCGTAGGTCGTGAAGCCGACGAGGACGGAGTCGGCTGCGTGCGAGCGCCGCATGAGGTGGCCGACGTTCAGCTCGCCCCGCTCGCCCATCTCGGTCATGCGCGCGTCGCCCTGGTGCGTGTTGTGCGCCCAGACGACGATCTTCGACTTACCAGCGCCCATCACGTCGAGGTACTCGGCCAGGGCGTTCAGCGTCTCGGCCATGTGGCTGTCGCGCAGGTTCCACGTCGAGAAACGCCCCTCGTAAACCTGCCGGTAGTAGGCCTCGGCGTTCTTGACGACGCGCGCGTTCTGGTAGGCCGAGAACAGATCGTCGTCCCTCCGGCGGTCGGGCCGCGCACGCCACGCGGCCAGGAGCTGTTCCATCTCGCGAAACTGCTCGGCGGCCTGCTTCTCGCAGGAGCCGATCTGGCGGGCGGCCACGTCCTGGCCGTAGCGTTCGGGGCGGTCGCGGTAGCCGTAGAAGCAGCCGTAGCGCTTGCGCGCGCGCCCGGCCGCGTCCGAGTCCGTGCGCTTAAGATAAGCGACGACGGCGTCGGCCGAGCGGGACAGGCTGTACAGGTCCATGCCGTACACGCCGACCTTCGCCGCGCCCGCCTTCTGCGCGTCGTTGTGCGAGCGCAGCCAGGCAGCCAGATCGCGAAACTCCTCGTTGCGCCACATCCAACGGGGAAAGCGCGTGAAGCCGGAGAGCGACTGTTCGGCCGTCGCATCACGCCCGCGGCCCTGCACGTACTCGCTCACGCGGTAGGCGTCGGGCCAGTCGGCTTCGAGCACGACGGCGTCGAAGCCCTTCTCCTCTACGAGCCGTCGCGTGATGCGTGCGCGCTCGCGGTAGAACTCGTGCGTGCCGTGCGTGGCCTCGCCGAGCAGGACGAAGCGCGCGTCGCCGACGAGCCGCATCAGCGGGTCGTAGTCGCCGGCCGCGCCCGCGACAGGGTGCGCCGACTTGCGCACGAGCGCCCCCAGCGCGGAGTTGTCCGCGGGATTATTCTGCCCGCTCAGCAAGCCCGCGCCGCGTCCGCCCCACCCGGCCGGCGCGCAGGCGTGGGCCGCCAGACAGGCAGCGAGCAGCTGGCACGCCGCGCTCAGAAGAATGCGCATCCTGTAGCACCCAAAAGACAAGACGACGAGACACTAATGCGTCTCGCGGGCGGACGCCGGCCCACGCGGCCGACGCCGCTCGCGCTCTCTGACGTTCGAATTAACGGGGAGTCGAAAGAGTATAGGAGGGCGCGCCGGGTTATCTGTACTGACCCGTACCGTCTCCGAGCCGTTCGTACGTAAGCGCCCGCATGGTCGCAGGACGGCGCGACACGCGGCGGGAATTTTTCTGCCTTAAACCTCCCCGCCCCAGTCCGGCCCGGCCACTTCCTTCCAGCGCGCGCGGATTGCCTCGAACTCCCGCGCGGGGAGCGGCCCGGCCGCGAGCAGTTCCGCGTTCTCGCGCCAGCGGCCCGGCTTTGACGTGCCGACGATGGCGGTGTGGACGCCGGGCACTGAGAGGGTGAACCGGAGCGCCGTGCTCATCGCTTCGCGCATGTCTCTTTTGAGGAAGTCGTAGTCGAGCCGGCGCACGCGCTCCCAGTAAGGCTGGACGTATTCGTTATCCGGTTTGGTCCCGTGCCGCCAGACGGCATTGGCTACGGGCCGCTTGGCGATGACGCCCATCCGCCGCTCGCGCGCGAGCGGGAGCGTCAGCTCGACGGCCTCCTGATCGGCGATGCTGACGGAGGTTTGAAGCGTGTCGAACGCGCCCGACTCTACCGCGTAGCGAGCGTCCGCGCCGTCGCCGCTGTAGCCGACGAAGCGCGCCTTGCCCTGCTCGCGGGCGCGTCGCAGGACTTCGATCACGCCGCCGTCGCGCAGGACGTCTGCCGAGCAACTGTGCAGTTGGATGAGATCGACATGATCCGTGCGGAGCCGGCGCAGGCTCCGGTCGATGCTCTCGGCGAGCAGCCGCGGAGACCAGTCCGGGCCGTCGAGTCCCGACGCGTGGCCGCACTTGGTGAAGAGGTGGTACTCGGAGCGGCGGTGCGAGACGGCGCGGCCGATCAGCTCCTCGCTCTCCAGGTAGCACTCGGCCGTGTCGATGACGTTCAGGCCCGCGTCGAGCGCCGCGCCGAGCAGGCGTTCGACCGTATCGACCGTCGCCCGCTCGTAGCCGATCTCGGAGCCGCCGAAGCCGAGCACGCTCACCTCCAACCCCGTCTCACCGAAGACGCGCCTCTCCACGGTCGTGCCTGCCATCGGCCTTTTCCCCCTCTTGAAATTTTTACGGCTTAACGATCCCGATTCTACACCCGCGCGGCGCGGGGGCAACAAAGGCCGCGGCCGGCGACCGGATGAAAGCGGGCCTCGCGCCCCCGCCCGCGCCGAAGCAACCGCGCCCGTAATTCCCAACTCTAAACGGCTGCCTGCGGTTTCGCGCCGCCGGCCAACGCCTGACAGGTTATGCACGGCGGCGTTACAGTCATGTTGACTGTTGAAACGCCTGCGCGCGCCGGGCGACAATCATTCGCAAGCTCGGCCGCGCCGGGTTGAATCGGAAGGCGCGGCTCGCGTAGAATGGCTCGCGTTCTTCCCCTCTAGAGTAATTCCCCGCGTTGCCTCGCGCTTGTTCGGTCTCTTAAACGGAGGTTGTTGGATGAGTATGACCAGGAACGTTCTCCGCCGCTTCACGGCCGCCGCCCTCGCCCTCTGCGCCCTCGCCGTCGCCGCCGCCGCGCAGGAACAGCAACAGAATCAACCCGTCTTTTCGATTTCAAACGTCAGGATCAAAAACTTCGGCCAGATGGACGAGCGATTCTTCCGCGGGGCCGAGCCGAAGCAGGCCGAAGACTTCGAGGCGCTGAAGGCCCTCGGCATCAACACGGTAATCGATTTGCAGGCCGAGGCGGAGCCGGCCGAGCGCGGGATGGTCGAGGCAGCGGGGATGCGCTACGTCCACATCCCGATGATCGCCAAGAAGTACCCGACCGAGGAGGCCGTCGCCGCCTTCCTGAAGGCCGTTGACGATCCAGAGACGGGCAAGTTCTTCGTCCACTGCGCGGGCGGCCGTCACCGCACGGGCGTGATGGGCGCGGTCTATCGTTACACGAAGTACGGCTGGGACTTCGATCAGGTCTATCGCGAGATGAAGCAGTTCGACTTCTACACGCGCTGGGGCCACGGCGACTTCAAGAAGTTCGTCGAGGACTACTGGGGGCGCGTCCAGTCGGGCGAGGTTCGCGTCGCGGCGGGCGCGACGCACGCCGCCGCGGCAACCTCCGCGCAGCAGAAGTAGTCAACAAGTTCCTTCGCGAAGCAGACAGGGCCGCTCACTGCGATGTGTGGCACGCCCTGAGCGAGAGGGATGATAAGGCCCGCCGGTAATATTCGGCGGGCCTTGCTATTCAGGCCCCACGCGTCCCTATGGCCGCGTACTGACCTCGCACCGAAAACAATCTGAGCACGCGCTTCCGGGCGCGACTTAAATTAGGCAATAATATGCCTTGCCCCACCTCACCGCCCCCAGTCTGTTCTAACAAACAAAGAGGATCGCCGGGCGCTCGATGATGCGTCTTCGCCGTGATCACCCACTCGCTGGCGACGCGGTTGGAACGCCGCGTTGACGGGCGGCGCGCGGCCGGGCTCGGAGAGGGGAATAACTAAACCGAGTGCGCATCTTACTGGTTGAGGACGAGCCGGACGCGGCCCGCATGCTCTCGAAGGGCCTGCGCGAGGAGTCTTACGCCGTGGACGTGGCGGCCGACGGCGACGGCGCGCTGGAGTCGGCCTTCGTCAACGACTACGACCTGATCATCTTAGACGTGATGCTGCCCGGCCGTGACGGCTTCGAGGTCTGCCGCGAGTTGCGCGCGACGGGCGTGGCCGCGCCCGTCCTGATGCTGACGGCCCGCGACGCCGTCGAAGACCGGATCGCCGGACTCGACACGGGCGCGGACGACTACCTGACCAAGCCCTTCGACTTCGACGAACTGCTCGCGCGCGTGCGCGCGCTCCTGCGCAGGCAGCCCGCGCTGCTCCCGGCGGTCATCCGGGTCGCCGACCTCTCGGTCGATACGAGGGCGCGCAGTGTCGCGCGCGGGGGCCGGGAGCTTGATCTGACGGCCAAAGAGTACGCGCTGCTCGAATACCTCGCGCGGCGCGCCGACGAAGTGGTCTCGCGCGCCGACATCGCCGAGCACGTCTGGGACGAGTCCTACGATCCCTTCTCGAAAGTGATCGAGGTCTTCATCCAGCGGCTGCGCCGCAAGGTGGACGGCGCTCACCCGCTGAAGCTCATCCGCACGCGGCGCGGCGAGGGCTACATGCTGACGGCGAAGGGGGCCGGCCGCGATGATTAGCACGCTCCGCGGCCGACTCACGCTCTGGTACGTGAGCGCGCTCGCGCTCATCCTCGTCGTCTTCGGCGCGGCCGTTTACGTCATGCTCTCGCGCGCGCTCCACCGCCGCGTGGACGACGCCCTGCGCTCGACGCTGGAAATCTCGATCACCTCGCTGACGAACGACACGGAGGAAGGGCAGTCGAGCCAGAGCGCCGCGCAGAGCACCGCTTCGGAACTCTCCCACCCGCAGCAGGCGCTGATGATCTTCGACGGCGCGGGCCGCCTGCTCGCCGAGCACCCTTACGAAGAAGACCTCCACATACGCCTGCCCGATCTCGGCGCGATACCCGACGAAGACGTTTACCTCTACACGGTCGCCGAAGAGGGCGACGCCGACGACCGCCACCGGCTGGCCGTGCGCCGCGTGCGGATACCGCCGGCCGGCACACCCTACATCGTCCTCGCCAGCCAGCCGCTCGAAGCGGTCGAGGACGAGTTGGAGTCGCTGCGCGAGATTCTCTACCTCGCGACGCCGGCCGCGCTGCTCCTCGCCGGGGTCGGCGGCTGGCTGCTCGCGCGCCAGGGCCTCGCGCCCGTCGCGGCGATGGCGCGCAGCGCGAGAGAGATCGGGGCCGGCAGCCTCGACCGACAGTTGCCCGTCGCCAACCCGCGCGACGAGCTGGGCCAGCTCGCCACGACTTTCAACGAACTGCTCGCGCGACTCGACGCCGCCTTCGGCGAGCAGCGCCGCTTCATGGCCGACGCCTCGCACGAGCTGCGCACGCCCCTGTCGGTGATGAACACGGCCGCCGGCGTGACGCTCAAGAAGGAGGGGCGCGACGAGGCCGAGTACCGCGAGGCGCTGCGCGTCGTGGCCGAGCAGACCCGCCGGCTCTCGCGCATCGTCAACGACATGTTCGTCCTCGCGCGCGCCGACGCGGGCCGCTACCCCGTTCGGAAGCGCGCGCTTTATCTCAACGACCTGTTGACGGAGGTCGCGCGCGCGGGCGGCGTGCTCGCGGCCGACAAGGGCGTGACGGTCGAGGTGAAGAATCTTGACGAGGCCGCCTTCCACGGCGACGAAGACCTCCTGCGCCAGATGCTTTTGAACCTCGTCGATAACGCGGTGAAGTTCACGCCCGCGGGCGGCGTCGTCCGGCTCAGCCTTGAGGGCCGCGGCGGCCAGTACCGTCTCTCAGTCTCCGACACCGGCCCCGGCATCCCACCCCACGCGCGCGCGCACGTCTTCGAACGCTTTTACCGCGCCGACAAGGCGCGCACGCGCGCGGAGGACGGCGGCGCGGGCCTCGGCCTCGCCATCGCGCGCTGGATCGCGCAGGCCCACGACGGCGAGCTTGAGCTACACGACTCCGGCGGCAAAGGCTCGACCTTCGTCGCGCGCCTCCCCTTTCCGCCCGTAACTGATTGATCGCACAACGTTTTAGGCGTTTACCGTCCGTTTAACCGGACTTTGATAGGCTTCTCGTGGTGAGGGGACTGTCATTAAAGGGGGCGCTATGAGTTACAGGTTGAAAATGATCTTGCCGGTCGTCGGCATGTTTTTACTCGGCTGCGTCGTGGTGGCGGCGGTCAGCCGGGGCGGCGAAATCAAACAGCCGCTGCCGTCTTCGCTCGACGATCTGGCGGCGGTCAAACTGATCGAGATCAAAGACGCGGGCGGGCAGACAGTCCTCGGCGGCGGTTTCACGATGACGACCAAGCGGAACCGCAACGTCGAAGGCAAGGCGACGCTCGCGCCGACCGGCGTTGACGCGGACGCCGCCGGCAAGGCCGAGGTCGAAGTCTCCACGAAAAGGGGCGGGCACGTGGAGAAGGAGTTGGAAGTCGAGGTTCGCAACCTCGCGCCCGGCGCAAACTTCAACCTTTTCATCGACGGGCAACAGGTAATCGGCTTCACGACGAATCCGCGCGGGGCGGCCGAGTTGGAGTTGTCTAACGAGCCCGCG
This sequence comes from Pyrinomonadaceae bacterium, assembly GCA_035295985.1. Taxonomy (GTDB): domain Bacteria; phylum Acidobacteriota; class Blastocatellia; order Pyrinomonadales; family Pyrinomonadaceae; genus JAIVGV01. The sequence continues at coordinate 1,976 of DATHBT010000148.1, read as the reverse complement.
AGTTGAGGTGTCGCGCCGCGATTTCGAAGCGTAAGCCAGGAGGCTGAAGGTGGCTATGAATAGAAACACGAGGGCCGGCAACTTTAAAGGCCGCGCGGCCGCCCTCTTTTTAACCCCGGCGCTCGCGCTCGCCGCCGCGGCGCTGCTACTGAACTCGTCGCGCGCGGGCAACACGACGACGACAACGACGACCCCGCCCGCCGCGGCGGCGAGGCCGATGACGCCCTTTAACGGCGGCCCGTTCGAGGCTTCGGGGGTCGCGCACGTCCCAGGCACGGACGGCGTCCTGTTCGTGGACGACGGCCGCCCCGACGAGGTCTTCTGGATGCGGCTCTCCGAGGGCGGCGTGCAGTCGGGCCGGGTCGTGCCCATCCAACTGGGTGCCAGCGTCATCGACAAGGAGGGCATGACCTTTGACGGCCGGTACTTCTACGTCGTCGGCTCGCTCTCCAAGTACAAGACGGCCGACGGGCCGGGCCTCGCCCGCTTCCGCTTCGAGGCGCAGTCGCAGCGGGCGGTGGGCACGGAGTCGGTCTCCGACTTCAAGCGCTTTTTAGCCCGCAACGTCGCGGAGCTGCGCGGGATGGAGGAGACGAAGTACAGGGACGGCGGCATCAACCTCGAAGGCGTCGCGTGGGACCCGTTGAACAAGAGGCTGCTGCTCGGCGTGCGCTCGCCCGTCGTTGACGGGCACGCGCTCGTCATCCCGCTCAGGATGCGCGACCCCGAGGGCGCGCTCACGGCGGCGAACATCGAGGTCGAGGGCGGCAAGGCCATCCGCCTGCCCTTCGGCGGTGCGGGCATCCGCAGCATCGAATACGACGAGCGCGCGCGGGCCTTCCACGTCATCACGGGGGCGGGGCCGAACGCCGAGCGGCTCGACTTCAAACTCTGGGAGTGGGACGGCCGGGCGGAGAAGCCGATGTTGAAAGAACTCGGCACGTACGACCGCTCGCTCAAGCCCGAGGGGTTCACCAGGGTCTCGGCCGGCGGGCGAACTTTCGGCCTCATCGTCTTCGACACCAGCGGGTACGCGGCCGCCGAGTGAGGCGGGCAAAGCCTTCGACGAAACCGGGAGGCTCAGGCGTCGCGCGCCTGAGCCTTCTTTTCTTACCGGCGCCGATTCTTTTATCGACGCCGATTCTCTTATCATCGCCGGCAGGGTGTTTTAGTCCGCCGACGGCGCTGTTTTTTTCGAGATGTAATCCTGCTTGCCCGCAGTTAACTGCCGTCAGCGCATGAACACCGAACGGGGCAGACGGATCCGTCTGCCCCGTTCGGTGTTCATACCTTTTTACGCCCCTCGGCTAGCCCTTCAGATAAAACCTGAAACCCTCACTGATAGACGTAAGCGGTGTTCTTCTTCTGCGCCCACTCGATGCCTTCGAGGTGGCCCGCGTCCGCCGCCATGATCTCCTCGCTCAGATCGTCGGTGCTCACCGTCAGGCTCATCTGCACGTAGTACATGACGCAGCCGACGGGTTCGTCGGCGTCGGGCGGATCGATCTGCCGCACCTCGGCGATGACGCCGTGGCGGCGGAACAGCTCCTGCAACACGTCCTGCGTCTGCTCGGTGTTGCGCGTCTTGATCGTCAGCTCCATCGAGCGGAAGACCTGCTCCTCCTCGTTGTATTCGAGGAACCACAGCAGCGGCAGCGAGAAGAGCGCCAGGATGATCCCCAGGTCCCAGCGGCCGACGCCGCAGGCGAGGCCGAGGGCTAGCGCGATCAGAAGAACCGTGATCTCTTTGGGGTCGCGGATGTTCGTGCGGAAGCGCACGAGCGAGGCCGCGGCGAAGATGCCGAAGGCGCGCGCGGCGTTGTCGCCGACGACCATCATCAGGGAGGACGCGACGACGGCCAGCAGGATTTGCGTCTGCGCGACGTAGAGGTTGCGCTGAATGATGTTCGAGTCCTTGCGCGGGCGGAAGGCGAGCATCGCCGCGAGCGCGGCGGCGAGCGCGAGCCGGAGGATCA
>DATHBT010000147.1:0-8475 GCA_035295985.1 Pyrinomonadaceae bacterium | reverse complement strand
GATCTCCTCGCCCGTCGCCGGGTCGTAAGAGACGAGCTCGTCGCGCGTCTTCGCGCCGTCCGCAGGGGCCGCGCGCCCGGTCGCGTCCGGCGCGTTCGTCGCCGGCGTGTCGGTCACTTGGGTGCTCATCGGTCTGGTTCTCCGCGGCTGATTATCGCGCGAAACGGGCGCGGCTGTGAAGGCCGATCAATTCGACGTGATGAGCCGCTTCAACCCGGCCGCGCTCGGGCAGTTGTCCAGGTCGAAAATGATTGCTTTTATCACGTGAAGAGAATGATACGCCGATCATCGGGCGATCTCACCTTCCGCCGGCGAGAGGCTGAAACTTCCGGCGAGATGCGCCCGTCTAAATTAACGGACGCGCGCGCAAAATTCTGGAACACGGGCACGCGCCCGAAGTATAATCCGCTGCACGGCAACAGAGCCTTTCGAAGGCGGACTCCGGGGCGCGCGTCCCTCACGGGGGATTGCGGCGTCAGGAGTCTGCCCCGAATGCCCCCAACAATTTTCAGAGCTAACATCCGGAGGAGTGAACATGAATAAAGGCAAGTTTCTCCTTGCGGCCCTCCTGCTGCCCGGCCTCGTCGCCGCGTCCCCGCCGCCCGCCGCGGCGCAGGCGCAGCCGGGGGCCGGGCGAGCCGCGGCGGCCGCCCCGCGTCAGATTCAGATTCCGATCAAGGAATTCAAACTCAAGAACGGCCTGCGCGTCGTGCTCTCGGAGGATCACGCCGCGCCGACCTACTCGATTGCCGTCACCTACAACGTCGGCTCGCGCGACGAGCGCGAGGGCCGAACGGGCTTCGCGCACCTCTTCGAGCACATGATGTTCCAGGGGTCGCAGAACGTCGGCAAGGGCGAGCACTTCATCCTCATCGACAACAACGGCGGGCAGATGAACGGGACGACCAACCAGGATCGCACCAACTACTTCCAGACCCTGCCGGCCAACCAGCTCGACCTCGGCCTCTTCCTGGAAGCCGACCGGATGCGCTCGCTCGTGATAGACCAGGCGAACCTCGACAACCAGCGCCACGCCGTCCAGGAGGAGCGCCGGCTCGGTGTCGATAACCAGCCCTACGGGAAGACCTTCGAGGCCGTGCTCGACACGGCCTACGACAACCCGGCCTACAAGCACTCGGTCATCGGCTCGATGGAAGACCTCAACGCCGCGAACGTGAAGGACGTGGCCGAGTTCTTCCGCATCTACTACGCGCCGAACAACGCCGTGCTCACGCTCGTCGGCGACTTCAAGACCGAGGAGGCGCTCGCCAAGATCAGGAAGTACTTCGAGTCGATCCCGGCCCAAGCCCCGCCGCCCGCGCCCGACGTGGCGGAGCCGGAGCAGAAGGCCGAGCGGCGAACCACGGTCGAGGACGCGTTCGCGCGCGCGCCGCGCCTCGACATCGTCTTCAAAATCCCGCAGGGTAACACGCCCGACTACTACGCCTTGAACGTCCTCGGCCAGGTCCTGAGCGGCGGCCAGTCGTCGCGCCTCTACCAGAAGCTCGTGCGCGAGAAGGAGCTGGCGGTCTCGGCCTTCGGCGGCGCGCAGGAGCGGCGCGGCCCTTCGCTCTTCTCGGTCGTCGTCACGGCCCAGCCCGGCAAAGACCTCAAAGAGATCGAGCGACTGGTTTACGAGGAGCTTGAGCGTTTGAAGAAGGAGCCGGTCGCCGATTGGGAACTCGACAAGGTGCGGATGAGCCTGCGCAACAGCCGCGCGCAGTTCCTCCAGGGCACGCTCTCGCGCGCCGTGCAGCTCGGCCAGTACGCCGTCTATTACGGCGACCCGAACCTTATCAACACCTTCGAGTCGAAGATTCGGGCCGTCACCAAGGAAGACATTCAGCGCGTCGCGCGCCAGTACTTCAAAGAGACCAACCGGTCTGTGATCACGACGCTGCCGAAGCCGAAGGCGGCGCCGGCCGCGCCGGGCGGCGAGTGAAAGGAGTGAAATCTCGATGAAAAAGAACACCAACACACGCGCCGCAAACTTCCCACGCGCGGCCGCGCGCCTCGCGCTCTCAGTCGCGGCCCTCGCGCTCGCGCTCGCGCCCGCGGGGCGCGCGCTCGCGCAAGGGCAGCCGCAGGCCGCGCCGGGGCAGGACAAGACCGTCTCGCGCAGCAAGGTCGAGCGCAAGAACCGCGCCCCGGTCTCGAAGGATATCCTCCGGGTCAAACTCCCGAAGGCGGTCGAGACCAAGCTCGACAACGGGCTGACCGTGCTCGTGCTCGAAGACCACCGCTTCCCCGTCGTGAACCTGCGCCTCTCCATCAGCGGCGCGGGGCCGGTCTTCGAGCCGGCCGACAGGCCCGGCCTCGCCAACGTCACCGCGCAGATGCTGCGCGAGGGCACGAAGACGCGCACGAGCCGCCAGATCGCCGAAGAGATCGAGCGGCTGGGCGCGTCCCTGACCGCCTCCTCCGGCTACGGCTCGTCCGCCGCGGCCGTCAACGCATCGGGCCTCTCCGACAACTTCGACCAGTGGTTCGCGCTCTACACGGACGTGCTGCTCAACCCCACGTTCCCGGCCGACGAGCTGGCGAAGCTGAAGACGAGGCTCAAGACCTCCCTGAGCCTGCAGCGCACGCAGCCCTTCTTCCTCGCCGAGGAGCGCTTCCGCCGCGCCGTTTACGGCGACCACCCGGCCGCCGTCTATTCGACCACGCCCGAGGTGCTCGACTCGCTCACGCCCGAAATGCTCGCGCGCTGGCACTCGGAACGCTACGCGCCGCAGAACGCCATCCTCGGCATAGCGGGCGACGTGAACCCGCAGGATGTGATCGCGAAGCTCAGGCAGGCGTTCGCCGGCTGGAAAAAGACCGACTACAAGGAAGTCCTGCCGCCGAACCCGAAGCCCGCCGCGAGCAAGAAGATCTTCCTCATCGACCGGCCCGACTCCGTGCAGTCCACCATCACGATGGGCAACATCGCGATTGATCGTCGCAGCCCCGACTACGTGCCCGTCGTCGTGATGGACAGCGTCGTCGGCGGCGGCTCGTCGGCCCGCCTCTTCCTCAACCTGCGCGAGGACAAGGGCTACACCTACGGCGTTTACAGCGGCTTCACCGCGCTCAAGTACCCGGGGCCTTGGTCGGCGGGCGGCGACGTGCGCACCGAGGTCACGGAGGGCGCGATGAACGAGCTGATCTACGAGCTGAAGCGCATCCGCGACGAACCCGTGCCGGCCGCCGAACTCGAAGAGAAGAAGCGGGCCATCGTCGCCGGCTTCGCGCTCTCGCTCGAAAGCCCGGCGACGCTCCTCAACTACGAGGTGTTACGCAAAATCTACGACCTGCCGGCCGACTACTGGGACACCTACCCGGCGCGGATCATGGCCGTCACGGCCGAGGACGTGCAGCGCGTCGCCCGCCGCTACGTCAACCCGGAGGCGCACCAGGTCGTGGTCGTCGGCGACGCCGGCAAGATCAGATCGATCCTGGAGAAGTTCGGCCCCGTCGAGGTCTATAACACCGAGGGCCGCCCCCTCGCCGAGACGGTGAAGCCGAACATGCCCTGAGCATTCCGGTTGAGTGTTCAGGAAAGGCACTCACCACGGAGGCACAGAGGGCACGGAGGGGGCACAGAGGGATTCAACTCTCTGTGTGAACTCTGTGTCCCCTGTGCCTCCGTGGTGAATTATTTTTGACGACACTCAAATCAAAAGTCTTGTAAACCACCGGCCCGCGCCCGCCTGCTGTTTTGCCGCCCGCCATCGCTTCGTTAAACTTGCCGGGGCAGCTTCCTGAACTTTCAGACGCGGGGTGAGAGGATGAGACGACCGCAGCTCGCCGAGTTCATGCGGAGGATGGAGGAGAATTCGGTCGCCGTCATCGCGAGCGCGCCCGAGGCCGTGCGCTCCAACGACACGCACTACCGCTACCGGCAGGACTCCGACTTCTTCTACCTCACCGGCCTCGACGAACCCGACTCCATCGCCGTCATCCGCCCCGGCCACGGCGAACACCCCTACACACTCTTCGTCCGCCCGCGCGACCCCGAACGCGAGACGTGGGAGGGGCGGCGCGCAGGGATAGAGGGCGCACGCGACGTTTACGGCGCGGACGCGGCCTTCCCCGTCGAGGAGTTCGGCGAAAAACTCGGCGAGATGCTCGACGGCGCGCGCAACGTCTATTACCGCCTGGGCGTGCGCGCCGACCTGGACGAGTTGCTGGTCAAACAGATCGGCGCGATGCGCCAGCGCAGCCGCACGCAGCGCGCGCCCGACTCGATCACCGATCCGGGCGCGCTCCTCTCCGAGATGCGCCTCGTCAAGACGGACGAGGAGATCGAGTTGATGCAGCGCGCCGCAGACATCGCCGCGGAGGCGCACGTCGAGGCAATGCGCGCGGCCCGGCCCGGCATGTACGAGTACGAGATCGAGGCTTTGATCGAGTACGTCTTCCGCCGCCGCGGCGCGGCCGGCCCGGCCTACACCACCATCGTCGGAGGCGGCGCGAACGCGACCGTGCTCCACTACGTCACGAACGACTCGATCTTACGCGAGGGCGATCTCCTCCTCATCGACGCCGGCTGCGAGTTCCGCGGCTACGCCTCCGACATCACGCGCACCTTCCCCGTAGCAAACCGCTTCACCGCCGCGCAGCGGGAAATCTACTCGGTTGTTTTGGAGACCCAACTGGCCTGCGTCGAGATGGTGCGGCCCGGCGTGACGATGGAGGACTTGAACGAGCGCGCAGTCTCGATGCTCACCGACGGCATGCTGCGGCTGGGGCTGCTCCGGGGCGACGCCGAGAAGCTCGTCGAGGAGAAGGAGTACAGGAAATTCTTCATGCACGGCCTCGGCCACTTCCTAGGCATGGACGTGCACGACGTAGGCCGCTACCGCGTGGACGACGGCCCGCGTAAGCTCGCGCCCGGAAACGTCATCACCGTCGAGCCGGGCCTCTACGTCCCGGCCGACGCCGGGGACGTGCCCGAACGCTTCCGCGGCGTCGGCATACGCATCGAGGACGACGTGCTCGTCACCGCCGAAGGCCGCCGCGTGCTCACCGACAAAGTGCCCAAACAGATCGAAGAGATCGAGGGGCTGACGGCGCGCGGGGATGAGTAAGTCGGAACTGCGGGCCGGTCGAGACTTTAAAAACTGCTCGTGCGGAAACAAGCTGAGGGGCGGCGCGGAAGGCTTCCACGCCGCCCCTCGCCGCCTGTCAACGCCCCGTTCCGCATTGGGCCGCGAGTCGGGAGTGCGCCGCTTCAACCGCCGAAGCCGGCAGGCCCGCCGCCGTTGGAGCGGCCGTTGCGGGAGGAGTCGTCCGCCTCGGCGAGTTGGGGCCGGCCCGCGGCGTCCTCCTCGTCCGCTGACTCGACGACGGCCTCCGTCACGCTGACCGTCCGGTTGACCAGTCTAGCCTCGCCCCCCGGCGGCGCGGTCGCCTTGACGACTTCTCCCTGCCTGCCCTGGACAATCGAACCCGCGCCGTTCCTCGACTGAATTCGCGTGTTCGCCCAGTCGATCAGGGTGCTGAAGATTTTCGGCTGGTAGTTGACGACGAAGCTGAACAGCGAGAGGAAGCCGGCGAGGCGGACGTACTGGTCGGGGCTGGTGGCCGAGAACGGCGAGTCGTCGAAGAGCAGCATGCCGGAGATCACGAAGAGGTAAACGAACATGCCGCGCAGCAGCCCGGAGACGAGCGGGTTAGTGCGGTCGCGCGTGGCGGAGGCGCTCGTGTCCGAATCGTCGTTCAGGTTGGCGATGCTGCCGAGGCTGCCGAGCGCACCGGCCGCGGCGGCGACGAAGGCGAGGTTCAGGGGGGTAAAGAAAAGGATGGTCAGCAGCCACGGCAGCGCGAGTTCGTTGAACGGCACGGGCCGCACGGGCAAAGCCGGCGCGGGCTGTTGGGCAGCCGCGGCGGGCTGCGTGGCCGCGGCCGTCGCGTCCGCCGCCGTTACCGCGCCCCCGACGCCGGAGAGCGCAGGCACGCCGTACCTGTTGTTGAAGACTCTCGCCGTGCGCTCGCCGTTCTCGACCCAGAACGCGTTGCACGGGTGGTCGTTGATCGTCTTGGGGTTGATCTTCTCGATCGCGGTCCAGCCGAGTGCGCAGCGGTACGGCTGCGTGTCGATGAGCATGCCGCCGGCGAACAGGTGGAGCCAGAGGAGCAGGATGACGACGGCCAAGCCGACCTGAAACGGCGTGAGACTGGCGAGCGAGCGGCTGCCCTTCCACTTCGCCCCGGTCGCCGCGCCCCCGTCCGACGCCTCGGCGGAGACGGCCTTCGACTTGCCTGGCGGCTTCGGCGGTGCGGGCGGGGCGCTGACTGCGGGGTCGGTAATGCTGGTTGACATGGCGGCCTCCTTGCCGGTGGGTTGAGGTTCATGGGGGGTTGTCGCCGTTCACACCAAGAGTTGGTGGGCCGGGTGCCGCGACGAAACTGGTGCGAGGGCGGCGGAGCGAGTGAGAAGTGGGCATGGGCCTTTACGAACTCGGTCCTGTCAGCCCTTGCGGAGTGGTGACGATATGCCGATTCGGCCGGCGAGTCAACTGATCTGCGGCCCGGAATGGCCGGCCTCATGAGGCCTTGAGCGAGGCGGTCGTCAGCCAGGCGACGACCATCACGACGACGAAGAGCAGGATCATGAGGACGAAGATCCAGTTGTTGCGTCGGCCCGTCGCGATCTGCCAGAGGCCGGCCGCGAGGCTCCCGACGCCGAACGTGATGACGAGTCCGAAGAGGCCGAGGATCATCAGCGCCTGCTCCGGCGTGCCCGTGAAGCGCGAGCCGTCGGTCGCGGCGGCCGGGTTGAGCAGGGCGGGCGCGAGGTTGTAGGTGATCGTCCCCATCAGCCCGATGAGGAACAGCCCGATCAGCAACTGAAGCCAGCCCAAGCGGCGCACCACCTTCGCCGTCCGCAGCCGCCTGCCGCAGTTCGGGCACTTGCTGCCCGCGGCCTCGCCCGCGAACCCGCAGCTATAACAGTTGCTCAACTCCGCAGCCATCTCGTGAACCTCCGCCGCCATGAAGGCTTAAAAAAGTCCAGTGCGGGATAACTCATTTCGCCGGCCGCAGTCAACGCCCCGGCCGCGCGGCTTCGACCGCCGGAGGGCGGTTCGGGGCCGTGTGTTCGTTGATGAAGTCGGCCGCGCTCCTGAGCGCGGCGCGCGCTTCGGGGACGAGGCCGTCGAGCATCTGCCAGCAGTGCATCAGGTCTTCGTAAACTTCGAGCCGGCTCTCGCCGCCCGCGGCCGTGATCTTCTCGTGGACGGCGCGCGCGTCGTCCAGCAGCAGCTCTGTCGAGCCGACTTGCAGGAGGACGGGCGGGAGGCCGCCGAAGTCTGCTGCGTGAGCGGGCGAGGCGTAAGGGTCGAGGGCGGAAGCCGCGCCGAGGTAGGCCGAGGCGAACTCCTCGATGTTCGGCGTGCGGAACATGGCGCAGCGGCCGTCGTTGGCGCGCACGGAGCGGCCCGTGCCGGCCAGGTCAGTCCAGGGCGAGAAGCAGACGGCCGAGGCCGGCGTCGGCAGCCCTCCGTCGCGGGCGCGCAGGAGCAGCGCGAGCGCGAGGCCGCCGCCGGCCGAGTCGCCGGCGACTGAGAGGGACGCGGGCGGGACGCCTCTGTCGAGCAGCCGGCGGTAGGCGGCGACGGCGTCGTCGAGCGCGGCCGGGTAGCGGTGCTCGGGCGCGAGCCGGTAGTCGGGCGCGAAGACGCGCGAGCCGGTGAGACGCGCGAGCGCGGCCGTGACGGGGCGGTGCGTGGCGGGCGAGCAGGAGACGTAGCCGCCGCCGTGCAGGTAGAGGACGACGCCCGCGCCGGCATCGTCGCCGTCCGGGCGCGCAGGCGTGATCCACTCGCCGCGCGCGTCGCCGCCTTGAACCTTCTCGACGCGGACGCCGCGGCCGAACGCCCAACCGAGGGGCGCGGGCGTGCCGAAGAGCAGGCGCGCGCGGCGCGCGACGGCTCGCTCGTCGCGGCCCCAACGCTCGCGGCGGATGACCGCGCGCGAGTAGGCGCTGAACAGTCGCGCTGGCAGGCTCGGCATGGGGGGAGTTTACAAGGCCGGTCGAAGAAGTCTATCCGGCGAAGCCGCCCCGCAACTCGGCGACGATCTCGCGGGCGGCCGTCCGCGCCCGCTCGACCTCCTCGCGGCCGAAGGAGACCGCGCCGACGACCGCGTGGCCGCCGCCGCCGTAGCGCTCGCAGATCGAGGCGATGTTGTGGGTGCGGGGGCGCGGACTCCACGGGTTCGAGCCGACGGAGATTTTCGCGCGCTGCGGGGTGCGCGTGACGGCGACCGAGTAGGTGGTCTCCGGCCGCAGGTAGTAGGGGATGAACTTGTTGAAGCCCTCGAACCCTTCGTCAACGAGATCGAAGGTGACGACGCCGCGCTCGTAACTGATCTTGCGCCGGACGGTTTCGAGCGTTTCGAGGTGGCGCTCGCGGATGGGGCGGAACCGCTCCTGCACGCGCGCCGATGTCGCCACGTCGTCGAGCGCGGCCACGGTCAGGTCGCGGATGA
>DATHBT010000146.1:0-15265 GCA_035295985.1 Pyrinomonadaceae bacterium | reverse complement strand
GGTGCCGAGCAGGACTGTGTAGTCCTGCTTCAAGTCACGCTGAAAGTTCCTGACCTCGTCGGGCGTGTCGTGCGTCGAGACGCCGACCACCTCGAAGCCGCGATCTTTCAGGTCGCGCCCCATCTCGTTGAGCACGGGAATCTCCGAGCGGCACGGGACGCACCACGTCGCCCAGAAGTTGAGCAGGACGACCCGGCCGCGTAGGTCTGCGAGCCGGTAAGGCGTCCCGTCCAAGGTCTTCAATTCGACTTCGGGCGCGGGCCGCGCGTTCGCGAGCGAGGCGTTGGACGCCGTCGCGTTCGCGCCCGGCTGCGCGGCGGGCTGCTCTGTCTGCCCCGACTCGACGCGCGACATCACCCAGCCCTCGGCGTTCGGGATGAAGCGCGAGGCGAGGGCGGCCATGCGCGTCACGTTGTTGGTGGCGATGAGCAGGCCGATGGCGATGAGCAGGACGCCGGAGAAGACTTCGACCTTGTGCAGGTGGCGGCGGAACCAGATGTAGAAGCCGAGGAAGCGGTTGAGCAGCAGGCCCGTCAGCAGGAACGGGACGGCCAGGCCCGCCGAGTAGAAGGCCGACAGATAAAGGCCGCTCTGCCAGTTGCCGCTCGTCGCCGCCAGCCCGATGATGCCGCCGAGGATCGGGCCGATGCACGGCGTCCACCCGGCCGCGAAGGCGAGGCCGAGGACGAAAGAGCCGCCCATGCCGCGCGGGCTTTCGTCCTTGAACTTGCGCGTGTCGCGGTAGAGCGCGCCGATCTTGAGCACGCCGATCAGTTGCAGGCCGAAGGCGATGATGATGAGGCCGCCCGCGATCCGCAGGTACGGGTTCGAAAGCACCGCCGCGCCGACCAGCCCCGCCGCCGCGCCCAGCGCCACGAAGATCATCGAGAGGCCCGCGTTGAAGGCGAGCGAGTTGAAGACGACCGCGCGCCAGGCCGTCTTGCGCGACTCCGCGCCGCGCTCCCCCTTCAAATGATCGAGGCTCACGCCCGAAATCATCGAGATGTAGCCCGGCACGAGCGGCAGCACGCACGGGCTCAGGAACGAGGCCAGCCCCGCGACGAAAGCGATCAGGACGGTGATGTTTGCGCCTTCCATGACGGGTTAAGAGTACAACAACGCGACGGGGGAACGTAAATCGGGAATAGAAGCTGTTAGCTGTTAGCCAGAAGAAGGCAGCTAGCAGCTTTCGCCTCTGTCTCGGTTTTTGGTTTTGCTAACGGCTGACAGCTAACAGCTAACAGCTTCTTCACGGCTTTTCGTCGAGCAGCGTCTCGATGGCCGCGGCGAGTTGCTCGTCCGAGCCGGCGCTCGCGCCGACGGCGATGTGGCGGACTCGGCCGCGGCGGTCGATAAGGAACGCGGTCGGGATGACGCGCACGCCGTAGCGCAGGTGGTTGAAGCCGTCCGCGGCGACGGCGAAGGCGTAGGGCAGGCGCATCCCCGCCTTGAAGGCGCGCACACTCGCCATCTCGGCGGATTCGGGCTGGCCCGCGCGGCCCGCGCCCTCCGCGTTCGTCAGGCCGATGACTGTCAGGCCGCGCGATCCGTACTTCGCGTGCAGCCGGCTCAGCTTCGGCATCGTCACGCGGCACGGGCCGCACCACGTCGCCCAGAAGTCGAGCAGGACGACCCGGCCGCGCAGGTCGGAGAGTTTCCCCGCGGGCTGGTCGATCCACTGCGCCACCTCGATCTCGGGCGCGGGCGCGGCGATGTTGGCCGAGTCGGCGAACGCGCGCTCGACGAGTCCGACGTGCCCGCTTTGCATGAGCAGCTCGACCGCGTTGCTGTAAACGTGCGCGGAGGGGAGCGAGAGGCCGAGCGCGAGCATCTCCTTCATCGTGGCGAGCGCGTCGGCGTCCCGCCTGGCCCGCAGGGAGGTCTCCGCGTGGAGGCGGCCCGAGGAGTTGACGAGCAGCGCGCGGCGGGCGAAGTCCGTGCCGGCGATCTCCTGATCTTTGGCGAGGCGGAAGGCTTCGGCCGCGTGCGCGGAGGCCGCGGCGAAGTTCTTCGCGCGATCCTGGGCCGCGGCGAGCGCCATGCGGAGGCGGAACAGATCGGATTTCCGCCCCGGCTGCTGGCGCGCGTACTCGGCGAACGCCTGCTCGGCCTCTTCGAGGCGGCCGTGGTTGGCGAGCTGCTGCGCGAGCAGGTAACGCGCGGGCTGCAACTTGTCACGCTCGTCCGGGCCGGCCTCGGAGAGGAAGCGGCGCGCGGGTTCTATCGCGAGCGCGGGCTTGCCCGCGAGCTGGTAGAGCAGCGCGAGGTAGTAGTTGTCAGCGCCCGAAGGCCGCGCGGCGGCGAGACGCGCGGCGTTGCGCTCGGCTATGGCCTGCTGCTCGGCCCGCGTCTCGACTTCGAGCGCGCGGCTCAGGGGCACGCGCCCGCGCTCGTACTCAGCGAACTTCTTTTCGAGGAACTGCGCGGCCTCCTCGTAGAGCGCGCGGGCGTCCGCCGGCTGCGACTGGGCGACGGCGGGGCCAAGCGTGAAGGCGACGGCGAGCCACAGTGTGACGGCCGACGCGAGTTTTGAAGAGACTGTCTTTCCGGTCATTGCTGATCTTACTTTTTAGTTGAGCGGCCGGGGATCGCACTAACCACAGAGACACGGAGAACACGGAGGGGGCACAGAGGGAAGGGGTCTCAGATCGGTTTTCTCTGTGCAGCCTCTGTGCCCTCTGTGCCTCTGTGGTGAACTGGGAATGCGTCGGCACTCACGACAAGGCCCGCCCGAAACCGCCTTCCCCACCTGAACCTTACCTGCCGCCGGCCGGTTCGTCGAGCAGCCGCTCGATCATCTGCTCAAGCTCTTTGAGATCGTCCTCGTTCGATCCGACGTTGAGGTAGCGGACGCGCCCGCGTCGGTCGATGAGGACGGCCGTGGGGATGGTCGTCACGTTGTAGCGCGCCGAGGTCGCATTCGTCGCGGCGACGGCGAAGCCGAAGGGCAGGCGGCGGGCGCGGCGGAAGTTTTTGAGCGCGTCGTGCTCGCGCTTCGTCTTCACGATCCGGCCGCCTTCGGTCGTCTCGTAGTGCGTGAAGGCGACGATGGTCAGGCCGCGCTCCTTGAAGCGACTCTGCCAGTCGCGCATGTGCGGCAGGGCCGCGAGGCACGGCGTGCACCACGTGGCCCAGAAGTCGAGCAGCACCACGCGGCCGCGCTCGCCCTTGAGAGTGGTCGGCCGCTGATCGATCCAGTCGGCGACTTCGATCTCCGGCGCGTCCCGCAGAAGCGGATCGCTCGCGTCCGTCATCAGCCCGACGGCCGGGACGAGGCGGCCGAGCAGGAGCGAGGCGCGGCGGTAGAGATCGGCCGAGGGGAAGCTGACGGCGAGCCGGCGGAGTTCCTGCAAAGCGGCGATCGCCTCGTCAGTCCTTTTCAGCTCGGCGAGCGCGTCGGCGTGGGCCTGTGCGGAGCGGTAGAAGATTTCGTCGCGCGAGGCGGCGTCGAGTTGCGCGGACGAGTTCAGGCGGCCGGCGGCCTCGAAGGCGGCGCGGGCGTGATCGGCGGCGCGCGCGATCTGCATTCGCGCGCGCGCGGCGCGGGCGAGTTCTATCTCCAGGCGGAAACGCTCGTCGTGCGCGGGCGCGTCGGCCGGCGTGGCGAGGTAGTCCGCGAGCGCGGCCTCCGCCTCGTCGAGCGCGTTCTTGCGGGCCAGCTCGAAGGCGACGGTGAAGCGCGCGGCGCGCGCCCGTCCCGCCGTCGCGCCGCCCGCGCTCAGGAACTCGCGCATCGCGGCGACCGCCTCGTCCGACTGCGCGGCGAGGCTGAGGAGCCGCCCGAGGTGGAAGCGGTCGGCGTGTGAGAGCTGGCCGCGCGCCTTCAGTTCGGCGGCGCTTCGCGCGGCGAGCGCGCGCAACTCATCTTCGACCTGCGCGGCAAGCTTCGGCTCGTAGCGGAAGCCCTCGCGCGCGAGCTGCTCGTAGCGGCGTCGCACGAAGCCCTCGGCCTCCGCGTACAACTCGGCGGCACTCTTACCCGTCGCGGCCGGGTCGCGGGCGGTCGTCCCGGCCGGCGCGCCGCCGTTCTGCTGTGCGGAGACGTGCGCGGGCGCTGCGAGCGCGGCGAGCAGCACGAATGAAGAGAAGACGAGCAGGCGCGCAGGGGCGTTCGCGCGGGCTTCGGTTCGCGCGCGCGCGTCTCTTTCGGTCGCTTCGGTTTCGTTAAATCGCATCGAGGTTTTCAGCCGGCGCCGAGCGTGGCCGCGCGGCGCAGGCGCGTCGGGGAGAAGGGCGCGAGGAGCGGCGACGCGGTTCGGTTTACGATCACGTCCGCCAGGAGCGCGCCGGTCAGCGGCGCGAGCAGGATGCCGTTGCGGTAGTGGGCCGTCGCGTAGAAGAGGTTTTCCACTTCGGCCGACTCGCCGACGACGGGCCAGTCGTCCTCGCCGCGCGGGCGCAGGCCCGCCCACGCCTCCGCCAGTTTCAGGCCGGCGACCGCGGGCGCGAGTTCCGCGGCGTGCGCGGCGACGGACGCGCGCCCTTCCTCCGTGACCGACTTGTCGAAGCCCGCGCGCTCGCTGGTCGAGCCGGCGAGCAATCGCCCCTCACGCCGCGGCACGAGGTAGCCGCGCGGGCCGTAGATGACGTGGCGAACGAAAGGCTCGCCCCCGGTCTCGAAGCTGAGCATCTGGCCGCGCACGGGTTCGACGCGCACGGCCGCCGCATCGTTGTCGATCTGCACGCCGCGCCGGCCGACACCCTCGCCGCCGCCCGGCGTGCTGATCGGGACTTGCGAAGACCACGCGCCGCAGGCGACGACGACCGCGCCCGCTCTGATCTTACCGCGCCCGGTTTCGACCGAAGCGACGCGGCCGCGTTCGGCGTTGATCGAGAGCGCGGGCGTGTGCTCGTGGATTCGCACGCCGCCCAGCTCGCAGCCGCGCCGGAGGGCTTCGGTGAGGCGGCGGTTCTCGACCTGCCAGTCGCGCGGGAAGCGGAGAGCGCCGAGCGCGCGCGGCGAGACCTGCGGCTCGACGGCGCGCGCTTCGTCAGCCGTCAGCCGCTCGACTGCTAAACGAGCGCGACTCTGCCAGTCGAAGCGTCGCCCGATCTCGCGCGCGTCCTCTTCGGTCGTCGCGAGGTAGAGCGTGCCGGTCTCGTCAAGCTCCATGTCGATGCCGGTCTCTTCGCGCAGCTCGGCGGCGAAGTCCGGGTAGCGGTCGCGCGCGGCGCAGGCGAGGCGGAAGAAATCGTCGGGCGCGTCGGCCTCGCACTGCGGCGCGAGCATCCCGCCCGCGGCCCAGGACGACTCCCTGCCGACCGCCCCGCGCTCGACGAGTGCGACGGAGAGGCGGCGGCTCGCTAGTTCGCGCGCCGCCGCGAGGCCGACGACACCGCCGCCTAAGATCACGGCGTCGTAAGCCGCGCCCTCGTGCCTACCGTTTAGCATCGGGGAAAGATTGCTGGTATGATGCGGCCCAAACGAAAACGTCCGTTGTCAGTCGCCCGCTGTCAGTTGTTCACTGGCGACGGCGAAGCGCGCCGCGCCCGGCGACGAACGACGGACAACTGACTACGGACAACCGACATGAAGCATACTATCACACTGATACCGGGCGACGGCATCGGCCCCGAGGTGGTCTCGAACGTGGTGCGGATCGTCGAGGCCGCGGGCGTCGAAGTCGAGTGGGAGACGCACTACGCGGGCGCGCAGGCGCTCGAAAAATTCGGCGAGACGCTGCCGGCCGACCTGCTCGAATCCATCGGCCGCAATAAGGTCGCGCTCAAAGGCCCGATCACGACGCCCGTCGGCAAGGGCTTCACCTCGGTCAACGTCGGCCTGCGCAAAAAACTCGATCTCTACGCGAACCTGCGGCCCGTGCGCGCGCTGCCGAACGTGCCCTCGCGCTACCCCGAACTCGATCTCGTAGTCGTCCGCGAGAACACGGAGAGTTTATACGCGGGGCTGGAGCACGTGGTCATCCCCGGCGTGGTCGAGAGTATAAAGATCATCACGGAGAAGGCTTCGACGCGGATCGCGCGCTACGCCTTCGAGTTCGCGCGGGCCGAGGGGCGCAAGAAGATCACCTGCGTCCACAAGGCCAACATCATGAAGCTCTCCGACGGCCTCTTCCTCGAATGCTTCCGCAACGTGGCGAAGGATTACCCGGAGATCGAGGCCGAGGACAAGATCGTCGATAACGCCTGCATGCAACTCGTCATGCGGCCCGAGCAGTTCGACGTGATGCTGCTCGAAAACCTCTACGGCGACATCGTCTCCGATCTCTGCGCGGGCCTCATCGGCGGACTCGGACTCGTGCCCGGCGCGAACATCGGCGAGAAGGGCGCGGTCTTCGAGGCCGTCCACGGCTCGGCCCCCGACATCGCCGGCCAGGGGATAGCGAACCCGACGGCCGTCTTGCAATCTTCGATCCTGATGCTGCGCCACATCGGCGAGCGCGAGGCGGCCCAGCGCATCGAGACCGCGATGCTCAACACCTTCCGCGAGGGGCGCGTCCGCACGCGCGACATCGGCGGCACGGCCCGCACGGCCGAGTTCGCCGACGCCGTCATCGCGGCGCTCTGACGAGGGCCGCGAATTTGCCGGGCGGCGGCGGAAAGTGCGCCGGGCGCTCAACTTGACTGCGCCGGAAGGCGTCCTTTAAATTCCTCTTCCGCGCGCGGCTCTTTGAGTGTTACAGGCGAGGCGTTACGAGAAACTTTCAAGCCGGGCGCGCGTCGGCCCCCGGCGGGGCCGCCCGTTTTAGAGCCGCTTCGCCGCCCCACCACCGAAGACGTACAGCCGGGCGCTCTCCCCATATAGAAAACCGGACGGCGGTTCGATTTCGCGGCGAACGTGTGCCGCGCGCCCGGCATCTGTCCTTCGGCCTTCGCCAGCTTCCGAGTTTTTTCGCACACGCACGCGCCCGGCTCTCGCCGACCGATGAGAGCGCCGGCCCGCAGCGGCGACCGACCTTAAACCCGCGCCCCGGAGAGAAGTAGAGGTTTTCCGATGAAGTCTGCGAACTCAAGCAACAGGCCCGCCGCCCTTCGCGCCGCCGGCCTGCGACCGTGGCTCGTCGCGCCGCTCTGCCTGCTCGCGCTCGCGTGCGGGCTGCTGGCCGGCATCGCCGCCCCGCGCGCTTCGGCCGCGGCGCAGGATGACGGGCAGAAGGCGAAGGCCGCGGCGTCCGACGCGGGCAAGGGCGCGGCCCGCCCGCGCGCCGCCCAGGGGGGCGACCGCGCCAAGCCCTCCGTCACTAAGACGCGCGACGCGCAGCCGCTCGCCGATCAGATCGGGTGTACGAGAGACGCGTCCCAGATCACCATAAACGGCGGCACGATCAGCGGCACGCTCGGTACAGGCGACTGCCGCCACCCCATCGACAACTCCTTCTACGACGCCTACACGTTCACGGCGACGGCCGGCCAGCTCGTCCTCGTCGAGCTGGCCTCTTCCGACTTTGACACCTACCTTTACCTGCTCCGTCCCGGCGAGACGACGCTCAGCTACCGCTCCATCCAGCACGACGACATCGACTCGGACGATCCTGATGTCCTGGGTGACCCTGTTGACCTCAACTCGCGCCTCTTCGGCGTGCTGCCCGGCAGCGGCAACTCGACCTACACGATCCTGGCGAACAGCGCCCGCCCCGGCGAAACCGGCGCGTACACGCTGCGGGTGCGTAACGTCAGCACCGCTGCCTGCACGGCCACGAACCTCGGATCGGGGACGAATACGTTCACCCGGAACGGCTCTCTCACCTCAGGCGATTGCCAGTTACGTGACGGCTCGTTCGTGGACGTTTACTCCTTCACGGCGGCGGCCGGGCAGCAGGTCTCCGTCACAATGCAGGCAACGAGCGGCACCCTCGATCCGCTCCTTTTCCTGCTCTCGATAAACGGCTTCACTGAGCTAGCGCGGAACGACGATGGGCTGACCGGCGGCGCGAACAACAACTTCGGCGCGCGCATCCCCGCGCCTTCGATCGGGCAGGGCCAGGGCCTCGCCACGCTGCCCGGGGCCGGCACCTACTACATCCTCGCCAATGCCCTCAACGAGGGCGAGACCGGCAACTACACGCTCACGCTAACACTCGGCTCAAACTGCCCGACGCAGGCGATCACGGCGGGCCAGACGGTGAGCGGATCGCTCGCCACGACGGACTGCCGCCTGCCCTTCGACGGATCCTTCATCGACGTGTACACGTTCGCGGGCACGGCGGGGCAGCAAATCTCCGTCTCGATGACGTCCACGTTCCTAAACAGTGCCAACGGAAGCGCCTCCGCTTGGCTGCTGCTCTACGACCCGGACGGCTTCCGCGTTGACGAGACCGACCCTGACGAACTCAGCACCACCGCGCGCCTGCCCAACCCCTCGGTCGGCGGATTCCTGACGCTGCCCGTCACGGGCACCTACCGCATCTACGCCAACGCCGCTGCGCCCGACGTGACCGGTAGCTACACGCTCTCGGTGGCGACCTCCGACCAGACCCCGACCGCGACAGTCGCCTTCGACCTCGCGAACTACTCGGTCAGCGAGGGCGCCAGCTCGGCCACGATCACCGTCACCCGCGGGGGTATCACCTCCGCCGCCGCCTCTGTTGACTACCGGACGGAGGACAGCGACAACTTCACGGTGGGCTGCGCCGACGCGGCCGGCGCTGCCGGCGCGGCCTTCGCCCGCTGCGACTACGCCACCACGGTCGGCACGCTCTCCTTCGCCCCCGGCGAGGCGAGCAAGACGATCAGCGTGCCCGTCATCGACGACGCGCACGTCGAGGGGCCGCAGACCTTCCGCATAGCTCTGGCGAACCCGTCGGGCGCGGCCCTCAGCTCGCCCTCCGTCACGACCGTCACCATCACGGACAACGACGCGGCGGGGCAGCCGAACCCCGTGTTGGGGCCGCCCTTCAACTTCTTCGTCCGCCAGCAGTACCTCGACTTTCTCTCACGCGAGCCCGACCAGGGCGGCTTCCAAGCCTGGCTCGGCGTCCTGAACGGCTGCCCCAACCCGTTCACCGGGCCGGAGGTCTCTTCCGGGTGCGACCGCATCCACGTCTCGGGCGAGGGCTTCTTCCGCTCCGTCGAGTTCTCGCTCAAGGGGGCTTACGTCTTCAGGTTCTACAAGGTGGCTTTCGACCGCCTGCCGGAGTACCCGGAGATCACGTCGGACATGAGCTTCGTCGCCGGGGCGACGGAGGCGGAGGTCTTCGCCAGGAGGGCCGCGCTGGCCGTCCGCTTCACGCAGCGGCAGGAGTTCTTAACCCGCTACCCGAGCGGGATGACGAACCAAGAGTACGTGGCGGCGCTCCTGAGCCGCTACCAGCTCACGCAGATCACCACGCCCGACCCGGCCAGCCCCGACACGGGCGGGAAGGTCGTGCTGACGCAATCCGACCTCGCGGCGAGGCTCACGGCCGGCACGCTCACGCGGGCGCAGGTGCTGCGCGCGGTCGTGGACTCCGACCAGGTGACGGCGGCAGAGTTCAACAACGCCTTCGTCGCCATGCAGTACTACGGTTATTTGAGGCGCAAGCCCGAGCCGACGGGGTACGCCGACTGGCTGAAAGTCTTGCAGTCGGGAGACACCCGCACGATGGTCAACGGGTTCCTCAACTCCCCCGAGTACAAGCTCCGCTTCGGCCCGAACTAAGACGAGAGGGATCGTAACTCGCTCGCCGCGACGCAACCCGTCACGACAGGAAAGAGGCCGGCTCAGGAGTTGAGCCGGCCTCTTTTTTCGCGGACTTCCGGGCGCGGCTTCACGCGCCGGCGGCGAGGGCGAGGAGGTAAGCGCCGAGCGCGACGCCGAGCGAGAGCGCGAGCGCGCGCAGGGCCAGGCGTGTGACAGCGCGTGCGTGGGCCACTGTCAAAAAACCTCCGGACTGGTCAAACCCTTCGGGTTCTTCCGGGCGGTCGCTTGCGGCGGCGCGCGCGCGGCGGTTGATTGATGCCCCGGTGTGTCAACCGCCGCGCGCGGCTCGTCGCGCGGACTCGGCGCGTCCCCCTGAGAGGCCGCGCCCCGTCCGAAGTCTGGCCGCGAAGGGGCGCGGCCTCTCAGTCGTTGTCAAGCGGCTTGCCGCGCGAAGGGCGCGCGCGGCCGTCGTGCTTCTCGGGCGCGGAACGCTTCTCCTCGCGCTGCGGCGGGGGGGCGGGCTTCTCCTCGCGCGGCGCAGGCGCGGGGCGCTCTTCGCGCAGTGGGGGCGGCGCGGGCCGCTCGTAGTGCGGTTCGGGGCGCTCGTAACGCTCCTGCCTCTCCTCGCGCGGCGGGGGGGCGGGCCGCTCTTTGCGTTCGGGCCGTTCGTAGCGCGGCGCGGGTTTTTCGGCCGGCTGCGGTTCGGGGTTGTAGTAGGGCCGCTCCTGCTTGTCCTCGCGGACTTCCGGTCGCGCCCGCTCGCGGCGGCGTTCGCGCTCGCCGTCGTCGCCGCCGCCGTAGTCCGGCCGCCCCGGTCGCTCGACCGGCTGCGACTTCCAGTTAGGTTGTTTCTCACCCGCGTCTTCGGCGTCGGGTGTCGCGGGGCGCACGGGCTTGACGCGGTCGCGGGTGCCCTTGTCGAACGCGTCGCCGCCTTTCGAGTCCGGCGCGTTGCCGACGGGGCGCGTGGGACGCGCGAGCGCGCCGGTCGGGCGGCCCTCGCCCGCGCCGCCGCGATCAAAGCCGCCCGCGCCGCGACCGCCGCGGCCTTCGCCGCCCGCGTTGCGCTCGCCCCCGTTCGCCGCGTCAACGGGCGCGGGCTTGACCGACTTGCCGAAGAGCGGATCGCGGTTGTTGAAGACCCGTGCGCGGCGCAGCTCCTCGTCGAGCGCGACGCCGGGCAGCCGCCTGGCCGCGCCGGTCGGGCGCTCCGTGAACCTCCGCAGGGGCGCGGCGGCCGGGTTCGCGGCGGTGTCCGTGCGCCCGCCAGCATCGCCGCCGGGGACGCGGGGCGCGCGTGCACCGGTCTTCTCGCGCGCGGCGAAGGGGTCGGGCACACCCGGCGCGTCGATGGGACGCAGCGGGAGCTTGCCGCGCACCGGCTCGCCCGCGAGCGCCTTGCGCGCGATCTCCTGATCGGCCGGCCGGCCGCGGCCCGTCGTGCCGAACTCGCGCGCCGGGAGGCTGCTCACCGCGCGCGCGTAGGGCGGGCCGGTGCCCTTGAGGCTCGCGATGTCGGGCTTGCGCTGGCGGTCTGTGTTGAGTGCGCGACGCCAGAAGTTCGAGTGCGGATCGCGCTGGTGGTAGGGGAGGGGGTACCAGGCGACGTGCTCGCCGCGCGGGCTGGCGACGAAGACGAAGGCGACGAGCGCGGGCCGCCACCAACTGCGGTTGCGGTAGCCGACGTAGCCGCGCGGCGCCCAGC
The DNA here is from genome assembly GCA_035295985.1 of Pyrinomonadaceae bacterium. Classification (GTDB taxonomy): domain Bacteria; phylum Acidobacteriota; class Blastocatellia; order Pyrinomonadales; family Pyrinomonadaceae; genus JAIVGV01. The sequence goes on along the minus strand of DATHBT010000146.1, from coordinate 3,980 downwards.
ACCAGTAATTGTTCACATAGACCCAGCGGCCGTAATGGTAGGGCGCCCAGCCCCAAGGCTCGTCGCCGATCCACGTCCAGCCGTAGTGGGGCAGGTGTCGCCAGTGGCCGTAGCGGTACGGGGCCCAGTTGTAATAGTTGTTGATGACGGTCGTGCGGGGCCGCCAGACGTAGCCGTAGTCGCTGTGCGAGACCCAGTCGCCGTAGGCGTCGAGTTCTTCCGCGCCCCAGACGTGTTGGTCGTAGTAGCGGTCGCGGCCGTCGTAGCGCAGCCGCTCCGCGAGGTATCGCTCGCGTTCGTCAACCCAGGTGTCCCACGTGTCGAGGGAGGCGGCGTCCGAAAAATTCCAGTCCGACTCGTCCGAGCCGCCGAGGCGGACGAGTTCGGCCGTGCGGTCGCTGCGGAGCGTGAAGCCGGAGTTCTCGTTGTAGATGCGCGCGCGGCCGTCCTCGCGGACGGTGACGCGGACGCGGCCCTCGCCCGTCACGTCGAGGCGATAGAGGCCGGCGCGCTCGGCGGCGACGGTCGTGCCCGGCGCGTCGATCTCGAAGTATTCGCGCTCGCGGTCGAAGCGCGCGAGTCGGAGCGTGGCCGTGCCTTCGGGGAGGCTGAGCGCCACGCCCTCCTCGCGCAGCGTGACGATGTCGAGCGTGGCGTACTCGCCGACGCGCAGGAAGTTGCGCGCGTCAATCTGGATTTCGAGCCGTGAGTCCGCGCCCGTGGCGAGGCGGTCGCCCTCGACGAGCGGGAGGTTGAGCGTCGCGCGCTCCCACTTCTCGCCCCCGGCGCGGCGCACGCTCACGTCGCCGCGGATGAGGCTGACGCGCGCCACGCGCGCCGTCTCCTCGTATCCGTCGTCGTCGTTGTAGCGGTCGTCTTCCGCGGCATAAGCGGCGTTAGAAAGCGTGAAGAGCAGGGCGAGAGAGAGCAGGGACGAGAGGGCAAGAGTGACGCGGCGCATACGGGACGCCTCCTTACGTTTAGAGACTCGGGGCGGACGCTCGGCGTGGCAGGTTCGGAATCGGGGGCTGCGCCTGCGGCGTCGCCGGCCGAATCCCGGTCGGGAGTTCCTGCCTTTCGGTTGAACCCGGAGAGAGAAACCGTTTGCGAGGGGTTTTTCCGATCTGGGTGGAAACGGGCGGAGCAAAGGGCGTGCCCCGGCGGCCGGCGGGAAAAGAGGCGGGAGTTTCATGGAAAACTTCCGGCGGCGGGCGCGCGGGAGGGCGGCGCGGGTTCATGCGAGATAGTGCAGGGGTAACACTATTTCGTGCGGCCGGCTGGTAGTTTCTGCCCGGAATTTTGGCCGGCCGGGAGAGTTTTTGTGAAAAAAAATTTCGCCGGCTGAAATTTTTTATCCCACCTCAAGTTTTCCTCAAGTCTGATCCTTAAACTCCGAAACATCGGAGACGGCGCGTTGGCGCGAGCGGCAGGCCGGCGGCCCGGGGGGCGGGCGCGGGACGGCGAAAGGGGCGCGAGACAGGCGTCGCCCCGTGCGGGGGAGTGGCCCGCGAGTTTGACAAAGAGTTTTGCGAGGGCAGAGGCGACCAGCGCACTTCTCCATTGAGCGGCACATGGCTTGGGCCGTCAGGGTGGAGGGACAACAGGCGCGCACGGCCGTCCTCAGGCGTCACCCGTCATCGATGCGCGTCAGCAAAGGGGGGTGACAGGCGACGACGCCTTCGCAAAGTGGCCGCCGGGTGTTGGGGGACGTCCGGCGGCCAATCTTTTTTTGGCCCAGAAGTTGCCCGCCCGCGAGGGATTCATCCGGCTTTAGCTTCGGGGCGGGCGCGGCCCGCCGGCCCGGCCCGCGCGGTCGAAATCGCCTGCGGGGTTTGTCGCCGCGCGCTTCCTGTTCTAAGCTCTCGCAAAACCGATTCGACGGGGTTCTTGAAGATGAAGTTCAACGGACGCTCCCGCGCGCTCACGTCCCTCGCGCTCGCCTTCCTGTCTCTGTTCGGCCCGGCCGCGGCGTCGGCGCGGCAGGACTCGCGAGGCGCGATCACGGGCGCGGTCAGGGACGCGGGCGGCGATGCGGTCGCCGGCGCGAAGGTCTGGCTCGTCACCTCGCAGCAGGCGCAGATACGCTCGGCCGAGACCGATTCGGAAGGGCGCTTCCAGTTCTCAAACATTAACCCCGGCTCCTACGAGCTGCGCGTCGAGCGCACGGGCTTCGACACGCGGCGCGCGCCCGTCATGGTCGCCGCAGGCGCGACGACCGAGGCGGCCGTCGTGCTCGAAGTAGCGGGCGTGGCCGAGGAGATCACGGTCACGGCCGAGACGGGGCTGGCGACGGACAAAGACCGCGTCGCGCAGCAGATCAACGTCATCCCCGAGCGCAGCATCCAGCAGCGCGCCACGGCCGTGCTCGCGCAGGTGGCCGACGAGGAGGTGGGCGTCTCCATGCAGCGCACCAGCCCCACGGTCGGCGCGGTGCTCGTGCGCGGGCTGACCGAGGTCGGCGTTTACGTTGACGGCGTGCGCTACACGCAGTCCACGCAGCGCGGCGGCATCAACACCTTCTTCAACCTGAACGAGCCGTCTTCCCTGCGCGCCGTCGAGATTCAGCGCGGGCCGAACACGGCGCAGTACGGATCGGACGGGCTGGGCGGGACTGTCCAGCTCGTCTCGCGCCAGCCCGAGTTCGGCTTCGACACGCCCGAAATACACGGCGAGTTCTCGACCCACTTCACGAGCGCCGATCTCTCCTACGGCGCGAACCAGATCGTCAGCTACGGCACGAGGCGCTTCGGCGCGCTCCTCAACGTGAACGCCCGCCGCATCAACACGCTCCGGCCCGGCGCAGGCATCGACTCGCACTCGGCCGTCACGCGCTTCCTCGGCCTGCCCTCCAACATCACGGGCGACGACCGCCTGACCGACACCGCGTTCACGCAGTACGGCGGGACACTCCACATGAACTACGCGCCGGCCGACGACCGGCAGTTCATCTTCCGCTACCAGCGCAGCCACCAGGACGGGGGCCGACGCTACGACCAACTGCTCGGCGGCGACGGGAACCTCGTCGCCGATCTCCGTAACCTCCAGCTCGATCTACTCTACGGCCGCTTCATCAAGCAGGGCTTCGGCTTCTTCGACAATTTGTCGGCCACCGTCTCTTACCTCGCGCAGCGCGAGGAGCGCGTCAACCAGGGCGGGCAGGGCAACCCGTTCGCCGCGATCACGCACGACCGCGAGCGCACGACGACCACGGGCTTCAGCTTCTTCCTCGACAAGCAGTTGCCCTTCCGCAACAGCTTCCTCGTCGGCGGCGACATCTACTACGACAAAGTCGGCGCGCGCTCCTACAACCTCGATCCCGTCTCCCGCGCGACCGCAATCGTGCGCCCGCGCGTGCCCGACCGCTCGCGCTACATCCTCGCCGGCCTCTACGTGCAGGACGCCTTCGAGGCCGTCCAGAACCGACTGCGCCTGTCGGGCGCGCTGCGCTACAACGTCGGCTCGTATCGTTCGCGCGCGGCCGACTCGCCCTTAGTCTCCGGCCGGCCGCTGTGGCCCGACGACTCCTTGCGCGCCGCGGACTTTTCGGGCCGCGCCGGCGCGGTCGCCACGCTCTTCCAAGGCTTCAACGTCGCCTTCAACTACAGCCGCGGCTTCCGCTCGCCGAACATCACCACGCTCGGCTCGCTCGGCTTGGTCGGCGTCGGCTTCCAGGTCTCCGCGACCGAGGCGCGCGCCCTCGGCGGTTTCCTCGGCACGACCGCCGACGCCGGCGCCGTCTCTTCCGGCGTCGCGGTCGGCCCGATCAGTTCCGAGACGAGCAACAACTACGATCTCAGCTTCCGCTTACGCCGCGGGCGCTTCGACACGGAGGCCGTCTGGTTCGTCATCGACTACAACGACACCATCGTCCGACAGACTCTGATCCTGCCGCCCGGCGCGGCCGGGTTGCAGCTCGGCAGCCAGACCGTCGAGCGGCAGTTGCCGTCGGGCGCGGTCTTCGTCCCGGCCGCGACCTCGCC
>DATHBT010000145.1:0-1947 GCA_035295985.1 Pyrinomonadaceae bacterium | reverse complement strand
CGACGTTGTTTTCGTCATACACGTGACGGACGGCGAGAACGCGGCGCGTCTGCTGCCGCTGCTCGCGCGTTACGAGCTTCGCCACCGGGCGGTCGTCGTCATCAACTGCATGCCCGGGTTGATGCGCCGCACGAGGATGGGCCGCCTGAGCTTCGGCGGGCGCGGCGAGGGCGTGGCGGGCGAAACAGGTGGAGAAGCTGCCGAGTCTCGCGGCAGTGCCGCGCGGCGGGCCGTTAGGGGCGTCGGCTCTTGGATGGCGGCGCAGGCGCGTGCCGGGCGCGGCAAGTCGCGCGCGAGCCACGCGCAATACCTGCGCTACGTCGAGCGCCTCCCGTCAATTCTGAAACTCGTCCCCTCGGTCGGCCGCCTCGGCGACTTCAAGCACTACCTCCAAATCTTCTGCTACTTCCTCCAGCCCACGCCCGCCAACGTCCGCGCGATGCTCCTCTACGCGCTCAAGCACTACGGCGACGGGGGGCGGCTCGCGCGAGTGAAAATGCCGCCGCCCGAGTCGATGCCGGCCGTCGGCATTTACCACCCCGACGCGCCCGCGCTCTTCGAGTCGTTCGAGGCTTACCGTAGCTGGCACGCCAGGCGCGCGCGCAAAATGAGAGACCTCGCGACGCTCGAACCCGCTAACACCGTCGGCCTGCTGCTCATGCGCCCGCAGATCGTCAGCGGCGCGCGCGCCCACTACGACGCGCTCATCCGCGCCGTCGAGCGCGAGGGCCTCGCCGTGCTGCCCGCCATCTCAACCTTCATGGACAACCGCGAGGCGTGCGAGAAGTTCTTCGTCGGCGGGGACGGCCGAACGCTTGTCGCCCAGATCGTCTCGCTCACCGGCTTCAGCTTCGTGGGCGGGCCGGCGATGAACGACAGCGAGGCGGCGGTCGAGTTTTTGAAAAAGCTGAACGTGCCGTTCCGCTCGGCCGTGAGCCTCGACGTGCAGACGGTCGAAGCGTGGCGCGAGTCGTGGGCGGGACTGAACCCGGTGCAGGCCGGGATGCAGGTGGCGATCCCTGAGATCGACGGCGCGACTGAGCCATTCGTCTTCGGCGGTATTTCTGCGGAAACTCCCGAACCCGTCGCGCTCGAAGGGCGTTGCGCGCGGATCGCGCGCCGCCTGAAGCGCTGGCAGCGTTTGCAGACCGCGCCGCGCGATGAAATCAGGCTCGCGCTCGTCGTCTTCTGCTTCCCGGCCGACCGCGGGAACGTCGGCACGGCCGCCGAACTGGACGTTTTTCTAAGTCTCTGGGAGACGCTGCGGCATCTGCGCGCGGAAGGTTACCGTGTCGAAGTGCCGCGCGACGCGGACGAGCTGCGCCGGCAACTGCTCGACGAGCGCGCGGGGATGGGCACGGCGGCGCGCGTCGCTTACCGGATGGGGGCGGACGAGTATAGGCTGCTGTGCCCGCACGTCGAGGAGATCGAGCGCGAGTGGGGCCGCGCCCCCGGCTCAATCGACACGTTCGGCGGCGCGCTGCTGATTCAGGGGTTGCAGCTCGGCAACGTCTTCGTCGGCGTACAGCCGACCTTCGGCTACGAGGGCGATCCGATGAAGATGCTGATGGCGAGAAACGGCGCGCCGCACCACGGCTTCGCCGCCTTCTACGCCTACCTTTCCCAAGTCTTCCGGGCCGACGCCGTCGTCCACGTCGGCACGCACGGCGCGCTGGAGTTCATGCCGGGCAAACAGGTCGGGCTGTCAGAAAGTTGCTGGCCCGACCGCCTGATCGGCGAGCTGCCGCACGTTTATCTCTACAGCGTCAACAACCCCTCGGAAGGCTCGATAGCCCGCCGGCGCTCCTACGCCGAGTTGATCTCGTACCTGACGCCGCCCGTCGAGGACGCCGGGCTGTACCGCGACCTGGCCGCGCTTAAAGAGCTGTTGCTCGCCTACAGGCAGACGGCCGACGAGGCAGAGCGGCAGCGGCTCTACGAGGCCAT
>DATHBT010000144.1:0-3678 GCA_035295985.1 Pyrinomonadaceae bacterium | reverse complement strand
CTGTTCAGCTTCTTCATGATTAGTCTCCTTCGACTGCGGGGTGGGGTTTTAAAAAGGTGTGGCCTTAGCCGGCGACGGGTTTGGGGGCGGGGGCGGAACGGCCGCCTTTGCCGGCGCGGGGCGCGCGCGGGATCGCCTCGGCGTGGGCGTTGAGCGCGACGGCGACGGCGTACAGAAAACTCCTGGTGTCAACGGAGCGGGGCAGGACGGCGGCGAAGCCGTTCTGCGCGGCCGTGCGCATCAGCTCGACGGGGCGCTCGTGCAGGGCGATGACGGGGACGTGCGGCGCGATCTCTCTCAGCGCCTCGAACGCGCCGGCCCTTCCGAAGCCGGCCATGTCGAGGCCGAGTGCGACGAGGTCGAAGCTGCCGGCGGCGGCCGAGCGCAGCACGTCCATCGTGTGGCGGCAGGTCTCGGCCTCGTGGCCGGCGGCGCGCAGGGCCGCGGCCAGGCGCTCAGCCGTCTCTCGGTCGTCGTCGCAGATCATCACGCGGGACATCCCCATAGCTCTCGACTTCCCCTCCAGGCTCGACCGCGGCGCGCACACGCATCCCGGCCACGCAAGACAATTACAACACCCGTGCCGCAACCCGGCGAAGCCGCGGCTTCTGACGCAACTGTTGAAACGCTTGGGGTTGACGGAAATGCGCGGGGGCCGCGCTGGGGCCGAGCGAGGGCCGACAGGCGGCGACTGACAAAAGGCAACTGACGTTTTGTCAGCCTCTGACGCAAATTGTCAGCGGCGGGGCGGGAAAACGGGGCGGGGGCGGAGCGCGATGAATCAACTCTCGCCGTACTCGCGGAGCTTCCGGTAGAGCGTGCGCGCGCTGATGCCGAGGACGGCGGCGGCGCGCTCGCGGTTGCCGTCCGTCTCTTCGAGGATGCGGAGGATGTGCTGTCGCTCGATCTCTTCGAGGGTCGGCGGGTGAGCCTGCGGGGTCGGGTTTGAAGCGTCGGACGAAGCGGCATCATTTCTCATCTGAGCCGCTGACTCCGGCAGGACTTGGTCGGCTTCGAGTGTGTCGGAGGTCGAGAGCGCGGCGGCGCGTTCGAGTGTGTTCTTGAGTTCGCGGATGTTGCCGGGCCAGTCGTGTGTGGTGAGGCGGCGCTCGGCCTCTTCGGAGAGGGAGAGGGCGGGGCGGTTGAAGCGTTCGCGGAAGAGCGTGAGGAAGTGTGAGACGAGGGCGGGGATGTCCTCGCGGCGCTCGCGGAGGGGCGGGACGTGGAGCGAGATGACGTTGAGTCTGTAAAACAGGTCGGCGCGGAAGCGGCCCTGTTGAACGTCTTCGGCGAGGCGGCGGTTGGTGGCGGCGATGATGCGCGCGTCGGCCGAGCGGTCGCGGGTGGAGCCGACGCGGCGGAAGCGGCCCGATTCGAGGAAGTGGAGGAGCTTGACCTGCATCGGCCCGGCCAGCTCGCCGATCTCGTCAAGGAAGAGCGTGGAGCCGTCGGCCGCTTCGATCAGGCCGCGCTTGGTGACGGTCGCGCCGGTGAACGCGCCGCGCTCGTGGCCGAAGAACTCGGACTCGAACAGTTGCTCGGGCAGCGCGCCGCAGTTGACGCGGATCATCGGCTGCTCGGCGCGCGTGGAGCGCGCGTGGATGTAGGAGGCGAGCACGTCCTTGCCCGTGCCCGACTCGCCGGTGATGACGACGGTCGAGTCGAGCCGCGCCGCCTGCTCGGCCATCTGCACGATTGAGCGCATCCGCTCGCTCTCGAAGACGAGCGCGGACGAAGTGTCTTCGCCCTGCGGCGAGCGCACCGCGGCGCGCAAGCTCGCGTTCTGGCGGACGAGGCGTCGCTTCTCGTCGGCCTTGCGGATGACGGCCTCCATCTCGTCGAGCGTGGCGGGCTTCGTCAGGTAGTCGTAAGCGCCGAGGCGCATCGCTTCGAGGCCCGTGCCGAGCGAGGTGTCGGCCGTCAGCATGATCACTTCGGGCGCGTCCTCGATCTTCCTGATCTCGCGCAGGGCGTCGAGGCCCGACATCCCGCTCATGCGGATGTCGAGGAGAACAACGTCGTAGTCGGCGGCCTGCAACGACGCGAGCGCCTCTTCGCCCGACGCCGCGCCGGCAGCGTCGAAGCCGGAGCGCGCGAGCTGATCCGTGACGAGCTTACGCAGTAGCTGATCGTCGTCCACGACGAGCACGCTGATCTTCTTCATCGGTCAGTCTTCAGCCCTCCCCGGCGACAGGCGCGGGAGCCAGAGCCGGAAGCAACTGCCCGCGCCTACTTTCGACTCGGCGGTGAGCGAACCATTCAGCGCTTCGGCGAGCGTGGCCGCGATGGCGAGGCCGAGGCCCGACCCCCGGCCCGCCTCCTTCGTCGTGTAAAACGGCTCGAAGATGCGCGCGAGCCTTTCGGCCGGGATGCCGGGGCCGGTGTCCGCGACTTCGAGACGCACGCGCTCGCCCGCCGCCGCGGTCGAGACGGTGACGCGGCCCCCCGCGCCCAACGCGTCGAGCGCGTTGGTGAGCAGGTTGTCGAGCACCTGCCGGACGAGGTTCTCGTCCGTCGCCACCTCGCCGAGCGAGTCGTCGAGTCGCAGCTCGAACGCGACGCCTTTCGCGTCCGAGGCGGCGGCGCGCTGCTCGAACAGCCTGACGGTGTGCGCGGCGAGGGCGTTCAGATCGCACGGCTCACGTAGCGCCCGCCGCTGGCGCGCCAGATCGAGCAGCCCGCGCGTGATCTGCTTGCAGCGCAGCGCCTGCCGGACGATCTCTTCCAGGTAAAAATTCCAGCCGCGCTCTTCGGCCGCGCGCTCGAACTCCGGCACGGAGCGCAGGTCGCGCCGCGTGGCCTCGGCGCAGGTCGTAATCGCCGCGAGCGGGTTGTTGATCTCGTGCGCGACGCCCGCGGCGAGCTGGCCGACCGTGGCGAGCCGGCGCGTGCGCGACAATTGCTCCTGCATCTCGGAGAGCTGCGTCACGTCGCCCCAGACGATGACGCTCCAGCCCTGCTCCAGCTCGCCAAGCGGCGCGACCGAGACGAGGTGGCGGCGTCCGTCCTCGGCCTGTATCTCGAAGGACGAGGCGGTCGAGGTGTCGCGCGCCATGTGGTAGGCGGCGGCGCGCTCGCCGAAGAGGCGCGCGAAGGCGGCGGCGCAGGTGAGGCCGACGGCCTCGGCCGGCGAGTCCAACCCCAGCATCTCCGCGGCCGAGAGGTTGGCGCGCGCGACGATCATCTGCGCGTCGTGGACGATGATGCCGTCGGGGATGGCGTCGAAGGTCTGCTCCCAGACCTTCTTCGCCGTGCCGACCGTCTCGACGAGACGCGCGTTATCTAAGGCAAGCGCGGCCATGCCGGCGAGACCTTCGAGCGTGGCGCGCTCGTCCGCCGAGAGCGTGCGCGCCGCGCGGTAGCCGACGACGAGCGCGCCCAGGCGTTCGCCGCGGGCCGCGAGCGGCGCGAACGCGATTGTCTGAATGCCCCCGGCGCCGTGCAGCGGGAACTCATCGGCAGAAAGTTTCGTGCCGACGCCTTCGAGGATGACCAGCTCGTCGGCCGTAGCCGCGGCGACCGCCGCCCGGCCGACGAGCGGGGCGACCACGCCGCCGCCTTCCGCCCCGCCCCGCCCCGTAGAGCCGCTCATAGACTCCCACGTGATCGTCCCCTCGGCGAGCGAAAAGCTCGCGACGCTCGCCGTGTCGGCGCGCATGATGCGGCGGACGGATTCGA
>DATHBT010000143.1:0-2946 GCA_035295985.1 Pyrinomonadaceae bacterium | reverse complement strand
GGCGTCCAGCCCCGCGGCCGTCTCTTCCGGGTCTGTGCCGCGGTAGAGGCGGCTGTAGCGGTCGTGGTGGAGCAAACTCGCCGGCACGCGCTGCGCGTTGAAGCGCGCGAGCAGCTCGCGCAGGCCCAAGGCAGCCGCGCGTCGGTAGTGGCGCGCCATCGTCTGTGGCGCGCGCTTCAGTGTATCGACCAGCGTTTCGGCGACGACGAGGGCGCGCGGCTCGGCGGCGACTTGCAGGCGGTAGCTCGCCTTCAGGTAGTCGCGCCAGACCGTGTCGGTGCTCATCTCCATGAAGGTCGCGTTGAAACTCGCCAGCTCGTTCGTGTGCAGCGCGTTCATCAGGGGGTAGAGCTCGTCGGGTTCGAGTTCGAGCCTGCGCCGCCAGGCCTCCGCGGGCGACTTGCCGCCCGCGTTCGTCGCCGAGTCGTAGAGCACGCGCACCAGCGCGCGCCGCGTGGCGGGCGCGGGCGCGACGGCTTCAAGGATGTGGTTGAAGCGGCGGTTGATGCTCCCGCCCAGCAGCTCGTCCACGTAGAGCCGCTGGCAGTCGCGGAAGCTCGTCAGGCTCACGCGACCGCGCTCGGCCGCCTGCACGAAGGACGAGACGAGGTAGGGGTTGCCGCCGAACTGCTGCACGACGAGGTCGCGCGTCTCGTCGTTTACGGAGACGCGGTGCGCGTAGGCCAGCCGCTCGACCAGCGTGCGAGCGTCGGCGTCCGACAGGTTGTCGAGGCCGACGGTGCCGAAGCTGTCGAAGCGGTAGGGCGAGTTGCCTCCGTTCAGCACGTCGAGCAGGCCGCGCCGCAGGCCGGCGAGGACGAAGGGCACGTCGGAGTGGACGGCCGCCTGCGCGATCTCCAGGCCGAGGCCCGCCTCGCCTTCCAGCCGCTCGACCGTGTGAACGTCGTCGAACATCACGAGCGAGCGTGCGCCGCGCTGCGCCGCGAGCTGCGGCGCGCTCAGGCAGAGGTTGACGAGGGCGCGCTCGTCCGAGCTGTCGCGCGCGCGCTCGAAGGCGACGACCAGCCGCTCGATCCATTCGTATTCCGAGGGGTCGGCCAGATCGATCAGATCGCGCAGCGGCGGAGGCGAGTTGACGTATGACGGATCGTCTCGGCGGTGCGCGACCAGTTGCGAGAGGAAGGCGTGCAGGAAGCGGCGCGCGGCGACGGCCGCGGTGCGGTCGCGCGGCGTCCACTGGAAATAGACGGGCGAGGCCGTGCCGTGACGCTGGAAGAGCCGGTCGAACGACTGGCGCAGCAATTCGGTCGCGCCCGCGCCGGGCGCGGCGAGAACGAGCAGGCCGCGCGGGCCGGAGACGTGCGGCGTCAGCGCGGCGATCTCGCGCAGGTGCTCTTCGCGGCCGAGGAAGAGATCGGGCGCGGCGCGCGCGAGGATGCGCTTGGGGGCGGCCTGGGGTAGGGTTGCGTCAGTGGACATCTGGTTTGGGCGGGAGGGTGACGGCGTCTGCGGGCGGGGGAGTGTAGGACTCGACGCGGTTCTTGCCGCGGCTCTTGGCGGCGTAGAGGGCGAGGTCCGCGGCGCGTACGACCGACTCGGGCGTATCGAGGCGGGGGCCGAAGGAGGCGATGCCGACGCTGACCGTGACGGCGCCACCCGCGTGCTCGCCGCCGTGCGGGTAAGGCGTGGTCTCGACGCGGCGGCGGATGCGCTCGGCGATGACGATGGCTTCGGGCGCGCTCGTGTGCGGCAGCAGCACGCAGAACTCCTCGCCGCCGTAGCGCGCGGCCACGTCGGCCGAGCGCAGCGCGGACTTGAGGCACTGCGCGGTCAGCTCGAGGGCGCGATCGCCGGCCTGGTGGCCGAAGCGGTCGTTGTACTCCTTGAAGTTGTCGATGTCGATCATCAGGAAGCTCATCGAGAATCGGTGGCGCTTCGAGCGCTCGATCTCCTCGCCGAGGCGCTCTTCGAGGTAGCGGCGGTTGAGCAGGCCCGTCAGCGAGTCCGTGATCGAGAGGAGCTGGAACTGCGTCGCCCTCTGGTGCCACGCGGCGCGGTCGAGCGCGAGCGCCATCTGCGGCGCGAGCATGTCGAGCAGGTTGAGATCGAGATCGTCGTACGCGCCGCCCGCCGCCTTGTCCGTCACGTTCAGCACGCCGACCTTTCTGCCGCCGACGGTGAGCGGGTAGCTGATGAAGGACTCAGACTTGTAGCGGCGCTCGGCCGGCGCTGGCTGCTGGCCCGCCGCCGACAGGCTGCTCACGACGAGCGGTCGCCCCTCGCGCAGCACGCGCCCCGACACGCCCTCGCCCTCGGACACTCGCGCATCACGCGCCGACTCAGCGCGCGGCCCGATGGCGGCTTTGACTTCGAGCTGGCCGGCGGCCTCGTCGAAGAGAAGGAGCGACGCGCGCTCGGACGCGAGCAGCTCCGTCGAGTGGCGCAGGATCGTGGCGTAAGCCTCATCCGGGTCGGACGAGTTGATCTGCTCGGTCAGCGCCTGTAGGTGGTAGGCGACGCGCATGCGCCGCTCCAACTCGGCACGCAGCCGGAGCAGTTCGAGCGGCACGGCCGCGCGGCGGCAATATTCGCTCAGGGCCGCGCGCGTAGCTTCGTCGAGCGGGGTGTCGGCGACGACGAGCGCGCCCTTGATCTCGCCCGCCGCGACGAGCGGGAACACGTCGTCGCTCCCGCCTCTTTGCACGATGGTCTGCGCCGCCGCCCCCTCGGCCGACTTGCCCGCCGCGCCCGATCGTTTCCTTCCCTGCTCCTTCAGGCTCAACTGCGGCGCGACGGTCTTGAAACGGCCCGTCGCGCTGGCGGTCGCGAAGCCGCCGTCCTTACGCAGCATCAGCGCCGCGGAGACGACGTTGTGCGCGGCCGTCAACTCGTCGAGCATCCGCCGGCAGGCGTCTTCGAGTGTCGTTCCCGGCGGGAATAGTTCGACGGGCCGCGCGTCGCCGGCCGACTCGCCGCGTGCGGTCG
>DATHBT010000142.1:0-11447 GCA_035295985.1 Pyrinomonadaceae bacterium | reverse complement strand
GCTCGTCGCAAGGATGCCTACGAGCGCGCCTTCATCGAGCCGGTAAGTCTCGTTGCAGAAGTGGCACGTCATCGCCGCGCCCCTATCTTCGCGCAGGATCGTCTCCAACTCGCCGCGATCAATCGAGGAGATCATCGACACCGCCCGATCATACGAGCACGCGCACGCGAACCTGGCGGGCCGCTCTTCGAGTATCTCGAAGGGCACGCCGCCGAGCGCGGTCGTCAGCAGGTCTGCGGGCCGTGCGCCCGCGCGGATCAACTCCGTCATGTGCGGCGTGCGCCTGATCGTCTCCTCGATCCCATCGACCGTCTTCTCGTCCGCGCCGGGCATCACTTGTATGATGAGGCCGCCCGCCGATTCGACGAACCACGTGCCGTCCTCTCGCGCACGCACGAGCACGCCGAGCAGCACGGCCGAAGGTATCTGTTCCGACTTCGCGAGGTAGTAGGCGAAGTCCTCGCCGATCTCGCCGGAGACGATGGGGACTGAGCCGCGGTACGGCTCCCTGTACAGCCCCAGCTCGAAGCCCGACTCGTAGGTAACGTAAAACATCCCCGTTCCGATGACCGCGCTCACGTCGAACTTGCCGCGCGCGTTCAAAGGCACGTCCGCCTGCGGCTCCCGCACGTAACCGCGCACCTCACCCTTCGCGTTCGCCTCGGCCGTGATGCCGCCGACGGGGCCGTCGCAGACGATTTGCACCGTCAGCCGATCTAGCTCCTTCAGGCCCGCTCCGAGCAGGAGCGTGCCCGTCAGCAGTCGCCCCAAGGCGGCCGCGACGGTCGGCGAGGTGTCGTGACGGCGTGCGGCTTCGGCTACTAGATCAGTCGTCACCGCCGCCATGCAGCGCACCGTGCCCCCGGCCGCGGTCGCGCGCACGAGCGTGTCCTCAGTCTGGCTGTTCTGCGTGCTCAAATCTTTGGCCCTTTCGCCCTTTTCCGGGCCAGTTTTGATGCGGCAGACGGGTCTTTAGTTGGGTTAAGGTAAATCCTCAACGTGCCCACTGTATTGGACTGCGTCAAAAAGATGATACAATATATTGGGTCTGGCTATTGACAGCCCGCAGGGGCCTATGTATACTGCGCTCCGTTTTGACCGTGTGGGTTGGCGAGCCGGCGAGGCCCCGCTCCCGTGGGGCCTTCTGGCAGGGAATCCCGTCCCCGCGGTCTGGGCCAGCCGCAGTTTCCGAGACAAAAGCTCACGGGACGGCGCGACCGTTAAGACGCGCCGATTCTTTTCGGCAGTCGTGTCTTCGCGCGTCAACAGTGGCCGCCGGGTCGGGCGGGAAAGTAGGGAGAGAGCATGAGCACAGTCGTCGAGCCGAACGCTTCGCAGGGGAGTCTGATCGCGGGGGCCGCGCCGGCCAGGAAGCGCACGGCCGCGGCGGCGGAACTAGGCGTCAACGCCCGCAAGGTCATCAGCAAGCGCTACAGCTTGAAGGACTCGAAGGGCAACCCCATCGAGGAGTGGTCGGACGTGGTGCGCCGCGTCGTCGGCCATGTCTCGCTGGCGGAGACCGACGAGGCGAAGCGCGACGAGTTCTACGAGGCGATGGCCGCGATCATGCTCCGCCGCGAGTTCGTGCCGAACACGCCCTGCCTCGTCAACGCCGGCAAGCCTTCGGGCCAGCTCGCCGCCTGCTTCGTGCTCGACGTGCCCGACTCCATCGCCGGCATCATGAAGACGGCGACCGACGCCGCGATCATCCACCAGACGGGCGGCGGCACCGGCTTCACCTTCGAGAAGGTGCGCCCGCAAGGCTCGATGGTGCGCTCGACGCACGGCGTAGCAAGCGGCCCCGTCTCGTTCATGAACATCTTCAACACGACGACCGACACGGTGAAGCAGGGCGGCGTGCGCCGCGGCGCGAACATGGGCATCATGCGCGTCGATCACCCCGACCTGCTCCGCTTCATCCACGCGAAGAACGATCAGCACAGCCTGACCAACTTCAACATCTCCGTCACCGTCACCGACAAGTTCTTCGCCGCCGTTGACGGCGGCGAGTGGTTCCAGCTCACCTTCGACGGCCAGCCGTGGGACGAGCCGGTATTCGATCCCGTGCAGGACGGCCCCTACGCGGTCTTCCGCCGCGCCGACGGCTCGACCCTGACGTTCCGCGACAAGCAGGCGTTCCGCGACGCGGAGGAGTCGGGCGAACTCGACCGCTGCACGAAGGAAGAGCCGCCGCGCGCCGGCATGGTCTTCGCGCCGGACGTGTGGAACCGCATCGTCGCCTCCGCGCACCGCTACGCCGAGCCGGGCGTGATCTTCATAGACGAGGTCAACCGCCACAACCACATGATCCGCTCGATGGGGCCGATCTACGCGACCAACCCCTGCGCCGAGCAGGCGCTCCACTTCAACAACTCGTGCAACCTCGGCTCGGTTGACGTGGCGAAGTTCTACGACCCGCAGACGCGCGTGGACTGGGACGCGCTCGCCGAGACGGTGCGCTGGTCGATCCGCTTCCTCGACAACGTCATCGACGTGTGCGCGTGGCCGCTGCCCGAAATCGACGACGTGGTCAAGCGCACGCGCCCCGTGGGCCTCGGCATCATGGGCTTCGCCGACCTCTGCCTGCGGCTCAAGATTTCTTACGGCGACGAGGAATCGACGCGCTTCATGGAAGAGGTGATGCGCTTCGTCCGCCGCGAGGCGTGGACGGAGTCGTGCAGGCTGGGCGCGGAGCGCGGCGTTTTTCCGGAGTACCACCCGAACAAGGAGGCCTACGACGCGTTCCTGCGCGACGAGATCGGCGTGTCGGAAGCGATGCTGACGCCGCGCAACTACGAGACGACGACCATCGCGCCGACGGGCACGATCTCACTCGTCGCCGAGACCTCCTCGGGCGTGGAGCCGAACTTCTCGTGGGCCTACGTCCGGCAGGACACGTTGGGTAAGCGCACCTACGTCCACACGCTCGCCGCGCAGGCGCTCGGAATTGATGTCGATCAGACCGATCAGGCTTCGATTGACTACGCGGCCGAGTACGTCGTGGAGCACGAGCAGGAGCTGCCCGACTACTTCATCTCGGCGATGTCGATCAGCGCGGAGCAGCACGTGCGCGTGCTCGCCGCAGCGCAGCGCCACGTCGATAACGGCGTTTCGAAGACCTGCAACGGCTCGAAGGACGACACGCTCGAATCGGTTGACCACCTCTACCGGCTGGCGCGCGAATTGGGCTGCAAGGCCGTGAGCTACTACCGCGACGGCTCGCGCGACTCGCAGGTGCTCTCGGCCGTCAAGGCGCAGGAGCCGAAGGGCGAGGTCGCGTGCGATCCGGTCATCGTCGGCGAGTCGGCCGTCGCGCAGGCGAATGGGACGAATGTTGAAGTGTCGCCCGCGAGTCTTGAGCCGATCACGGTGCAGACCGCGCCGCACTCGGCCATCGAGACGGCGCGCGCTGCCGCGGCCGAGGTCATCCGCGAGGCGGCGCGCATCGAGCGCCCGCGCGAGCTGCGCGGCTTCACTTGGCAGATTCCGTTCGACGGCGCAAACCTCTACGTGACTGTCAACCACGACGGCCGCGACATCCTCGAAGTCTTCGCCACGGGGCCGATCTCCGGCGGCGTGGGCCTGCTCGCGTCGAAGATGCTGCGCGGCGGCTTCGAGGCCAGGGAGGTCGCGCGCTCGCTCAACAAGGTGACGGGCACGCACGCCGTCTGGTTCAACGAGCGTCTGCTCACCTCGCCCGAGCAGGCCGCGGCCGAGTGCATCATGCTCACGCACCGCCGTTTGCAGAACCAGCCTGACTCGGCCCGCGCCTCGGCCTACGCGCAGCCGGTCGTCCACGTCAACACGCCCGCGTCCGACGCCGACAAGCCGGAGAACCGCAACTTCTCGCTCTTCGGCCGCTGCCCGGAGTGCGGCGGGGATCAACTCGAACACGCCTCGGGCTGCGACACCTGCCGCGACTGCGGCTACTCTAAGTGCAAGTAGCCCCGGAAAAGTTTCCGCCGGCCGTCTCTCAGTCAACTCCTATTCGGTTGTACCAAGCGCGAGGCTCTGGGTTTTATAACTCGGGGCCCCGCGCTCGGTCTTTCCGGCCGGCGGTGTAAACTGGCGTGTGAGCAGACGGAGACGCCGCTGAACTTCCTCTCTCGAAGTTCAGCGGCGTCTCCGTTCGCGGACTGTACGTCGCCCGCGGTACGGGCGCGTCGCCTCAGTCGTCGAGGCGCAGGTCTTCTTCGGTTTCGAGGAAGTCAACTGCGCCGCTGCTGATCTCGTAGTAGGCGCCGATGACCGTGATCCGGCCGCTGCCGGCGGCCTCGCGCACCACAGGGTTCTGGTTGAGGTAGTGAACCTGCTGCCGGACGCTGGCGAGGACGGCCTCGCGCATGCGCGACTTCGCGTCGCGGATCGGTGGGATGTTGCGCACGGCCGGGCCGATGCGGCTGATGAGGAGCTGTATGTATTCGGACTCGGCCCTGACCTGCTCCTCCGTCATCGTCATCGCGGCGTGAACCGCGCCGCAGCCCTCGTGGCCCATGACGACGATGACGTGCGGCTTCAAGTGCTTGACGGCGTACTCGATACTGCCGAGCGTGGCCGGGGCGACGACGTTGCCCGCGACGCGGATGGTGAAAATTTGGCCCGGCCCCTGGTCGAAGACGTGCTCGGTCGGGACGCGGCTGTCGGAGCACCCCAGGACGACCGCGAAGGGCGTCTGCCCGACGGCCTGCGCGCGCCGCTCGACGGGCGAGTCGGCCTGACGGAGCGTGCGCCCGCTGTAGTAGCGCGCGTTCCCGAGTTTAAGAGCGCGGACGGCCTCTTCGGGCGTGCCGGCCGCAGGCTCCATGAGCCGCGCGATCTCCTCCATCGTCGCGCCGCGCTTCGCCAGCTCGGCGAGATGCAGGTCCTGCTGAATCAGATCGTCTTCGTCTTCGTCGTGATTACGCACCGTCGGGAGTCTCTCCTTTTGTAATGAACTAGGGCGATGATGTTACCAGCAACGCCTTAACGGAAAAAGCGCGGCGGGACGAAATTCGTCCTTCCCGGCCTCGATCCGGAACCGCGCCTGACGTCGGGTGAGCCGCAGCCTCCGCTATACTCGCGGCGTGTCCGCACCAGAAGAAGCACACACGCCGCTGCCGGGCGATGAGTCAGTCAGTTCTGAGCAGTTTGGGCTGAGTGGTCAGGTCGTCGGCGGCTGGTCGGGCAGCACGAACAACTGAACGCTGACCACCGGCCGCTGACCACTGCTATAATCCCCCGCGGTGAGCACAGGCTGGGCCGATAGGGCGTTGAGCACCTACCAGGATCACGTCGTCGCGCACGTCGTCGGCGCGACCGTGCTGGGCCACTTCGTCTTCGACGAGGCGCTGCACCTCGTGCTCGACATCAACTTCGTCTGGACGATCTTCGTGGACGGCGAGATGCTGCTGCGGCATGAGCGGCTCGCGCTCTCGGAGCTTGGCCTCGGAGACGAGGAGCGCGCGGCCCTCGAAGCCGAGTTCGACGCGCTGCACGCGGGCGAGGCCGGCGCGGCCCAACTCTCGCTCACGCGCCGCGCGCCGCAGGGATGCACGATCCGGGAGGTCGAGCTTTATGCAGACGGCGGGCGGCGCAGGTTAATCGTCCGCGGCGAATCGTCGGGCCTCGGCGTCGAGACGGACGTGAGCACGGGTGAGATCAGCGTCGCCGATCTCGCCGGCTGAGGGCGGAAAAAATTTTCGGGCTTAAAATGCAGGAGGAACCAACCGATGCAGCCAACGCCATCGCGCGAGATGCTGGAGTCCGATGCCGGCGCGGTTACGCGAAGCAGCCACCCGCAGAGTCTCTCGGAAACCGAATGGTGGTACGCACGCGGCGTTGACGAACCGTCTAGGCTGCTGGCCGCCGAGCAGAGGCCCGACGAAGGTGGCGGGACGAGCGGCACGCTCGACGACGTGGCCCGCCGCGAGCGGGAGGACATGCGTCCGCGGCTGCGCGACGAGCTGGGGCGCGAGCCTACCGAGGAGGAGTTGGACGAGTGGCTGCGCCGCCACACGGAAGGTTATTGAGCAGAAGCCAGAATCCGGGAGTCGGAAGTGAGAAGCCAGGACGAGAGGGCATGCCCCGCCCCGTCCTGGCTTCCCACTTCTGGACTCTGACTACCGGCTTCCGGATTCTCCTCTCAGTCTTCTTCCGGCGGCGTCTCGACGATGATCTTGTTATCGACGCCGCGCAGGCCGCGCACGGTCGAGGCGACGCGCGCGGCGCGGTTCTTCAGGGCCTCGGATTCGACCGTGCCGGTCAGTGTGGCGCGGCCGTTCGCGACCGTGACCGTGACGCCGAGCGAGCCGAGCTGCGCGTCGTCGAGGAATGCCTTGTTGATCCGGGATTCGAAATCGGCGTCCGTGGGCGGCGCGGGTGTGGCCGGGGCTGCGGTCGTCGGGACGACGACCGGCGCGGCCTCGGTCACGACGGGCGCGGGCACGATGATCGTGGACGGCTGCGTCATCGCCGGGAGCGGCGTCGCCATGGTCGGGAAGGGGGTGGGTACGGTCGGGATCGGCGTCGGGACCGTGGCCGCGGAGATGTTGACGTTGGTGGCGTCGGTTCTGTCCGATCCCATGTTCATGAACAGGAAGACGACGAGCGCCGTGATCGCCACGGCCGCCAGCGCGACGGTCGCCACCACGCCCGTCGAGTAGCCCTGCCGGTCTGGGACACGCCTGGTCTGCGTGTAGTACTCCTCGCGCCGCGCGTTCGGCGTCTCCACCACCACGCGGCTCTTGCGCTGCCGCTCTTCGTCCTGTGACATGCGAGTAGGTCTCCTTGCCTGAAGCGTTTTCTACTCCGACTGCGTGCGAGGATTTTTAAGGATTATAGACTTGAAACAACTGCCGCGCGAGTGACGCGGCGCGGCGCGCGCCGGGGATCCGCGATGTGATCCCCGGCGCGCGCCCCCGCGCTCGAAGGATGGTTAGTACCGGCGACGATTGCGGCGACGAATCAGGTAGCCGCCGCCCGCGCCCGCAGCCGCGCCGGCCGCAGCCGCGCGCTTGCCGCCGACAGCGCCGCCGACGCCCGCGCCGAGCGCCGCGCCCGAAAGGGCCGAGCCGGCGGTGCGCGTGCGGCCGCGGAAGTTGCGCCGCGCGGCCTTGCGGTTGAAGGCGTAAAGGCCCGCGCCGCCCGCGCCGACGGCCGCGCCCTTCCTGCCGCCCGCGAGCGCGCCTACCCCTGCGCCGCCCGCGATGATCGCGGCCGTGCGCGCCTTGCGCCCGAAGCGCGAGCGCCGCCTGCGCTCCTGCGCCGACATCTCGGGCACCAGGGCCACGAACATGAACACTAGACAGACCAGAACCGCTATCGAGCGTCGCATCACGAAAGCCTCCTCTAGAACGACTCCGAATCAGAATGACGGGAGAGACACCCTCGGACGGCCGCACTTTCAGCAAGCACTATTCCGCGCCCCGGCCCCAGCCGGCCGCGCCCGAAAAGGCGACTGAATAAAGTCGTTTTCCCGTCGAAATCAACGCCCGGCCGCGTCTTTCACTACAGCCGGACGGCCGCGGGCGTATGAAATCGATGCTTCGCCATGTTTGTAGGGGCAGGGCTTGTCCCTGCCCGTTGAGCGCGCGAGCGCGAATTGAGGGGTGAAGGGACGAACGGGCAGGGACAAGCCCTGCCCCTACAATTTGTAAGAGCGCCACAGGTGAGAGTCAGGCAGCTTTTGGGGCGCGTTTGACCGCCCGCTCCGCGCTCTCTCATAATCGCGCGCATGAAGACCGCCGTCGTACACCACCCGATCTACGCGCAGCACGAGACGGGCGATCATCACCCCGACCGGCCGGAGCGGTACGAGGTCGTGATGCGCGCGCTGCGCGGGGACGAGGGGCTGCGTGAACGCTTGGTAGAGATCGAAGCGCCGGCAGCCGCGCGCGGCGACGTGCAGGCCGCGCACGCCCCGCAGTACGTCAAGCGGATTGAGCGCACGATTGAAGAGGGCGGCGGACACCTCGACCCGGACACGGTCGTCTCGCTCCGTTCTCTGGACGTGGCGTATCGCGGCTCTGGCGGCGCGTGCCGCGCCGTTGACGCGGTTATGTCGGGCGAGGCGCGGAACGCCTTCGTCGCCGTGCGCCCGCCCGGCCATCATGCGACGCGGGAGCGCGCGATGGGCTTCTGCCTCTTCAACACGGTCGCCGTCGCCGCGCGCTACGCGCAGAACCGCTACAAGGAGATCGAGCGGGTGGCCGTCGTCGATTGGGACGTACACCACGGCAACGGCACGCAGGGGATTTTCTACGACGACCCGTCGGTCTTCTTCTTCTCGGCGCACCAGTACCCCTGGTATCCGGGCACGGGCGCGCGCGGCGAGACGGGACAGGGCCGCGGACGCGGCTACACGCTGAACGTCCCCCTGCGCGCGCTCACGCCCGCGGCCGACCACCGCCGCGCCTTCGACTCGGCGCTCGGAGAGATCGCCGGAAAATTCCGGCCCGACCTCGTCATCATCTCCGCGGGCTTCGACGCGCACGTCTCCGACCCGCTCGGCCAGCTCAGCCTCAAGGACGAAGACTTCGCCGCGATGACGCGCTCTGTGACCGGGTGGGCGCGCGAGGCGTGCGGCGGCCGCGTCGTCTCCTGTCTCGAAGGCGGCTACAACCTCTCGACGCTCGGCGCGAGCGTCGGCGCGCACGTCCGCGCGCTCAGCGAGGCCGAAGTCTGAGCAGCGCAACGCTGTTCAAGGTGCATCCAGAAAAACGCAGCGCAGAATCAAATTGTAGGGGTAGGGCAAGTCCGCGGCCCGCTGAGCGCGTCAGCGCGAACAGCGTCCCAGGTACAACCAATCTTGAAAGAACGCGAGAGTTGATGAGCGCGCTCGCGGCGGCCTGAAACACGCTTCAGAGTGGGAGCGTAAGAGTTGACGGCGGGGAGATGGGAGACTCGTTCGACAGTCTGAAAAGCAGGACACGCGCGGCGCGCGGGTGGCTGCGGCGCGTGATGCCGCGCGTCGCCGTGGCGGCGGCCGTGGTCGTCGTCGTGCGCCTGCTGTTCGACGAGTTTGCCCTGCCCGGCGCAGGCGCGGTGCGTCTCCTTTACCGCATCGCCTCGCCGGTCGTTTACTTCGTCGTCGCCTACTACGCCGTGCGGGGTCTGCTGTGGCTCAAGCGGCGTCTGCTGTGGCGCGTGCGGCGCAGGCTCATCATAACGTACCTGTTCGTCGGGCTGACGCCGATCATCCTGCTCTTCGCGCTCTTCGCGCTCGTCGGACTCGTCGGGCTGAATCAGGTGGCGACGCGCGTCGTCAAGGTGCAGCTCGCCGCTCAGGAGGCGCAGGCGCAGACGAGCGCGCGGATGCTGGCCGAGAGCCTCGCGCGCATCCCCGCAGACAACCGCGCGGCGCAGGCGTGGCTCGACGAGCGCGTGAGCTTGTTGCAGGCCGCGCTGCCCGGCGCGCGAGTAGCCGCGTGGCGCGATCAAGACGAGGCCGACACGGGCAGGCCGGCGCAACTCGTGAGCGAGCCGGCGGACGAGCGCACGCGCGGGGTGGGCAGCGACGAGACGCCGCTCGGCTCTCCGCTGCCCGCGTGGCTCGCCGGCCGCGACGAGTGGCACGGCCTCGCATTCGTCGCGCCGCCAGCCGAGGAGGCTGAGGCCTTCGGCTCGCCGTCAATCCGCGCTCTCTCGCGTGTGCGGGGCGAGCGCGGGCGTGATGTTGTGCTGCTCGTAGTCGTGCCCATCAGCCGCGCGTTCGTCGAGCGGCTGCGCGCCGACACGGGGCTGACCGTGCGACCCTTTTTCATCGGCGCGGAAGGCGCGGAGGTGCGCATCAACCGGACGCGGCTGGGGACGAGCTACGCGACCATTGGCAACGTCGGCGCTCAGCGGCACGACCCCGAAAACCCGGACGGCGCGTACATCGTCGAAGGCTCGCGCGTCGTCCGTCTCGACTTCCGGCGCGATCAGTTCGGCGACCCCGTCGGGCCGAAGCCGCCGGTCATCCTTTCGGCGACGAACTGGAAGGACGGGACGGAATCCCTGCGCGCCGCCTTCATCTCCGACTTCAACGCGCGGCTCGTCGCCTCGCAACTGTTCGGCGAGGGCGGCTTCGGCCAGGTCTTGCAGGGCACGATCACCTTCATCGCCGTCGTCTTCCTCGTCCTCGAACTGCTCGCCCTGCTTTCGGCCGCGTGGATGACGCGCGCCGTGACCGTGGCCGTGCACCGCCTGCACCACGCGACCGACTACATCAAGCGCGGCGACTTCTCGCACCGCGTCCGCCTGCGCTCGCACGATCAGTTGGGCGAGCTAGCCGCGGCCTTCAACGAGATGTCGGCCGACATCGAGCAACTGCTCACCGAGCGGGTCGAGCGCGAGAAGCTTGAACGCGAGATCGAGATCGCGGCCGACGTGCAGGCGCAGCTCTTCCCGCGCGCCGTGCCCAAACTTTCGGGCGTGGAGATCGCGGGCGAGTGCCGCGCCGCGCGCGGCGTCGCGGGCGACTACTACGACTACGTCGAGGTCGCGCCCGGCCTCGTCTGCGTCGCGCTCGGCGACGTGTCGGGCAAGGGTCTGTCGGCCGCGCTCGTCATGTCGAACCTGCAAGCCAGCCTGCGCGCGCAGGCGACCATCCTCTCCGAGCGCACGAAGCTCGCGCGCCAGCAGGTCGCTCTGACGACCGCCGCCACGACCGCGGCGGGCGGGGGCGACGAGCCAGAGTACGAGATGCCCTGTGGCGTGACCGGCACGGACGCGGCCTGTGCCGTCTCGCAGATGGCCGCGAGCATCAACGACCAGCTCTGCCGCAGCACCGACTCGAACCGCTTCGTGACCGCCTTCGTCGCGCTCTACGACGACGCGGCGCGCACCCTGCGCTATACGAACGCCGGCCACAACCCGCCGCTCCTCGTGCGCGCCTCCGGCGCGGTCGAGCGGCTGGAGGCGGGCGGCACGGTGCTCGGCGCGTTCGAGTGGGCCGCCTACGAAGAAGGGAACTCCTCCCTCTCGCGCGGCGACCTGCTGCTGCTCTACTCCGACGGAATCACGGAGGCGCAGGACGGCGCGGGCGAGGAATATGGCGACGAGCGGCTGGCCGCCTTCGCACGCGCCAACCGCGCGCTTGCGGCCGGCGAGCTGTGCGCCGCCATCTTCCGCGAGATCGACACGTGGGCGGGAGGGCGCGAGCGCGACGATGATCAAACGGTCGTCATCCTCAAAGCGGGCTGACGGCGGACGGCGACGCGGAAAAATTCCGAGGCCGGCGACTTCAACGGATCGAAGTCGCCGGCCTCGGAATTTTCCGCGGAGAGTGAGTCAGCTAGCTGGCCGTGATCATGACGGCGCGCGCGCCCGCGAATTCGGAGAAGTCTTTCGTGTAAACGGTGTCGACTTTGCGGACCTGGCGGAGCGCCTCGACCAGTTCTTCGGCGGGGAGCCGCCCGCCGTCAACGTGCGAGACGGCCCACGCCGGGACGTGCGCGGCCGCGCGCACGAGGTCTTCGACGAAACTT
>DATHBT010000141.1:0-14043 GCA_035295985.1 Pyrinomonadaceae bacterium | reverse complement strand
GGGACTATGACCAAGATCATAACTGGAACATCTTGGATGAATGGAAAAAGCCTGGTAAAGACCCCCTAGAGCCGCCGCCGTATGATTGGTACAGGAAGCACGGTGGCATTCTTGGCCTTGAGCCGTACCCGGAATGGTACGTAAGCAATCTTGTCGAGATACTGAGCTACGCCACGAAGTTTCTAAAGCCTCGCGGCAGTATGTGGATCAATATCGGCGATACCTACTTCGCCAGATGGTCGAGCATCAGGCAGAAAGGCCGCCAGGGACTAGGCGACAAAAAGCGGGATCGCCGCCGCACGCCATCGGGTGGTTATCGCCTCGATAAGCAGCTCTTAATGATCCCGGCCAGGTTCGCCATCGCCATGCAAGAGCGGCGATGGATACTGCGAAATGATGTGATCTGGCATAAACCCAACATCCCGCCCCGCCCGGAGACTGACAGGCTCCGCATGGCTCACGAGCACTTTTACCATTTCGTGAAACGGCCGAAGGAAGGGCGGGCGAGCTACTACTACGATATGGAGGCGGTCGAGCCGGCCGGCACGGACATAGTGACTTACAAGGTGCGGCCGGGACAAGACGGCCACTCCGCCACCTTCCCGGAGGAGCTTATAAAACCTCGCATACTCAGCTCATGCCCCAAAGGCGGCGTAGTGTTAGACCCGTTCTGTGGCACAGGGCGCAGCCTCGCGGTTGCTGTCACAAACGAACGGAAGGCCATCGGCTTTGATATAGGCGCTCACTTTGCCGAGGCGTCCCGGAAAACCGTCTTAACCGCACACCAGCGCAATGGCAACAAGAAAAAGACCAGGTAGCCTCACGCCCCCACCCGACCGCGGAAACTTCGTCAGTGAATGGTTCGGGCACAGGACATACCCCGTTGCTACGCGCGCCGAGAATGCCTACCGGGATCAGGTGGCCGAGAGATGCCCCTTTCTTTCCGAGGTGAAGAAAGAGGCGACGGAGTGCGTAAAGAGCGAGAACAATAAAGGCGTCTGCACGATCAACGGCCGGAGCAACGGCCCGCGCCAAGAGTGGCTTGTCTGCCCGAATCGCGCCTTAGACCCGAGCATGATTTCAAAGGCCGCTCACCGGCTTTTTGATGTGCCACGCGAAGAAAATATCATGCTCGTCGCGGCGACGGCGTTCGATAAGCCCGCGATCCTTGCCAAGCTCACGAACTGGATACGCGACGGGAATACCGGCATCGTTTATCTAGCCAACCCCCTCGGCGGCGAGATCAAGCTACCTGCTACCACGCATTCGCCCGGCTTTCTCTTTGACAGCACGCTCGTCGAGATCACGCACGAGGCAGGGCACTTCTACCTCGGTCGCTACGCGATCTTCGAGCTTCAGACGATGGACCCGCACGGCTCATACCGGCACGCGCTGGAGAAGCTGAAAGGGGCGCTCAGGCTGCACGAGAGGGACTTTCCCGAAGAGGTTGATAAGCATCATGAGTGGCTATCCGAGCGAATCGAGGGGCCGAATATATCCAACGTATTCAAGCGCACCTTCTATCAGATGATGTTTAAGTTTCAGCTCGCCAAGCATCGCTCCTGCGCCGGGTGCGTGTTCGCCGTGCCGGAGCCTGTATGGGATAGCTGGCAAAAACACCTGGGCAGACCCGATCTTACAGACCTCGGCGGCGGCGACTCCGAGCTGATTCAGCCCGGACGTACAGGGCCGATCATCAGCCGGACGTGGATTTACGTTTTCGATATAGATACGACCAGCACAGAAAGCCCCCAGCCAATAGTTGTCAAAAGGACAATCGCTACTGATGCGGAGGCACTTTCTCACTTTGCGCTCAAGGTCGCGCCGGAGTATGCGCTTGCCACTGGCGGATCGGCTGACAGACTCCTGGCGAACATTCACGCGCGCTTGGTTAGGTGGTGGCCTGAGTTGGAATTGTCGTGATTGGAGCGGTCGAGGTCGCAGTAGTCGCCTGGCCTCTTCAAGAATACTGCGAAAAATGCTGTAAATTTCGCTTCAAGAAGGCGGCCTAATGCACATTTTACCGCGCGGAGCGGCCTAACTCCCCCCGCAGGACAGTGAAAAGCCGCGCCCGGCGGCCTAACTATTAGTCGCCTCCGAGGGTGCGCCCGCGTCCTGCCAAGCCTTCCAGCCGCCGGCCATCGAATGGACGTTGGTGTAGCCCATGCGTTGGAGGTTGTCGCAGGCGAGGGCGGAGCGGTAGCCGCCGCCGCAGTAGAGGATGAGTTCGGAAGACTTGTCGGGGTGGCGGGTCTCGATGTCGCGCTCGATGATGCCGCGGCCGAGGTGCTCAGCGCCGGCCGCGTGCCCGGCCTGCCACTCGTTGTCCTCGCGCACGTCTATCAGCCGCGACGCGGGGTTGGCCGCCAGCCGCTCGCGCGCCTCCGTGACCGTGACTTCGTGGACGCGCCGCTTGGCGTCCTCGGCCAGCCGCAGAAAACCCTCCGTGTGTTTCATCGCCTCGCCCCTCCGCGCCGCCGCTTTAGAAAACAGGTGCGCGTCGATTATAATCCCCGTTTGCTAACAGCACCCACAAAATCGAATCACTTCCCGAAGCGCCCGCGCCCGCCGTTTTGCGCGCCGCGCCCGCGGACTCAGGAGAGACAATTTGTCCAGCGAACAGTTTGACGTCGTGATCATCGGCGCGGGGCCGGGCGGTTACGTGGCGGCCGTGCGCGGCGCGCAGTTGGGCCTAAAGGTGGCGCTCGTCGAGAAGGATAAGCGCCTGGGCGGGACGTGCGGCCTGCGCGGCTGCATCCCGACCAAACAGCTCCTCATGTCGGCCCACGTCTATGAGCAGATGCAGCACGCGGCCGAGTTCGGCGTGCAGGCGTCGGAAGTGCGGCTCGCCTTCGCGGACGTGCAGAAGCGCAAAGAGAAGATCGTGTTGAAGAACGCGAAGGGCGTCGAGTACCTGATGAAGAAGAACAAGGTGACGACGTTCAACGGCGTGGCGCGGCTGGCGCTGCCCGGCAAGGTCGAGGTGACGGGCGCGGACGGCGCGAAGCAGACGCTCAACGCGAAGAACATCATCATCGCGACGGGGTCTGTCGTCCGCCCCATACCGGGCTTCGAGACGGACGGCGAGCGCGTCGTCAACAGCGACCACATACTCGAGCTGAAGGAAGTGCCGAAGTCGCTCATCGTCCTCGGATCGGGCGCGGTCGGCGTCGAGTTCGCGTCCGTCTATTCGCGCTTCGGGGCGGAGACGACGCTCGTCGAGCTGATGCCCCGCCTGATGCCGCTCGAAGACGAGGAAGTCTCCAAAGAGTTGGAGAAATCTTTCCGCAAGCGGGGCATCAAGTCGCTCACGGGGACGAAGCTGGAAAAGGTCGAGAGGACTGACGCGGGCGTGAAAGTTACGGGCAAGGACGCGAAGGGCGGCGACGTGTCGCTCGAAGCCGAGATGCTGCTCGTCGCCGTCGGCCGGATGCCGAACCTCGAAGGCCTGGGCGTCGAGGGCACGCAGATCAAGGTCGAGCGCGGGGCGATCCAGGTGGACGAGTTCTGCCGCACGGGCGAGCCGAACGTCTATGCCATCGGCGACGTGATCCCGACGCCCTGGCTCGCGCACCTCGCCTCCAAAGAGGGCATCCTCGCCGTCGAGCAGATCGCCGGCCACGACGCGCAGCCGATCAACATGCGGCAGGTTCCTTCCTGCACCTACTGCGACCCGGAGGTCGCTTCCGCGGGACTGACCGAGGCGAAGGCGCGCGAGGAGGGCTACGACGTGAAGGTCGCCAAGTTCCCCTTCTCCGCGTCGGGCAAGGCGCGCATCCTCGGCCAGGAGGAGGGCTTCGTCAAGATCGTCGCCGACAAGCGTTACGACGAAATCCTCGGCGTCCACATCATCGGCCCGCACGCCACGGAGATCATCCACGAGGCCATCGTCGCGATGCGCCTCGAATCCACGGCCGAAGAGCTGGGCCGCACCATCCACGCCCACCCGACCGTCTCCGAGACCGTCATGGAAGCGGCCGAGGGCATCCACGATCTGACGATTCATATTTGAGCTGTTAGCTGTTAGCTATTAGCTTTTAGCCAAACCAGGGAGGGCCGAGTCGGCCCGCGCGACTGGTAATCGGCTGATCGCTTCCGGCTAACGGCTAACGGCTAACAGCTAACAGCTTCTTTATGTCCACCGAGACTAAACGGAAGACGGCGCGCGGCGGGGCGGCGAAGGACGCCGGGAAGAAGACGGCGAAGGGCGCGCAGGAAAACGGCGCTGCCGGGAACGGCGGCGGCGGTTCGTCGCTGCCCAACGTGTTCGGCAGCTACAGCGTGCCGGCCGAGGACGCGATCTGCCGGACGGAGACGACGCTCAAGCCGGAGCAGATGCTTGAGATGTACCGGCACCTGCTGCTGACGCGGATCGTCGAAGAGAAGCTGGTGAACTTGTACCGGCAGACCAAGGTGGTCGGCGGCGTCTTCCGCTCGCTGGGGCAGGAGGCGACGGCGGTCGGCACTTGCTACGCGCTCAGGGCCGAAGACTTCATCGCGCCGCTCATACGCGACCTCGGCGCGGTGCTCACGAAAGGCATCCGCCCGCGCGAGATTTTCGCGCAGTACATGGCTAAGGCGTGGGGGCCGAGCGAGGGGCGCGACCTCAACATCCACTTCGGCGACATGTCGAAGGGCTTCATCGGGCCGATCTCGCACCTCGGCGACATGATCCCCGTCATGACCGGAATCGCCCTCGGCGCGCGGATGCAAAGACGCGAGATCGTCGCCGTGGCCTACATCGGCGACGGCGGGATGAGCACCGGCGCGTTCCACGAGGGTCTGAACTTCGCGGCCGTGCAGAAGTTGCCGCTCGTCGTCGTCGCCGAGTACAACCACTACGCCTACTCGACGCCGACGCGCTTACAAACGGCGGTCGAGCACCTCGCGGACAAGGCCGCCGGCTACGGCATCCCCGGCCACATCGTTGACGGCAACGACATCGTCGCCTGCTACGAGGTGATGCGCGAAGCCGCCGAGTACGCGCGCGGCGGGGGCGGCGCGGTACTCATCGAGGCGAAGACGTACAGGCGCAGGGGGCACGCCGAGCACGACGACCAGCGTTATTTGCCCGAAGGCGAACTCGACTTCTGGGAGAAGCGCGACCCGGTTGACCGCTTCACGCGCCACCTGATTCAACAGGGCGTCGCGACGCAGGAGCAGCTCGATCAGATCGTCGCCGACGTGAAGCGCGAGGTGGAAGAGGACGCGGCGTGGGCCGAAAGCTCGCCGATGCCCGAGGCCGAGCGCGCGGCCTACAACGTCTTCGACAACTCGGTCGTCCCGCCCGCGTTCCGCCCCAAAATTTTCGGCGGGAATTGAGCGAGGTCGGCATGGATTCGTCTGACGACATTGCGCGGGGAGCGGGCGGCCCCGTGGTGGAGCGCCTGCTCACGGTGTTCAGCAACCCCGAAGAGGAGTTCGTCGCCGAGCACGCCTTCGCGACGTTCGATCTCGAACGGTTCCGCGAGTGGTTCAACCCCGAAGGCGACCCGCTGATGTACGACTGTTACGTGGTCTTGCCCAAGGACGTGGAGTTCCTTTCGGCCTACCTGGGCGGGCCGTTCGACTTCGACTTCAACCGCTACTGTTACTTCGTCGAGGCCCGCGCGGGCGCGGAAGGTTCGGCGCGGCGGTGAGTCTGCGGCGCGGACGGCGGCGGCGCGAAAATCTCTATGTCAACGGCAGCTAAAAAAGAGCACAAGTCGAGCCGCCCGGAGCGCGGCGGCGTCGCCACGTTCGTCGAGGCGATCAGGCAGGGTATTTGGGAGGAGATGGAGCGCGACCCGGCCGTCTTCTGCATCGGCGAGGACGTGGGCGCTTACGGCGGCGCGTTCAAGGTGACGGACGGACTCTTGGACGAGTTCGGCGAAGGGCGCGTGATCGACACGCCGATCTCGGAGGGCGCGATTGTGGGCGCGGCGTGCGGCGCGGCGCTGATGGGCATGAAGCCGGTGGCCGAGTTCCAGTTCATAGACTTCATCTCGGCCGGCTTCGACATGCTGACG
Source organism: Pyrinomonadaceae bacterium (assembly GCA_035295985.1). Taxonomy (GTDB): domain Bacteria; phylum Acidobacteriota; class Blastocatellia; order Pyrinomonadales; family Pyrinomonadaceae; genus JAIVGV01. The sequence goes on along the minus strand of DATHBT010000141.1, from coordinate 8,035 downwards.
AACTACGCCGCCAAGTGCCGCTACCGTTGGGGCGCGGGGCTGCAAACCGTCTTCCGCGGGCCGTGCGGCGCGGGCGTGCATTCGGGGCCGTTCCACTCGCTGAACGCCGAGGCTTTCTTCATGAACACGGCGGGCCTCAAGCTGGTCGAGCCTTCGACCAGCTACGACGCGAAGGGACTCATCAAGGCCGCCATCCGTGATCCCGACCCGGTCATCTTCTTCGAGCACAAGAAGCTGTACCGCCTGCCGCGGCTGCGCGAGGAGTTGCCGGAGGAAGATTACATAGTTGAGATCGGCAAGGCGCGCGTGCGCCGCGAGGGGCGCGACCTTTCGATCATCACGTTCGGGGCGCAGACCCTGAACGCGCTCGACGCCGCCGAGCAGTTGGAGAAGGAAGGTCTGGACGTTGAGGTTCTGGATTTGCGGACGCTCGCGCCGATGGACAAGGGGGCGATCCTCGCGTCGGTGAAGAAGACGAGCAAGGCGCTGGTGCTGCACGAGGCTTCGCGGACGGGCGGCATCGGCGGCGAGATCGCGGCGACGATTGCGGAGGAAGCCTTCGAATGGCTGGACGCTCCCGTCGTGCGCCTCGCCGCCACCGACACTCCCGTACCCTACTCGCCGCCGCTCGAAGAGTACCACCTGCCGCAGGTCAAGGACGTGTTGGAGGCGGCACGCAAACTGGCGGCGTATTGAGGAAGCTGTTAGCTGTTAGCTATTAGCTGTTAGCAAAACAGAAACAGAAGCTGGGACGAAGGTTGGAAGACAAAAGCTGCTTCCCTCTGGCTAACAGCTAATAGCTAATAGCTAACAGCTAATAGCTTCCTTGCGACTGAAAGGAGCGTATCAATGCCGAAGTTTCTGATCGAGCGTGAGATTCCGGGCGCGGGCGCGCTCGGCCCGGAGGATTTAAAGGCCGTCTCGCAGAAGTCGTGCGGGGTGTTGCGCGGCATGGGGCCGCAGGTTCAGTGGGTGCAGTCCTACGTGACGGGCGACAAGGTTTACTGCGTTTACATCGCGCCCGACGAGGAGTCGGTGCGCGAGCACGCGCGGCAGGGCGGGTTCCCCGCCAACAGCGTCTCGCGCATCACGTCGGTCATCGACCCGACGACGGCAGAATAAAACAGAGGTTAGAGGTCAGAGGTCAGGGGTTAGAAAAGACCTGTTTTAACTAACCCCTGACCTCTGACCTCTAACCTCTTTCTTGGGGGTGTTATGGCGACAGAAGTTGTGATGCCGCAGATGGGCGAGTCCATCGCGGAGGGGACGATTACGCGTTGGCTGAAGCAGGTGGGCGAGTCGATAGACCGCGACGAGAACCTGTTCGAGATTTCGACCGACAAGGTTGACGCGGAGATTCCGAGTCCCGCGGCCGGCGTGCTGCTGGAGATCAGGGCGAAGGAGGGCGAGACGGTCGAGGTCGGCTCGGTCGTGGCCGTCGTCGGCGAGGCCGGCGAGCAGCCCGCGGCCGGCGCGGCGTCGGGTGCGGCAGCGCCTCCGCCGCAGGCCGCGCAGCCGGCGACGACGACGCCTGCGTCGCAGTCCCCGGCAACGTCAACGCCGCCGCCCCCGCAGAATCAGCCACAACCTTCCGCGCAGTCGCAAGCCGCCCCGCAGCAGCAACAGCAGGTCGCGGAGGCCGCGGGCCGTGGCTACGACGCGGAGCGTCCGGGCGCGCGCGCCGAGGGGCAGACTGCCGGCGCGAACGGCGGGGCGCAAGCCCAGTCGGCGACGGCGGGCGACGGGCGCGGCGAGCCGACGGTCGAGGAGCTGCGCCGCACACGTTCCAGCCCGCTCGTTAGAAAGATCGCGCAGGAGCACAACATAGACATCTCGCGGCTCGAAGGCACGGGCGCGTCCGGTAGGGTGACGAAGAACGACATCCTCTCCTTCATCGAGTCGGGCGGCGCGCAGCAGCAGCAGGCCGCGCAGGGGTACGCGGCGCAACCGGCTGCGCAGCAGGCGCAGGCGCAGGCCGCGCAGCCGGGCGCGGGCGACCGCGTCGAGCCGATGTCGGTCATGCGGCGCAAGATCGCCGAGCACATGGTCGTGTCGCGCCGCACGTCGGCGCACGTCACGACCGTTTACGAGATCGACATGACGCGCGTCGCGCGCCTGCGCGAGCGGCACAAGGCCGAGTTCCAACAGCGCACGGGGACGAAGCTCACCTTCATGCCGTTCATCTTCCAGGCGGTGACGCGGGCGATCCGCAAGTTCCCCGTCCTGAACTCGCAGGTCTCCGGCGATCAGATCATCTACAAGCAGGACATCAACCTCGGCATGGCCGTCGCGCTCGACTGGGGGCTGATCGTCCCCGTCATCAAGCGCGCGGACGACCTCTCTATCTCCGGCCTCGCCAAAGCCGCGAACGATCTGGCCGAGCGCGCGCGCGCCAAACAGCTCAAGCCGGACGACGTGGCGGGCGGGACGTTTACGATCACGAACCCCGGCGGCTTCGGCGGCCTCTTCGGCACGCCGATCATCAACCAGCCGCAGGTCGCCATCCTCGGCGTCGGCGTCATCGAGAAGCGCCCGAAGGTCGTCACCACCGAGGACGGCGACGACTTCATCGCCATCCGCCACATGGCCTACTTCGCGCTCTCGTTCGACCACCGCATCATCGACGGCGCGGACGCCGAGCGCTTCCTCTCCTACGTCAAGGAGATTCTGGAAGCCGGCCAGTTCCAACTGTAACGGCGCGCGGCGCGAAAGCGCAGGCGGCGGAGACCTTAGCGCGCCGCGCCAGGTCATCCAGGAAGGCTTCGGCGTCCCTCGGCCTCTCGCCGACGGATTCCGAAGCCTTCCGCGCCTCCTCCGCCCGCCCGACTTTGAGCGCCTCGATCTCCGCGCGCAACCGGGCTGGCTGCGCGTGCGTTTCACCGGGCGCAGTCCCCTCCGCTATTGACCCGCGGCCAGCCCTAATATATTTTGTTGACGTCTGATACTGCCTGGGCGGTGGCCGTCCCCACCGCTTCCAACACTCAACCCCGTTCCACTTTCACCAGCCCCGCGCGGCCAACCTCTCGATTCGTTAACGCCCCGTGCTCCGACGTAAAAGGGACTACCCATGCCTTGTCGCCCCTCGCGCCACCGTACATACGGTCAATTCATTATCGCTTTAGTCATTACCACGGCGCTCTGCGCCGGATTCAGGGTCTCCGAGGCCGGCTCGGGTAAGGCAGGCAAGAAGCATGCGTCAGGCCGCCCGACGCGGGCCGGCTCCTCCGGGAGTAAAAAGGGAGGCCGCGGAGCCCCTGGTGCCGACTCTATAACAAAGTCTAAGCAGTCCGCGCAGCTCATGCAGGGCGCGCGCGCCGCCGAGCCCGGGCCGGTTGAAACAGTCTCCGCCGGTGCCGATCAGAAATCTCACACAGACCTGCGTCAAGCGAACTACGAGTGGCAAACACAGGCCGCGATGGACGAGGACCCTCCACCGGCAGATGACGCGGCCGTTTACGTCATCGAGCGGACGCCGGGCGGCGAGGCGGCATGCCGGCTCGCCGGGGCCGGAGAGCGCGAATCCCTCAGTACCGGGGAGCGCGTCCCCGTCCGCCAGATCAACCACCTGCGGGATAAAAAGTCGGCCGCGGCCTCAGCCTCCGCGGGGCTGATCATCGTCCTGCGCGGCACCTCCCAGCTCGAAGCCAACCCGCAGGCCAAGCAGGCTTTCATCAACGCCGCCGCCAAGTGGGAGGCGCTCGTCTCCACGCAGATCACAGTCACCATCGACGTTGACTACGGCACGACCTTCTTCGGCCAGCCTTACTCGTCGGTCAACACGCTCGGGGCGACGGGCGGGACAATGTACAGCTTCAGCTACGCGAGCGTCCGGCAGCGCCTTCTCGAACGGGCGCCGCCCGGCTCGGAAGAGGCGGCGCTGCTGAACAGCCTGCCCGCGGCGAGCCTGCCGACCGACATCGGTAACGTCTCCAACATTCTTCTCACGGTGCCGTTATTGCGCGCCCTCGGCTATCCTGAGAATGACCTGGGCGGCAACCCGCGTCCCGCACCGCGCATCGGCTTCAACTCGAACTTCTCTTTCGACTTCAACCCGGACGACGGGGTCAACCCGACACAGACCGACTTCGACTCGGTCGCCGTCCACGAGATCGGACACGCCCTCGGCTTCTTTTCGATGGTCGGCTCCCGGGAACTTCGCCCCACCGAGCCGCTGTTTGCGACCGTCTGGGACTTCTACCGTTTCCGGCCCAGCGCGGGGCCGACCGCCAACTTCTTGCTGGCGCAGAGGGCTCTCACGTCGGGTGTGGACGCGAACGACCTGCACGTCCACTTCAGCGGCGGGGCTCAGATCGAGCTGGCGACGGGCAAGCCCGACGGCACAGGCGGCGACGCCCGGCAGGCCAGCCACTGGAAGGACGACAGCTTCGGCGTCCCGACCATCGGCATCATGGACCCGACGATCCCGCCCGGCCGCCACGATACAATTTCGGAAAGCGACCTGAAGGCCATCGATCTCTTCGGCTACTCGGTCGCTTCGCCCTTTACCACGCCGCCCGCGCCGCCGCCCAACGACGACTTCGCCAACGCCCAACAGCTCTCCGGCACTTCGGCCCGCGTGACTGGCACGAACGTCGGAGCGACGAAGGAGGCTGGCGAGCCGAGCCACGCGCCCGACGGCGACCCGGGCGGCAAGTCCGTCTGGTACGTCTGGACGGCCCCGTCGAGCGGCACGTTCACCTTCAGCACCGGGCAGAGCGCGCAGGGCGCAGGCAGCAACTTCGACACCGTCCTCGCGGCCTACACAGGGTCGGACGTCGGCGCGCTCACACCCGTCGCCAAGAACGACGACGCGGCGGGCGGCGGGACGAGCAGTTCTATCGCCTTCAACGCCGTCGGCGGCACGACTTATCGGATCGCCGTTGACGGCTGGAACGGGGGCGCGGGTACGATTGCGCTGAGCTGGAGCTTCGGCGGCACGCCCATCACGGGTTGTGCTTCTGCCCCGATCACGATCAACGGCGGCGCGGCCAACGGCACGCTCTCCTCGGACGACTGCCGCAGCCCCGTGGACAACTCCTTCTACGACGCCTACACGTTCACGGGGGCGGCCGGCCAACTCGTCACCATCGAGATGGACTCGACGGCCTTCGACACCTACCTCTATCTGCTCCGGCCCGGCGAGACGGCCCTCAGCTACCGCACCATCCAGAACGACGACACCGGCACGGGCCTGAACTCCCGCATCGTGGCCGTGCTCCCTGGGAGCGGCACCTACACGATCCTCGCCAACAGCGCCTTCTCCGGCGCGACGGGCGCGTACACGCTGAGGGTGACGAGCGTCGGCAACTGCACGGCCTCGAACCTCGGGTCTGGCACGGGCACGTTCACGCCCCCGAATCCCTCGCTCGGCTCGGGCGACTGCCGGCTGCCCGATGGCTCCTACCTCGACGTGTACGCCTTCACCGCGACGGCCGGCCGGCAGGTCTCAGTCGAGATGAGTTCGAGCGCCGTCGATCCGTTCCTCTTCCTGCTCTCGACCGACGGCTTCACGGAACTGGCGCAGAACGACGACGGCCTGACCGGCGGGACAAGTATCAGCGATCGCGGCGCGCGCATCCCCGCGCCCCCGGGCGGGCAGGGGCAGGGCCTCGCCACGCTGCCGGCGACCGGCACCTACTACATCCTCGCCAACTCTTTTAGCGCGAACGAGGTCGGGAACTACACGCTCACGCTCACGGTCGGCCAGAACTGCCCGACGCAGTCGGTCGTCGCGGGCCAGCCCACGGCGGGCCAGCAGCTCACGGCCGGGGACTGCCGGCTGCCCTTCGACGGCTCCTTCATCGACGTGTACACCTTCGAGGGCACGGCCGGGCAGCAGGTCTCCGTCTCGATGGCGGCTTCGTTCAACGCCTGGCTGCTGCTCTACGACCCGGCCGGCTTCCTCTTTGACGAGACCGACCCTGAGCAGGGCGGCGTAAGCACCAGCGCCCGGCTGCCCAACCCCTCGGTCGGCGGCTTCCTGACGCTGCCCGTCACGGGCACCTACCGCATCTACGCTAACGCCGCCGCGGCCGGTCTAACGGGTGCATACCAACTCTCAGTCACGACGCCCTCCTCGTGCACAGTTACGCTCGTGCAGACCTCGCGGCAGAACGTGCCTGCGGGCGGTGGGTCCTTCACCGAAAGCTTCACAGTGCCGGCCGGCTGCCACCCGCCCATCACGTCAGACGCCACGTTCATCTCGAACGTCGGGGCCACAATCAACCAGCAGGGTCATGGTGCCCTCCTCTACACGGTCGCGCCGAACACGACGCCGCAGAGTCGCTCCGGCACGATCAGCGTCGGCGGCAAGCCCTTCGTCGTCACGCAGCTCGCTCCCGCCTTTAGCATCTCCGGCAGAGTGATCAGAGGGGCCGACAATCAACCCTTGGGCGGCGTGACCGTCACCTTGGGCGGCACAACCTCAGCCGCGGCCTCGACGGACATAACCGGCGCTTACCGGTTCGAGAACTTAACCGCCGGCGGCACTTACACTGTCACACCGTCTCATCCCAATTTCACGTTTACGCCAGCGCCTCCCACCTTCAACAACCTTTCGGCCGATCAATCGGCCGACTTCACGGCGGCCAGCGTCCCGGCCTTAATCCATCTCTCCGCCCAGACGTACACAGTCGGCGAAGGGGGCGGGGCGGTGGCTGTCACTGTCACGCGCACCGTCAATCCGAGCACTGCGGTGGGGGTCAGCTACTCGACCAGTAGCGGTACGGCGGTGGCAGGCTCCGATTACACAGAGGCGTCGGGCGTCATCAGCTTCGCCGCCGACGAAGTCACCAAGACCGTCACGGTGCCTATTTTGGACGACGACGCGGTGGAAGGAGACGAAACCTTTACGGTAACTCTCAGCGACCCGACCGGCGTCGCGACGCTCGGCCCTCCCGTCTCGGCGACTATCACGATTGTCGAGAACGACACCTGCTTCTACCGGCTGTCGCAGGCGGCGCGCACTTCACCAGCGGGTGGCGAGGGCTTCACCGTGAACGTTACGGCCCCGACCGGCTGCGCCTGGACGGCCGCGAGCGACAGCGACTTCGTCGCTATCAACTCCGGCGCGGCCGGCAACGGCAGCGGTGCGGTCACCGTCACGGTCGCGGCCAACGCCAGTTCTCTCCTGAGGTCGGGCACCCTGACGGTCGCGGGCCAGACCTTCACCGTCACACAGGCAGGCGTCCCCTGTACCTACACGGTTGCCCCGCCGGCTCTGGACGAATTCCCGGCCGCGGGCGGGCAAGGCAGCTTCCAAATGATCACGCCGCAGGGCTGCGCGTGGTCGGTGGGCAGCCTCGCCCAGTGGATCACGATCAACTCGGGCGCGAGCGGTTCCGGCACAGGCACGGTCGGCTTCACCGTCGCGGCAAACGCCGGGGCGGCGCGGGCGGGCCAGATACTGCGCTCAGACGGCTCCTCCGTCACGGTCAGCCAGGCGGCAGCGCCCGCAACCTTCCGCCTTGAGTCAGCAACCCTGAATGTCTCGGAGGGGGACGGGAGGGCAGAGGTCAGAGTCGTTCGGGCGGGCGACCCGACCGCCGCCGCGTCTGTCACCTTCCAGACTGTTGACGATCCGGAGGCCGTCCCCTGCGCCGCGCTGAACGGCAAGGCGTACGCGCGCTGCGACTACGCCACCACGGTAGAGAAGCTCACCTGGGCGGCCGGCGACGTACAACCGAAGACCGTCTCAATCCCCCTGATAGATGACGGGCGGGCCGAGGGTGCGGAGACCCTTCAGATCAGGCTGTCCGGCCCGCAGGCGGGAGCGATCGGTGACATCGGCGCAGCGACGTTAACCATCATCGACAATGACACCGCCGAAGGGGCGAATCCGATCTCCGGCAACGCCTTCTTCGTGCGGATGCAATACCTCGATTTCCTCTCTAGGGAGCCGGAGGCGGGCGAGCCTTGGACGGGCGTGCTCGCGCGCTGCCCGAACGTCTTCAACACCGACCCCGCCAGCCCGTCGGCCGGGTGCGACCGCCTGATCGTCTCGCAGTCGTTCTTCCAGTCGCCGGAGTTCCAGCTC
>DATHBT010000140.1:0-32659 GCA_035295985.1 Pyrinomonadaceae bacterium | reverse complement strand
CCGTCCGAGGCGAGGTTGCTGATGTCGGGGTGGCCGGCGGGGAGCGGCCCGCCGGCCTGCGTGGGATCAATCGGGCCGGCCGTGCCGGGCGCGGCGGGGCCGGACTGCGCGGCGGGCGAGGAGGGGCCGTCGGCGGCTACCTGACGGCCCCCGGCCGGGACGACCTGGTTTGCAAGTACGAAGCCGACGGAGAAGCCGAGCACCAGCCCGGCCAGGCAGAAGAGAAGATTTCTGGAAGACATGATGTTCGGGGGCAATCACTCCAAGCGTTCGTTCGCGGTGTACTGTTGAAGGATATTTCGGCGGCGTCGGGTTAGGCAAATGACGGTGGGCACGCCGGCAAGTCGTCGCCGAAGAGCTGACGCGGTGATTCGCGTCACACCGTTGCCGGGCGCGCGGATCATACCATAGCCGCGTCCCCGCTCAGTCGTAGTCACGCGCCGCCGGTTGAAGTTGCCGCGCGTAAGACTATCGGCTATCATGCAACCAAATTCACGGCCCGCGGTTCAAAGCTCCGACCGCGCCCGTCGCCCGTTTCGGTGGTAACTCCCCGGACTGTTTTTAGGCTCAGGTCTTCATCAACGACAATGTCATCAGCCGTCGAAGAGACTAAAACCGACATACGTGTGACGCCGGCCGCCCCCGCCGCGAAAGTTGCGAACGCGCGCTCGCCCGTCACGCGCCTCCTGAACCTGTTAAGCTCCGTGCGCTTCGGCATCACGCTGCTGATGCTGCTCGTCGTCTTCAGCATGATCGGGATGCTCGTCATGCAAACGAACGTCGAGGGCTTCGACAAGTACTTCGCCGATCTCACGCCCGCGACCCGACTGCTCTTCGGCACGCTCGGGTTCTTCGACATCTACCACGCCTGGTACTTCAACGTCCTCCTGCTCGTCCTCTCCCTGAACATCGTGCTCGCCTCCATCGACCGCTTCCCCGGCGCGTGGGCCTACATCCGCAAGCCGAAGGTCGAGGCCGGGCCGGTGTGGCTGAAGACGCAGCAGGTTCACGAGGTCGTGGGCGTTCGCGGCGCGTCGCGCGAGGATGTCGCGCGGCGCGTCGCCGCCGCGTGCGAGTCGGTGGGCCTGAAGAGGCCGCGCGTGACGGAGAAGGGGACTCGCACGGTCGTCTTCGCGCAGCGCGGGACGTGGAACCGTTTGGGCGCGTACGCCGTCCACGTCGGGCTGCTGACGATCTTCCTCGGCGGCTTCATGACCAACATGTTCCAGCGCAACGGCCAGATGCCGCTCGCGCCGGGCGAGACGTCGAGCGAGATGGCGGAGACGACCTTCAACCTCGACGACCGCGGCCTGCAACTCGGCCGCTCCTCGATGGACTTGCCTTTCGAAGTCACCTGCACGGACATCCAGCAGAAACTGATCCGTCTGGACGGGCCGATCACGGCCGACAACACCATCGACTGGCTGACGCACATCCGCATCAAGGACGAGAACGGCGAGCACACGGCCGTCGTCCACATGAACAACCCGCACGACTACCGCGGCTACCGCTTCTTCCAGGCCAGCTTCATCAACGTCGGCCGCGCGCGCCAGATCGGCCTGCGCCTGACGCCGGAGGCGGGCGGCCAGCCCGTCGATGTCACGATCCCGCGCGGCGGCTCGGCCAAGCTCCCGGACGGCACGCAGATCGACTTCGTCCAGTTCCAGCCGGACTTCGCGATGTCGGGGGCGCAGATCGGCACGGCGTCGGGCGAGTACAACAACCCGGCCGCGCAGTTAGTCGTCCGCACGCCGGACGGTAAACAGGAGCGGGCCTTCGCCTTCGCGCAGGAGCTGCCTTCGGGCGCGCCCATCGGCCGGGCGGTCGCGGGCTACAAGTTCCGCCTGACGAGCTTCGAGAAGGTGGCCGACGCGCACGTGCTCGCGGTGCAGAAAGACCCCGGCGCGACCGTCTTCTACGTCGGGAGCACGCTGCTGTGCCTGACGCTTTCGGCCGTCTTCTTCTTCTCGCACCAGCGTTTCTGGGCCATCGTCGAGGAGCGCGAGGGCGGCACGTTCGAGGTCGCCTTGGGCGGCGACGCGAACCGCAACCAGTTGGCGCTCGAAGACCGCTTCAAGCGGCTCAAGTCTGCTATCACGGGTGAACCCATCGAGGTGGAATCATGAGTGAAGTCTTAAAGACCCCGGCGCAGGTCGCCGCCCCGAAAATCGACGCCAACTGGCGCTCGCTCCGCTTGTACCTGCCGTTCCTGATCCCGACAATCGCGGCGCTCGCGCTCACGCTGCTGCGCATCCAGATGGGCGGCGCGAACTTCATCAACGACGGCGCGCTGATGATGCTCGCGCTCGCGGGCTACCTCATCGGCGCGGCCTTCCTGCTGACGAACCTCTACGCGCCGTCTGGCATGGCGCAGAAGATCGGGCTGTGGGCCGCCGGGGCGGGCTACTTCTTCAACCTCGCGAGCTGGTGCATCCGCTGGGTCGCGGCGCACGACCGCGAGCTTGAGATTCTGCAACGCAACGGCTACGGCCCGGAGCAGATGCCGTGGGTCTGGCGCTATATCCCGTTCGCCAACCTCTACGATCTATCGCTCGCCTTCGCCTGCGGCGCGGGGCTGACGACGATGCTCATTTCGGGCCGGCGCAGCTTCCGCTTCATCGGCGCGCTCTCGCTCCCGCTCGCCTCGCTAATTTTGATTCTCGCCCGCTTCATCGGCGACGAGTTCATCAACCTGCCTCCCGTACTCGATTCGTACTGGCGTCCGATCCACGTCGGCACGGCCTCCATCGCCTACGGCGTCGCGCTCGTCTGCTTCGCCGCGGCAGTCCTCTACCTGCTCAAGGTCGGGACGAAGCCGGAGTCTATGGCGATCTGGGCGAGCGTCTTCGCGATCCTGACGTTCATCACGGTCGGCGGGCAGTTCGGGGCATTCCGGCTCGTCCTGACTGGAAACTACGCGGCCTCGACCGTGCTCGAAGGCTCGCGGATGTCTATCCCGCTGCGCGTACAACTGCCGTGGGTCGGCCCCGCGCTCATCGTTGCGACGCTCGTGCTGCTCGCGGTATCGATCCTCTTCGGGGTCTATCTGAAGAAGCAGAGCGAGAAGGCGAGGGCCTGGGGCCACCGGCTGCTCGTCGCGTCGCTGGTCGTTCAGGTCGCCGCCATCGTGCTGCTCGTCACGCACATCAAGAGCGGCGAGGCGTTCGGCCCGTGCCCGGCCTCGGGCAGCTTCTTCTCGAAGTGCTACTCGACCACTCAGTACCAGGAGTTCGGCGCGTGGCTCGCCGGTCAGCAGGGGATGCAGCCGGAGCAGGTGAAGACGCTCGCGCCGGCTCAGCTTCGCGGTGCGACCGAAGAGTTCGTGCAGTTGAGCGGGTCGCGCCTGCGCCTGAGTTTGAACGCGAACCCGGTCGAGCTGGCCGCGCTGATCACGGCCTTCGCGGCGACGCTCTTCGCCTCGCTCTTCAGCTTCCGCACCGAAAAACTCCGCGCGGCGCTGCCCTCGGCCGAGAAGCTCGACGGGCTGATGTACCGCACGGCGAGTGTCTCGTTCGCCGGACTCGCCATCCTGCTCATCACGGGCGCGATCTGGGCCAACGAGTCGTGGGGCCGCTACTGGGGCTGGGACTCGAAGGAGACCGGCGCTTTCGTCGCGTGGCTGACCTACGGCGGCTTCCTCCACGCGAGGATCGCGCGCGGCGTCACGGGCAAGAAGTCGGCCTACTTTGCCGTCGTCGCCTTCCTGCTCGTCATCTTCACCTACCTCGGCGTCAGTTACCTGCTGCCGGGCCTGCACTCTTACGCTTAAAAGCCCTAAACCGTGACAGGTGACGGGTGACAGGAAAAACATTTCTTTCCTGTCACCCGTCACCTGTCACCTGTCACGATGAACAAAGATTCCGTCCTCTTCTCGCTCGTCGGCATCGGGTTCGGGCTGTTCTTCGGCTTTCTGTTCGCGAGCTGGGCGAACCAGCGCGCCACCGCTCCCGCGCCGCGGGCCGCGGGCGAAGCCGGCCAGGCGCAGTCGAACGCGGCGGCGAACCCGGAGCAGTTGCGCGCGGCGGCCGAGGGGGCCGCGAAGCGCGCCCGCGAGAACCAGAATGACTTCGGCGCGCAGATGGACGCGGCAGAGACGGCCTACCGCGCCGAACGCTTCGACGACTCGCTCGGCTTCCTGCTCCGCGCCAACGAACTTCAGCCCGACAACCTGAACCCCGTGGTCGCGCTCGGACACGTCAACGCGGACGCCGGCAACTACAAGGCCGCCGAGAAGTGGTTCACGGCCGCCCTCGCTAAGAGTCCCGACGACGCGGACGTGCGCGCAGACCTGGGCCGCGTCCTGCTCCTGCAAAACCCGCCGGAGTACGACCGCGCCATCGCGGAGTTCCAGCGCGCGCTCAAGGTTGACGGACGGCACGAGCCTTCGCTCCAGTTCCTCTCCTTCGCCTACGCGCAGAAGGGGAACGTGGCGGAGGCGCGCTCCACGCTCGCGCGGCTCGAACAGGCCAACCCGAACAACCAGGTTATCCCGCGGCTGCGCGAGGAGATCGAGGCCGCGGCCAAGCCTTCGCCGCGCGCGGCGGGCGACGGCCGGTAGCTGCGGACTGCCGCAGCCCGCGGCCCCGCGGTTCGTCGGCCCGCGCCACCTTCAGGCTTTACCGCTGCGCGGCGGCGGGCGCGCGAACTTTACCGTTGTCAGCCGCGCGCGTCTGTGCTACAACCCACTGCGCCAGACATCTTTTCGATCTTAACTCGGCACGTCTTCGTAACGCCCCGCGCGGCCAGCGTTCCAACCCCCGGGGCCTCGGTCTAGTGAACCGACTCCAGACTGTGAAAGCTCACGGCGGGTTGCGAAAGAGGGGTACGCGCGGCGTGCCGCGTCTTTTAGGCGCGCGCCTGTGCGCCGCGCTCCTCGCCTGCTGCGCCGCCGGGGCCGTCTTCGTCGCCGGGCGCGCGGCCGAGTCGTCCGCGCCTTCGGCCGCGGCTGAGCCGGCAGCGTTACAGCGCCCGCGGCAGCGGCGGACGCAGAGGCGCAGGACTCAACCGCGCCCCCCTGCGACCGACTACTCGAGGTTCAGTCACGCCAGGGAAGAGCACCGCCGGCAATGCTCCTCGTGCCACGCCATCCCCTTGCTCGCGGGGCCGGGCGCAGCCGCCTTCCCCGCGGCGCAGGCTGCGAAACTCGAAGTGACGGACTTCCCCGATCACCCTTCGTGCGTCGGGTGCCACCGCGCGGAGTTCTTCCGCGGCGCGCGCCCCATCATCTGCTCGAACTGCCACACCGTCACGGGGCCGCGCTCGGCGGCGCGCTTCCCGTTCCCGAAGACGGCGGAGCCGCCGGATTTCGCCGACCTCTTCCCCCACAAGACTCACGCGAACCCTGCCATCGGCATGAAAGTGTTCCGCATACTCTTCACCAACATCAAGACGCAGGACGACGCATGCGTTTACTGCCACACGGTCGATAAGCGCGACTTCGCGCGGCCCGCGGCGGCGCAGGCCGGCGGCCCGCGGCAGGGCAGTACCGCGGCTTCCGCGTCGCCGTCCCCACAGCCCGCGGGCGCGGGCTTTACCCCGAAAACGGGCATGTTCATGACGACGCTGGCGGGCCACGCCAAGTGCTTCCAGTGTCACTGGCAGGAGGGCGTTAAGGATCGCGATCATAAGCCGTTCGCGAATCAGTGCGTGGGGTGCCACGAGAATAACGTCGCGGCGTCGAGGCCCGCCGTCGCGTCTTCGTCGGCGACCCCGGCCACGCCGGCCGCGGCGGCCGGCCAGCCGCGGGTGATACCTGCGGCGCTCGCCCGCGTCGCCTCTCAGCGCGCGCCGCTCTGGCCGCAGCGCATCTCGATGAAGTACGTCCATGAGATCCCTCAGCATAAGAAGAGGGCTGACGGCAGCGCCATTACCTGCATCTCCTGCCACAGGCCGGTCACGACGGCCGCGACGCTGAGGGAATTAAGGGCGGTGGAGGCGAAGTCCTGCGGCACGGCGGAGTGTCACGCGGCCCCGCCAAACACGTCGAGATTCCCGTCTTCGATCTACAATGAGCTACGCGATTCAAAGACGGGCAATCTGAAGACCGAGTTCGATTGCACCTACTGCCACGTTCCACCCATCAGCTCCAACCCCCTGCCGCCGTGCAGTCACTTCGAGGCCGTGTACGCGGGCGTCGTGTATCAGGGGAAAAAGCAGGAGTCGGAGCTTAAGCGTCCAACTGAGCGAATGGAGACAGACAAGAAAGTAGAGAGAGACAAGAAAAATTTCTTGGGGAAGATACTGCCTGCCCGGTGTCAAGAGGAGTTGAAACCGAAGCTGAGCCGGATCGACCGCGAGGTGGAAAAGCTGATCGAGAGAGAGAAGCAGCAGGCGGAGAAAAAGGACTGAAGGCGACAGGTTGATGATCGAGCTACGGCGGACTTGGAGACCGGCGGCGCGTCGCTTTGCGACCGGCGCGCGCGCGCGCGGCGGGCGAGTCCCGCCCGCCTTGCTCGCCGCCTGCCTCGTCTGCTCGCTGGTCACGGGCGTTTACTTCGGCGGTCGCGCGGCCGTCTCGCGCGCCAGCGCCGCGCCGCCGGGCGTAAACTTCCTCGCCGCGGCCCGGCAGTCGAACGTGGACTTCTCAAGGTTCCTGCACACGAGCCAGCGCCACGCCTCGCTCGCCTGCGCCTCGTGCCACGAGCGGCGCGACAACTCGGCCTCGCCGCGCCTGCCGGGCCACAAGGCCTGCACAGGCTGCCACCTGCCGCAGTTCGTCACGCCGAACATCCCGATGTGCGCCATCTGCCACACGAGCCTCGACGGCCAGAACCCGCCCGTCAAAAACTTCCCCACGCTCCAGAGCTTCAACGCGCGCTTCGACCACGCGCAGCACGACACGGGCTCGGCCCGCCCCGCCGAAGGCTGTGCCGCCTGCCACCGCCCGGCCGGACGCCGCTCAGCCGCGATGTCTATCCCCGCCGGACTCGGCGCGCACTCGCAGTGCTACGCCTGCCACACGCCCGGCGCATCGGCCGGCGGCCGTGACATCGGATCGTGCGGGGCGTGCCATCAGGTGGGGCGCTTCTTCCGCACGGCCGCCGCCTCGCGCTCCTTCGTCGCCTTCCGCCACTCGACGCACGGCCCGCGCCAGGGCATGGGCTGCAACGACTGCCATCAGCTTCGGGCGGGCCTGCCGCAGTCGCAGCAGGTCACGGCCCCGCGCTTCGCGCAGCACTTCGCGGCGGGCGGCATCAGTTGCGCCACCTGCCACAACGACCGGCGCAGGATCGGCGGCCGGGTCGTCTTCGGCGACGCGCGCTTCGACAACTGCGCGAAGTGCCACGCCGGCCAGACCTTCCGCCTCGGCCCGTGAGCCGCGTCACTTCGGAAAGTGATTGACAAGGAACCGGCCCCTGTCTATCATTCATCGCCGGACTCCCCGGTTGGAAAAATTTGTCCACGCGGTTCGTGCTTTCCCGCGACTCGACGGCTCTCCCTTTGAAATCAGTCATCGACCGAACTCGACCCCTGCTGTAGGGGCCTTCAGGGAAAAGGCTATGAAACTATTCATCACACTCGCGGCCGTCGCGCTCGGCTTCGTCGCCCTCTCGGCTTCGCATCTCTCGCCAGCGGCGGCCAACCTCGCGCTCCGCGAAAGCAAGAAGCAGCCCGAACACGTCGTCCTCAACAAGAGTCCGAAGACGACGAAAAGCCCGGACAAGGAAGTCGTCCCCTTCAACCACGTCACCCACTCGACGAAGAACTACAGCGCCGACATGAAGTCGGTGCCGAGCTGCGCCGAGTGCCACCACACGGATCAGCCGAAGGCTGCTCTCACGAACAACCTCGTGACCTCCGAGCGCGACGTGGTTCTGACCACCGCACTGCTCGAAAAGCCCGACTCGAAGCCGGTCAAGGGCTGCGCCCAGTGCCACTCGCAGGCCGGCACGAAGCCGGCGAGCTGGCCGGAGATCGTCACCTTCACACGCGCCAACGGCGACGAGGTCGAGCTGACGAACGAGAACGCCTACCACATCAACTGCATCGAGTGCCACGAGTCGGTCAAGAAGGTGAAGGCCGCGACGACCGCCCCGATCAAGTGCGCCGAGTGCCACAACGGCAAGACCACTTCGGGTAGCTAAGGCGCGCAAACTTCAACACAACTTCGCCCGCGCCCGTCCGCAAGTCACGGGCGCGGGCGAAAACTCGTCCGGAGGTAGATTTACAAGGCAATGATCATGCGAAAATTCCTCGTCACGTTCTCCTCCGCTTCGCTCCTCGCGCTCGCCGCCTGCGGCCCGCAGCCCACGGCCGAGGGTGACGCCTCGGCCCGCAACGCGAACGGCCCGGCCGCGACTACGGCCGCGTCGCCCGCCGCGCCCGCTTCCGGCGCGCAGACGAGCACGGGGCTTCCGCCCGTCGCGTCCGCGCACGGCGGCGGCTCGCAGCAGCAGCCCGCGCAGCCGGCGGCCCCGGCCGGGGGCGGCGCGGCGCCGTCGAACCCGGCCGTGAACACCGCGGAGCTTGACGCGAAAATCGAAAAGGCCGAGGCGAAGGCGAAGGCCGGCGGCGCGGGTGAGGCCGACAAAAAGGCAGCCGCCGCGGCCTACGTCGAGCGCGGGAACGTCTATTACGAGGCCGGCGCGCCCGCCCTCTACAAGTTCGCCCTCGGCGACTTCCGCCGCGCCCTCAAGTACGACCCGTCGAACTCCGAGGCGCGCGCGAAGATGACCCAGATCGTCCAGATTTACGAATCGATGGGGCGGCCCGTCCCGACCAACGGTCTCGAACAGTGAGGCCCGGCCGGTAGAATCACGCACCACAAAAACTCTGAGGCCGCGTCGGTGTTTAAGAACACCGACGCGGCCTCAGAGTTTTTGCGCGCCGCGACCGCGCGCCGCGGCCCTTCATTGCTACCCGATGGTGATGCCGATTGATTCGAGGAACTTGCTGGGGCGCTCGCCGCCGATGAGGGCGAAGATGAAGTCGTTCTTGATCGTGCCCTTGTCCTCCTTCGAGCGGGCGTTCATCAGCGAGACCTCATCCTCCTTGATCTCCTTGATCGCCGTCCCGAACATCACCTTGATCTTGCCGTCGTCGATACACTGGAAGACCTGGAGCTTGTTCGTGAACTTCAGGTCGTTCTTGATGTCGCTGCGGATGACGAGCGTGACCTCGTTGATCTCGTCCGCAGGGCGGTAGGTGATCTGATCGCCGTTGCGCCGGGCGACCAGATCGACCGCCGCCTCGATGGCCGAGTTGCCCGCGCCGACTACGATCATCTTCTTGCGCTTGAACTCCTCCGGGTCGGCCAGCCGGTAGTTGACCTTCGGCTGGCGCTTGCCGTCGCGCTCGATCTCCAGGTCTTCGCCCTTGACGCCCAGCTTCATCGGCGTGCCGCGGTTGCCGAGGGCGAGGACGACGCGGCGGGCGCGGTACTCGGCCGGCTCCTTGGCCTCGCCGCGCGCGGTCTTGACCGTGAAGTAGTCGCCGTCCTTCGCGCGCTCGACCCCCTTGCAGCTCTCAAGCTCGCTGACGCGCGCGCCGGCGTCGAGCATCGTCTGCTTCCAGCTTTCGATGATGACCTCGCGCTGCAAGCCCTCGCCGCCGACGTCGATGCCGCCCCGCGAGACCATCGTGCCCGGCTTGAAGTGGACGTACTTGTTCGCCGGGTACGCCACGATGGTCGCGAGCACCGTGTCCTGCTCGACGCAGACGTACCTCAGCCCGGTTTGCTGCGCGATGACGGCGGCCGACAGGCCCGCAGGCCCGGCTCCGATGATCGCCACGTCCAGCTCGGCCTTCGGCTCGGGCTGTGCGCCCTTCAGCTCCTCCTCGACGAACTTGATCACGTCCGCGCCTTCGTTGGCGGCGTTCTTGATGAGCGGCGTGCCCGACACGTCGCCGATGATGAAGCAGCCGGGCACGTTCGTCATGAACTTGGCGTCGCGCGTCGGCACCTTCCTCTTCGGAATCCTCTTCGAGGTGTTGACGACGATGCACGCCTTGGGGTTGACGGGGCACTCGACCTGGCAGGCCGTGTCCTCCATGCAGAGGTCGCGCGCGGCGACTGCCGCCGTGCCGTTGATAATGGTGAGCACGTCGTGGGGGCAGGCCTCGACGCAGGCGTGGCAGCCGATGCACCGCTCGGTGATGATGACCGGGTGCGGGTAGGCGGGGCCGTTCTTGTCGTACTTCTCGATCTGCTCGGGCGTGAGCTGGATTCGGCCGCCGGAGTCCTCCTGCGGCGGCGGCGGCGGCGGCTCTTCGAGCAGGCGGCGCGCGGCCGCCGCGTCGCGGAGCGCGAACCCGATCCCCGTGCCCGCGAGCACGAAGCCGACCCCGGCCCACCCGTACCACGGCAGGCCGCCGAAGAAGTCTTTCGCGCCCGCGTCCTCCCCGCTCAGCAGGTTGATGGCGAGCAGCACGAAGAGCAGCGCAAGGATGATGATGAGTTGCGATTTTCTCATGGGGAAAAGAAGCTGTTAGCTATTAGCTATTAGCCTTAAGACAAAAAAGCAAAACTCCGCCGCCTGACCCTCGTTCTAAACGCCGGCCGCTGTCCAAGCCGGTAACAAATCGATTTCCGCTACTCCTGGCTAAAAGCTAACAGCTAATAGCTAATAGCTAAAAAACAGCTACCTCCGCTCGGCCAGCAGCGACGAGTTCCAGTGGCGCGTCTGCTTCGGGTGCTGCGCGTGGCAGGAGGTGCAGTTGGGCGCGTTCGAGGCGACGAAGGCGCGGCCCGTCTTTGCGTCGGTGCTGCCGTTGTGGCAGAGGGCGCAGGTCTGGCGGGGCGTCTCGCGGTCGATGCTCGTGCCCCAGCGGTTGTGGCAGCTCGAACAGGTCAGCTCGCCGGCCTCGTTCGCGGGGAGGCCGCCGACGGCGCGGATGCGGTGCAGGTGCAGAGCGTGGAACTGCGCGTTGCGGCGCTCGTTCTCGTTCGCCGCGGGGAACGCGGCCAGAAGTTGGCGCACTTCCTCCGGCTTGTCATTCCACGCGGACTGGCTCAAACCCTCCCACTTCCACTGCCCCGCTACTACGGGGTATCCGAACGTGCCGCCGTGCGGGGTGGAGACGGTGCGGCCGTTGTAGAGTTTTTTGTTGGCGTCGTTGTGGCAGCCCGTGCAGGTGTTGTCGGGGACGACCCCGCGCTGGAAGTCGGCGCTGAGCGCGGCGACGGCCGGGCGGAAATCGCGGCCCTTGTGCTCGGAGTGGCAGGTCGAGCACCCGACGCCGGCCGCGGCGTGCGCGTCGAGCGGCGCGGGCGAGAAGGCCTGCGTCGTGTGGCACGAGGCGCAATTCTGCTCCATGCCGCCGGTCAGCGTGTGGCAGGTCGTGCAGGAGTTGGCGTTCGCTCGCTGCGCGATCTGCGTCTGCGAGGCGAGCTGCGTACGCGCGTGAGGATCGGAGAGCGGCGCGGGCGAGTAGGCGTTGGTATAGGCGACGGCCGCGGCGACCGAGAGGACGCCGACGACGACGAGCGCCCAGGTGAAGAGCGAGACGGGCCAGGGGCGGACGAGATCGCGCGTGGGCTTCCAGTTGTGGCGCATCTTGCCGAGGCGCGGCGGGGCGTGCGGCCGGAGCGGCGAGGGCTTGGCGATCTTGCCCGCCTCGCGCAGTCGCTTGTTCCAGAAGACCTCGAAGGCGTCCGCGCCGCCCTCGTCCTCGCCCCCTGTGCCCTGCGCGGCCTGCTGATCGGCCGAGGCCGAGGCCGACTGCGCCGCCGCGGAGGGCGCGGGCGCGACCTCGTCGGCGATGGCGGCCGTGGCCTGCTCGCCCGCGACCGCGCCGTCGCCGACGCGCACGCCCACCTCGTACCTCACGTCGATGCGGAGAGCGCGCCCCTCGCGCCGGAGCGTGAGGAGGAAGGGGCCGATCTGGACTATGTCGCCGTCGGAGATTTGCGCGCGGCCCTCGACGAGCTTGCCGTTCAGGGTCGTCGAGTTCGACTTGCTCAGGTGCGTGATGTAGAAGTCGCCGCCGAGCTGGACGATGCCCGCGTGGATTTCGGAGACGGTCGGGTGGTTCAGGTGCAACTCGCAGTCGGGGAGGTTGCCGATGGTCAGCCCCTCGGTGACGACTGTGATGGGATCGATTGAGCGATCCTCGCGGTTGATGATGAACTTGCTGGTCTGTGTTTCCATGCCGGCGAAGTTTCAGGGGGCGGCTACCGCACCGCGAAGAAGACGACCTGGATGATGTGGACGAGCATCAGCACGAGCATCAGGGCCGTGGCGACGACGTGCGGCGCGAGCCAGAGCTTGAGGAGCTGGTGCAGGTAGATGAGCGAGTCGGCGCGGCGCAGCAGCACCGTGGCCTCGACCGCCTCGTCGAAGAGCCTGCGCGAGTCGGTATCGCTCAGGGAGTCGGCCTGGCCCTGCACCTCCTTGCGCGCGTGGCGCAGGAGATCATCGAGGTTCTCGCGGCGGAGGTACTGACGCAGCAGGAAGCCGAAGGAGAGGAAGCGGCGGCGCACTTCGCGCTTAACCAGATCGCGCAGATCGGGGCCGCTCTGCTGGCCGATGGTCGCGAGCTGCGTGCGCAGTTCGTCGCGGCGCGCGCGGAGGTCTTCGACGAGCAGCGGCTCGCCCTCGATGCTCGTCATGACGCGCGGCGCGATGATGTAGGCGGCCGTGCCGAACAGGCCCGTCAGGATAACGAGGTCGAAGGAGAGCATCAGCGCGGTCGTCAGCAGTCCGCCCGTGCTCGTCCCGCCGTGGAGCAGGAGCAGGATGCCAGCGGCCACGCCCGCGTAAACGTGGAGCAGCAGCCAGTAGCGCAAGGGGCCGGCGCGGCGGCGGTAAACCTGCTTGCGCGCCGAGTAGGACATCACGGCCGCGATGCCCACCAAGCCGACGATCCCTGTCAGCCACCGCACGGTCAGCCAAGTGCCGCCCAGTCGCCCGTCGAGGCCGTAGCGCATCATCCCCCAGACGGTCGCCGCCGCGAGCAGCAGGGTGACGATGATGCCGCCGACGTTCCAGAGCTTGTAGAGCGGATCGCGGCGGTGGATGTTGCGGCCGATGGCGTGCGTCTGATCCTGGAAGATGAGGCCGACCCGTCCGCGGACTTCGTCGAAATATTCGCGCGGGTTGACGCGGGCGAGCGCGCCCGTCGGGCAGTTCTCCTCGCACGAGTAGGCGTGCCGTTTCGCGCCCTTCGGGTTGAGCGGCGTGTTGTTGCAGAGGTTGCACTTGACGGCGAGCAGGTCTTCCGTCTCCGTCACCTCGGCGGGCGGCGTGGGCGGCGCGAGGCTGATCCACGAGCGCGCGCGATCCTTCCACGTCTGCGGGACGGCGGCCGGGGCCTTGCGCGGGATCATGGAGATGGCGCTGTAGGGGCACTGCACGGCGCAGTCGCCGCAGCCGATGCAGGTCTTCGTGTCGATGTCGATCTGGCCGTCGGACATGCGGCCGATGGCGCCCGTGGGGCAGCCCGTGAGGCACTCGGGGTCCTGGCAGTGGAGGCAGACGGACGGCGCGAGGACGTGCTGCGTGGACGATGAGCCGAGGCGCGTCGGGCGCACGACGTGGATGCCGCGGCGCAGCAGCCGCGAGCGCCCGTGAACCTTGTGGCAGGCCATGGAGCAGTTGCCGCAGCGCACGCACAGGTCCATGTCCATCACGAGCAGGTTCGTGGCGTCCACGAGGCCCGTCGTGATCTCCTTCTCGGCGGCGGCGAGCGCGCGCAGGTCTTCGCGGCGGTCGATCTTCACGTCGTCGTCCGCGAGCGAGAAGGCGGAGAAGGAGTCGCGCACCGCCGCGAGCAGGCGCGGGTTGTTGCGGAGGGTGTCAACGTCGATCTCAAGCGCCTCGGTGCGGGTGAGCACCGTGGCCGTGTAGCCCCAGCGCGCGTTGGCGTCGCCGCCGCCGAGTCCTTCGAGGCCGAGGCAGTTGCCCGCGCCGAGGAAATCCACGCCCTCCGATTTTTCGATTGCGGAGACCACCTCGGCGGCGTCCGCCAGAACCTTCATGCCGCGCACGCGCCGCACCCAGCCGTTCTTGAGGAAGACGACTTTCTCGACCGCGTCGCCCTCCTCGTGCATCACGTGGCCCTTGCCGTAAACGACGAAGCGGGCGGCCTCGCCGAGCTGTTTGAGTAAGTCCTTGTCGAAGCGGTCGCCGGCCGCCTGCTGCACGTCCACGAGCGTGCGCCCCAAGCCGTGTTTGCGGTAGGTGGTGTCGAGCGCGCTGCCGAAGCGGTGGAGCTTGCGGAGCAGTCGGAGGGCGGGGCGCGTGATCTCAAGGACGGTGGCCGTGCGCCCGTCGGGCACTTTGCAGGTCGCGTTGCGCGGGACGCCCGCGAGGATCGACATCTCGCCGAAGCTCGTGCCCTGCGGCAGCTCGCCGACCTTCTTCGTGCCGCCCGCGTCGTCCGCGACGTACACGTCGAGGCTGCCCTCTACGACGACGTAGAAGGTGTTGCCGCCCCAGTCGCCCTGGCGGATCACTTCCTCGCCCGGCTCGTAGATGAACAGTTTGACGTAAGGGCCGACCTTCTTGCCGTTGTAGTTGCGGCCGTAGGCGATCACGTCGAGGTCGAGTTCGTACTTGAACGGGCCGGTCTGATTGGCGACCCCGCCGCCGCCCTCGCCGCCGCGCCCCTCCGACTCGGGGCCGTGCGCGCCCTCGGCGTGCGCGCTGGTGTGGCCGTTGCCGTTCTCGCCGTCGGTGTCGCCGCCGTGTCCGTGCGCGTCGCCGCGCTCGACGAGTTCGGAGATGATCGGGACGCGCCCGATGGCTTCCAGAATTTCAGTATGGTGCTTGACCTGACGGGGCATAAAGTTTCCGAAGACTGTTTGAAGGATCGGTTCGGCCCGAAGGTGCGTCTTGCAGGACGGACGCCGCTCAAAAGCAGGGCCTGGCGGAGTGTGGCTCGAATGACGGGCGGGATTATAGCAGGACGGCGCGGCTTAGAGGGAAGGATTTTTACGCCGGCCGCCCGGAGGATTTTTGGAACCGGCGGGCCGGGCCGGGCGTGTTTGTGTCGCGCGGGCGGCCCCGCGGGCGCGGCGGTGTATAATCTGCGTCCGGAGGGCTTGCCCGGCAGCGGGGAAGGGCGTGGCGGAGGGCGACCTCGGAGGTCGCGCGGCACGCGCCGCTCCCCCGGCGAAGCCCGCCGTCCCGCGATGAGCGCTCTGACTTCAGTCGAAGAACTGCCCCTGGCGGCACAGCCCACGGCCGCCGCGCGGCTCGGTGTGTCCGTGGTCGAACCCGTCTCGGATCACAGCCTGCTCGCACGGGCGCGCGATGGCGACGAGGCGGCCTTCGCCGAGCTGGTCAGGCGCTACCGCGGCCAGATCACGAACTACACCTACCGCGTCGTCGGAGACTACGAGACGGCGGTCGATCTGGCCCAGGAGACTTTCATGCGTGTCTTCCGCGCGGCCGAGCGCTACCAGTCGAGCTACGCCTTCTCGACCTACATCTACCGGATCGCGACGAACCTCGCGATCTCGGAGCTGCGAAAGCGCAAGCGGCAGCGGCTGGTCTCGCTGACCGGCTTCTTCCAGCCGCGCGAGCAGGGCGGCGACGACTGCGAACTCGACCCGGCCGATCTGCGCCCGCTCGCCGACACGACGCTCGTTGACGACGAGCGCCGGCAGGCGGTCTCGCGGGCGATTGCGACGCTGCCGGAGAAGTACCGCGTGCCGCTCGTACTGCGCGACGTGGAGGAGCGCAGCTACGAGGAGATCGCCCGCATCCTCGACATGAGCGAGGGCACGGTCAAGTCGCGCATCAGCCGCGCGCGCGCTTTTTTGCGCGACAAGCTGCGGCAGTACCTGTGAGGGGGTTCGGGGTGAGCGAGATGAACTGCAAGCAGTACAGGGCAGTGATCGAAGAATCAGGCACGGCGGCGGGCGACCCGTCCGCGCGCGCCGCGTCGCACGCTGCCGCCTGCGCGGATTGCCGCGACTTCGGCGACGAGATGCGTGCGCTCCGCGGCCTCGTCGCCGGCCTCGCGCGCGTTGACGCGCCGGCAGATTTCGGGTTCCGCCTGCGCGCGCGCATGGCCGCGGCGGATTCCGCGCGAGCGCGCCCATGGTCGCGAAATCTTCAGCCGCGCGCCGCGTGGCTGCTGGCGGCGGTCGGCTGCCTCGCCCTCGCCGCCGCACTCGCGTTGCAGACAAGTAACTCATGGAAGCCCGCCGCCCCGGAAACGGCCGCGCAGCCCGCCGGACAGCCGGCGGCGGCGAACCCTGTCGAGACCGCGGGCGCGGAGACGGCCGCGCGCAACGTGACCGGCGGGAAGATCGCCGAGCCGGACGCAACTAGAGCGACGGCCACGCCCGCCCTGTCGGATGTGGCAGTCGCGGCGCAGCGCAGGGCGCGGGGTGAGTCAGTTGCTGCGATGAAGGCCGTGGAACGGTCGCAACGCAAGCAGGCGGCGACGGCGGCGGCGCAGCCCGCCACCGAGACCGTCGCGTCGAGCGGCGGCGGAGCGGCGCAGATGGAGACGACCACTTCGAGCATGACGGCGGGGCCGATCATCGTCTCTTCGGCGATCCCGCTGCCGGTGTCGGCGGGCGAGCGGCCGTTGCAAGTCCTCTTCCAGGACACGAAGGGCGCGGCGCACGTCGTCAACGTCGATCCCGTCGCCTTCGGCTCGAACGAGCCGGCCGCGCGGCCGACGAACGTCACCTTCACGAAGGCCACGAAGAAGCAGGGCGTGTGGTAAACGTGTCGAACACACTCGGACGACCGAAAGGCGCAACCCTGACCCCGCATCGCAGTCGCGCGGTGTGGTCGGGGCGGCTCGCCTATGCGTGCTTGTTCGCCGTGTGCCTGTTCGGCCAGCTCTCTGCGGCGGCGCAGTCGCAGCCGCAGTCCGCGCCCGCCGGTAGGGATTTGCTGACAGCGCCCCCCGCCCCCGAACGCCCGGCGACCGTCACGGGTGCGCCGCGCCGGCCCGCCACACCCGCGCCGCCCGTCACGGCCGTCGTCCACCGCCTGCGCGGGTGGAAGCTGCGCGCTCTCGTGACGCCGCCCGGCGCGCCCTTCGCCGACGCCTTTGACGACAAGTTCGTGCGCGTGAGCGTCGTCGCCGGCTACGTGCTGCCTGACGGCCGCTCGGTCGTCGCACGTCTGCCGCGCGCCGAGGCGGAGATGCTCAACGTCTCCACGCTCTTCCCGGACTTCTACGGGCCGACCTCGCAAACGGGCGACTCCGTCCTGCTGCTGATGAAGCAGGACGGCGCTCACATCCCCGTCAAGTTCGTCGGCTTCGACAGCGCGACGGGCCTCTCATTGCTTGAAGCCCCGGAGGCCGTCCTGAACCCGCGCGCCGCGCGGCAGGAGTCGCCCGCGGTCGGCGAGCGCGTGCGGCTGGTCGCCCCGCTCCCGGCCCAGGTCGCCGAAGCCCTCGCAGTGACCGAAGCCGGGGCGCGGAAGAACGAGGCGGGCGATCAGGCGGGGAACGATCACAGGCCGGTCGGCGTCTCCGGTTTCCTCTACATGAGCCTGGCCGAGATCGAAGGGCGGCTCAAGGAGGTCAGCCGCTCGCCCGCCGGCCGCGCGGTCGCCCTGACATTGCAGGTCGAGCGCCCCGCTTCGCCCGAGTGGGCCGGCAGCGTCGCGCTGACCGAGGCGGGTTCGCTCGCCGGCATCGTCGAGGAAAGCCGCGGGCGCGAGACGCGGCTGATCTCGGCCGAGGTCGTGAGCGCGGCGGCGGAGCGCGTGATGAAGCGGCGCGCGAGCGTGCCGCAGCCGTGGCTCGGCGCGCGCGGCGACGCCGTGGCCGAAGCGCCCCTGGAGTTCTTCACCGCGCAGGGCTGGCCGCGGGCGCAGGCGGGCGAGCTGCTGCGCCGCAAGCAGGGCGTGCTGCTGACCGCCGTCGCGCCCGACACGCCCGCCGCCCGCGCCGGCCTGCGCCCCGGCGACGTGGTCTCCCGCATCAACAACTTCTACGTGGGCGGCGTCGAGGACATGTCGCTGCTGCTCAGGGAGGCGCGCGGCGACCGCCCGGCCGAGTTCACCATCCACCGGGCCAACGAGTCGCCGCGCAGCTTCCAGGTGCGGCTGAGCGAGTCGCAGAACCCCGCGCTTGAGACGGCGCGGGCCGAGGCGCGTGCGGCCGAGGCCGAGACGCGCGAGGCCGAACGGGCCGTGCGCCGCATCGACGAGCAGGTGCGCCGACTCGATGAACAGATGGGCGCGCTCGGCGAGTCGCTCCGCAAGGCGAAGACCGCGGAACTCGCCGCGTCGGCGGAAGAGGTTGCGCGCCGGGGCGAGAAAGTGAGGCAGCTCGAAGAACTGCGCCGCCGTTACACGGAGCTACACGCACGGCAAATAAGCGCGGAGTTTGAGTTCGTCCGCTCGCGCAAAAAGCTGGAAGAGGCCAACGCCCGCCTGCACCGCATGGGCGCGGCCGGCACCGGCCCGGCCTTCAGACCGCTGCTCCCCTTCGGCGTCAAGGCGATGCTCTACATGGCGTCGGTCGAAGTCGCCGGGCGCGAGGTGCCCGACCACGGCCTCGTGGTTCTCGAAGTCAACCCCGACAGCCCCGCCGAGCGCGGCGGCCTGCGTGCCGGCGACGTGATCGAGTCAATCGACGGGCAGACGCCTCACGCCCTCGATCTTTCGGATCGGCCCCCCGCCACGCTCGAACGGGAGCCGACCCTGGCGGTGCGCCGCGCCGGGAAGAGGTTCACAGTTACACTCAGCGGCGACGCGCGCTGACCGTGCACGCCCGCTCGCGACGGCGCGTCGCGAGCGGGAACGGCCTCCCACGTTCCGACGACACGGCCGCGCCGGGGGATTGAGTTCCCTGTGAGACTGGGCGTAGAATGGCGTCAACTGAAAGGGGAGTAGGTCACCTTCCTTAAAATAGGTCCGGTGAGGCCGTCAACACGGCGCCCGAAGCGAGGCGCCCGGCCTACCGGGAAGAGCGAAAAGTTAGCTCGACGACCAAGACCTTTTGCGGCTCTCGCGGAGCGCAGAGGGTCTTTTCCTTTTGCGCGCCCGCGGCAAGTCAAACTTGCGCCGACGCGCGAAAGGAGTCAGTAATGTTCGAGCTTCCCCGCCTTACTTATATCGGCCGCACGCAGGCCGCGCCCGACTCACAACCCGCTCGCTCAGGCACTGATCCGCCCAACCCACGCGCCGCCCCCTTCCGCGTCCGCCCAGGAGCCGTCAGGCCCGGTAAGCCGCCCGGCCGACGATGTCAAACGTGCGAGCGCGCGGCCGACCCCCGCACGCCCCTTGGAGGTGGAAGATGAAAGAGGTCTCGAAAATCCTGATCGCATATGACGGCTCCGAGTGCTCCGACGCGGCGCTCAACGATTTGAGACGCGCCGGGCTGCCCCCGTCGGCCGAGGCCGCGGTCGTGACGGCCGCCGACATAATCCTCCCGCCGGCGGACGAGGAGCTGCCCGGCGAGCCGGCGGTTCGCATCCCCGAAGTCGAGCGTCACGCGCGGGAGAGGGCAGGGCGGGCCGTCGCCGAGGCTCGAACTTTCGTCGAGCGCGCGGCGCGGCGTGTCAAAGAGGACTTCCCCGGCTGGGACATTAAAGCCGAGGTCGAGTGCGACGCGCCCGCGTGGGCCGTCATCAAGATGGCCGGGCGGATGGGGGCCGATCTCGTCGTCATCGGCTCGCACCGTCACGCCGTGGCGGGCGGCCGTTTCATCCTCGGCAGCACGTCGCAGCGCGTGCTCTACGAGGCGGGCTGCTCCGTGCGCGTGGCGCGCTGCTCGGACGAGCGGCGCGGGGGGCCGGTGCGGCTCGTCGTCGGGTTCAACGGCACGCGCGACGCGGAGGCGGCGGTCGAGGCCGCGGCCTCCCGCGCGTGGCCCGAGGGGAGCGAGGCGCGGCTCGTCACGGCGGGCGGCGAGGCATCGCCGGAGTCCGTGAAGGGGGCGGCGGAGAGGCTGCGCGCGGCGGGCCTCGGCGTGGCGGAGCTGGGCCGCGCGGGCGACGCCGCGCACGCCCTCCTGCGCGAGGCGGAGGAGTGGGACGCCGACTGCATCTTCGTCGGCACGCGGGGGCTGCACGGCTTTCAGCACCTCCTGCACGGCAGCGTCGCGGCGGCGGTGGCGGCGCAGGCGCGCTGCTCGGTCGAAGTGGCGCGCTCGGCGAAGGGCACGGCCTGAACAAGGCTGGGAGAGGTGCGAATATCCATGTCGGTCGAAACAGTTCCCACCACGCAACTCGAAGCCGGGCCGGACGCGCCCTGGCACGCGCGCTCCGTCGATGAAGGTTTCGCGAAACTGAAGTCCGGGCCGCGCGGACTGACGGCCGGCGAGGCCGCGCGCCGTTTGGAAGAGTTCGGCCCGAACGAGATTCAGGCCGCGGGCCGCGTCTCGGCCTGGTCGATACTCATCGAACAGTTCAAGAACGTCCTCATCGTCATCCTGCTCCTCGCCACCGCGCTCTCGGCCTTCCTCGGCCACGGCGTCGAGGCCGTCGCCATCACGGTCATCGTGCTCTTCGCCGTCGTACTCGGCTTCGTGCAGGAGTACCGCGCCGAGCGTGCCATTGAGTCGCTGCGCGAGATGGCCGCGCCCGCGGCGACCGTCATCCGCGACGGCCGCGAGCGCCGCGTGCCCGCGCGCGAGCTAGCCCCCGGCGACCTCATCATGCTCGCGACGGGAGACAAGGTGCCGGCCGACGCACGGCTCGTCGAGTCCGTGAACCTCCAGGCGGTGGAGGCCGCGCTGACGGGCGAGTCCGCGCCCGTCGAGAAGCACACGCGCCCGCTCGAAGAGCTGCAACTCCCGACCGGCGACCGCAAGAACATGGCCTACGCGGGGACGGCCGTGACTTACGGCCGGGGCCGCGCGCTGGTCGTCGCGACGGGCATGGCGACCGAGTTCGGCAAGATCGCGCGGATGCTCGAAGAGGTCGAGACGGCGAAGACCCCCCTGCAACAGAACCTCGACCGCGTCGGCAAGGCGCTGGCGCGCGCCGCCTTCGCGGTCGTCCTCGTCATCGTCCTGCTCGGACTCTTCCGCGGCCAGCCCTTCGTCGAGATGCTCATCTTCGGAGTGGCGCTCGCGGTGGCCGTCGTCCCCGAAGCCCTGCCGGCGGTCGTCACCATCTCGCTAGCCCTCGGCGTCAAGCGGATGGTCAAGCGCAACGCGCTGGTGCGCCGCCTGCCCGCGGTCGAGACACTTGGCAGCACCAGTGTCATCTGCTCGGACAAGACGGGCACGCTCACGCGCGACGAGATGACCGCGCGCCGCCTTCACGTCGGCGGCCGGACGGTCGAAGTCGCGGGCACGGGCTACGAGCCGGTCGGCGCGTTCTCGTCGGGCGGATCGAGGGTCGAGCCGGACGAAACGCTCCTGCTGCTCCTGCGCGCCGCGGTGCTGGCCTCGGACGCGCGCGTCGAGCGCAGCGACGCGGACGACAAGTGGGAGGTCAAAGGCGACCCGACCGAGGGCGCGCTCGTGGTGGCCGCGGCCAAGGCCGGCCTCGACAAGCAGGAGCTTGACCGGCAGTTCCCGCGCGTCCACGAAATCCCTTTCACGGCCGAGACCAAGCGCATGACCACGCTGCACGAGACGCCCGAAGGGATGACGGCCTACGCGAAGGGCGCGCCGGAGGTCATCGTCGGATCGTGTTCGCGGGTGTTGGCCGAGGGCGGCGAAGAGACGCTCGACGACGCGCGCCGGTCGGAAGTTTTAGAAGCCGCGCGGCTGATGGCGGGCGACGCGCTGAGGGTTCTGGCGGTCGCCTACAAGCGGGACGCCGCGCCCGGAAGAGAAGTCGAGCAGGGGCTGACGCTGCTCGGACTCGTCGGGATGATCGACCCCCCGCGCCCCGAAGCGCGCGCGGCCGTCCGCGAGTGCGAGGAGGCGGGCATCCGTGTCGTGATGATCACGGGCGATCACCCGCTCACCGCAAGGGCCGTCGCCGGCGAGCTGGGCCTGAGCAAGCGGGGGAGGGTCGTCACCGGCCCGGAGTTGGAAGAGATGAGCGACGAGGAGCTTGAGCGCGAGGCGGCGACGGTCGAGGTGTGCGCGCGCGTCTCGCCCGCCCACAAGCTGCGCGTGGTCACGGCCCTCCAGAACCTGGGGCAGGTCGTGGCGATGACTGGCGACGGCGTCAACGACGCGCCCGCGCTCAAGAAGGCCGACATCGGCATCGCCATGGGCATCACGGGGACGGACGTGTCGAAGGAGGCCGCTGCCATGACGCTCACCGACGACAACTTCGCCTCCATCGTCGCCGCGGTCGAGGAGGGGCGCGGCATCTTCAGCAACATCAAGAAGTATTTGATGTACCTGCTCTCGTCGAACGTCGGCGAGATCGGGCTGATGGCCGGCGCGACGCTCGCCGGCCTGCCACTGCCGCTCTCCGCCGTCCAAATCCTCTACGTTAACCTCGCGACAGACGGGCTGCCGGCGCTCGCCCTCGCCGTCGATCCGCCCGAAGACGATCTGATGCGCCGCCCGCCTCGCGACCCGCGCACAGGCATCTTCACGCGCCCCGTCGTCCTGCTGATGCTCGTCGGCGGCCTGTGGTCGGCGATAGTTAACCTGGGTCTATTCGTCTGGGCTTTGAACTCCGGCCGCAGCGTCCAGGAGGCGATGACGATGACGTTCGTCTCGCTCGTCCTCATACAGTTCTTCAAGGCCTACAACTTCCGCTCCGACCGTCACTCTGTGCTGCGCCGCCCCTTCGCGAACAAGTGGCTCAACATCGCCATCGTGTGGGAGCTGATCCTGCTCGGGCTGATCCTGTATGTGCCGCTGCTCGAAAGAATCTTCGGCACCTACGGGCTGACGGCGCGGGACTGGCTGATCATCGTCGCCGCGGCCTTCACCGTCTCGCCCGTCCTGGAACTGGCGAAGTGGGTGGAGCGGCGCGGTTGGTTCGGCGAGCTGCGCTAGCCGCCGCGCGCCCGGCCCGCTTTTACGCCCCGCCCGCGAGTTGTGCTACTCTAGCCCGCGAACCGCTCTAACATCTCAGGCACAGGCGGAAGGCGCACCCGCGTGGTCACGTCGCACGAAGCCGTCTCCCACTACCACCGGCTGCTCGAAGACCCGGAGCTGGCCGAGTCCTCGCGCGCCATGCTGGACGCGGGCCTAGAGCGCGCCAAGCTCATCTTCGGCGGACGCCGCCTCTCGCCCTACCTCCGCCCGCACTTCGTCACCGGGTCGGATTTCGCGCGAGTCCGCCAGGTCTGCGAGACGGTCTGGAGCGCGATCCAAAAAGTTAAAGACGCGGCGGTCGAGGACGAGACGCTGCTCGACGAACTCGGCATCACCGAGATCGAGCGCGAGCTGGTGGCAATCGACCCCGGCTACCGCGAGGTCTCGCCGACCGCGCGCCTCGACTCTTTCCTGACCGACGCGGCCTACAGCTTCGTCGAACTCAACGGCGAAAGCCCCGCCGGCATCGCCTACGGCGACGCGGCCTACGAAATCTTCTCCGAACTCCCCGTCATGCGCCGCTTCGGCGAGCGCTACCACTTCCGCCGCTTCCACGGAAGCCCCCTGATGCTCGAAGTCCTGCTGCGCGCCCACCGCGACTACCTGGGGCGCGAGCCGGAACGCCCGCCGCGGATCGCCATCGTCGATCTCAAGGGGCTGCCGACGCAGAAGGAGTTCGAGCTGTTCCGCGAGTTCTTCGAGTCCGAAGGCTACCCCGCGAAAATCTGCGCGCCCGAGGAACTCGAATTCACGGACGGCCGGCTGCGCGCGGGCGACTTCGAGATCGACATCGTTTACAAGCGCCTGCTCGTCAACGAGTACCTGCCGATCATGCGCGAGCACCCGGCGCTGCTCGAAGCCTACCGCGCGGGCGCGTTCTGCATGGTCAACAGCTTCCGCTCAAAGCTCATCCACAAGAAGGCGCTCTTCGCCGTCCTGACCGACGAGCGGCACGCGCGCCTCTTCACGGAGGGCGAGCGCGAGGCCATCCGCGCGCACGTACCCTGGACGCGCGTGGTGCGCGAGGGGCGCACGGCCGACAAGGACGGCAACCAGATCGATCTGGTCGAATTCATCACCCGCAACAACGACCGGCTGGTGCTCAAGCCGAACGACGACTACGGCGGCCACGGCATCTACATCGGCTGGAACTCGGACGAGTCTGCCTGGGCCGACGCGCTCTCGCACGCGCTCGCGAACGGCGACTATCTCGTGCAGGAGCGCGTCAAGACCGCCCGCGAAATCTTCCCGGCGCTCACGGACGACGGCCGCGTCGAGTTCTCCGAGCAGTTGGTCGATCTCGACCCGCTCCTCTTCTACGGCAAGGTGGGATCGGCCTTCACGCGCCTGTCATCGACGGAGCTGGCGAACGTCAGCTCCGGCGGCGGCATGGTGCCGACCTTCATCATCGAAGACCGGGGCTAAGCGCCGATGAGCAGAGAGACCGAACGCGACGACGACCTCGGCCGCGACGAGCGGCGGCAGTACGACCGCTCGCGCCTGATCGTTGACGTCTTCTTCGACGGCTCGGACGCGACGGGCGTCGCCTCGACGAAGGACATCTCGGCCGGCGGCCTCTACATGAACACGCAGATGGAGCTACCCGAGGGCGGCCTGCTCACCCTCCGCCTGCCCTTCGAGGAGGGCGACGTGGTGGTCAACGCGGAGGTCGTTTACAGCAACCCGGGCCGCGGGGTCGGCGTGCGCTTCCACGGACTGTCGGAGCGTGCGCGCGCGATCATCGAGCGCACCCTCGCGGGGCCGTGACCAATGAAGAGGCCGGCCCGAGACTACGCTGGGCCGATCTGTCGGCCGGCGCGCGCGGGCAGCTCGAAGGCCGGCTCGCGGGACTCTACGGGCACACAGCGGACGAGTCGGCCTTCGACTCGCTCGCCGAGGACAAGCAGCAGGCGCTCCTGATCTTCGTCAGGCGTTTCTCGCGTTTCGGGCTGTGGCGGGGCGTCCGCCGCGTGACGAACGTTTACGGCGAGGGCGGCGTCGGGATCGAGTTCGTCGCGGCTGAGGATTTTGCGGCGGCGCTCGGCTCGCACCCGCGCTTCACGCCGCGCTTCGCGGGCCACGGCGGCGCGACCGATCTCGGCTACTACGAGAAGCGACGCGCGCGTGCCGCGCTCCACCTCCTGCGGACGCGCGCCGACCCAAGCCGCTGGGCCGCGCACTTCGACGAGCACGGCCCACTTGCCGGCCCGCTGAGTCTGCTGCGCCACCTCTGGCACGAAGTCGTCAGGGGCCGGACGCCGGGCTGGCGCGCGATTCAAACCGAACTAGGGTACGGGGCGCGGCCGGCGGAGAGGAAAGGCGTTAGCCGCCGTCGTTCGTAGCTGCCGGCGGCCTGAGCAGCACGGGGCCGGATCAGTTCTTCCACACACCTCGTTGACGGAAGGATGCGAAAGCGATGTTCGACAAATACACGCTGGGGATCGAGGAGGAGTTCCAGATCGTTGATCCGCAGACGCGCGAATTGAAGTCGCACGTCTCGGAAATCCTCGCCGACGGGAAGATGCTCCTCGGCGAGCAGGTCAAGCCGGAGATGATGCAGGCGCAGGTCGAGGTCGGCACCGGCATCTGCCGCAACATCGATGAGGCGCGCACGGACATCTCGCGCCTGCGCGGCA
This sequence comes from Pyrinomonadaceae bacterium, assembly GCA_035295985.1. Lineage (GTDB taxonomy): Bacteria > Acidobacteriota > Blastocatellia > Pyrinomonadales > Pyrinomonadaceae > JAIVGV01. Next base: position 7,202 of record DATHBT010000140.1, on the reverse strand, counting down.
TCGTCTCGCACCTGGCGCGGCAGAAAGGTCTCGCCATCATCGCCGCCTCCACGCACCCGATCTCGAAGTGGACGGATCAGCAGATTTACGACGACCCGCACTACGCCATCCTGATCGAGGAGCTGCAGATGGTCGCCCGCTCGCTCCTCATCTTCGGCCTCCACGTCCACGTCGGCATCGAGGATCGCGAGCGGCAGATTCACATCATGAACGCCGTGCGCTACTTCCTGCCGCACGTGTTGGCGCTCTCCACCTCGTCGCCCTTCTGGCTCGGCATCAACACGGGGCTGAAATCCTACCGCTCCGAGGTCTTCAAGAAGTTCCCGCGCACCGACATCCCCGACCACTTCGACTCCTACCAGTCCTTCGAGCGCTACGTGCAGCTCCTGCTCGACACGAACAGCATCGACCGCCCGAAGAAAATCTGGTGGGACGTGCGCCCGCACCCGCACTTCCCGACCCTGGAGTTCCGCGTCTGCGACATCCCGACGCGCGTTGACGACACGGTCGCCATCGCCGCGCTCTTCCAGGCCATCGTCTGCAAGCTCGACCGGCTGATCGAGCGCAACCTCGGCTTCCGCCTCTACCGCCGGATGCTCATCCAGGAGAACAAGTGGCGGGCGGTGCGCTACGGGCTGTCGGGCAAGATGATCGACTTCGGCAAGCGCAAGGAGGTGCCGGTCTGCGATCTGATCCGCGAGCTGCTCGACTTTGTTGATGACGTGGTGGACGACCTCGGCTCGCGCCGCGAGATCGAGCACGTCCACACGATCCTCGAACGCGGCACTTCGGCCGACGAGCAGTTGCAGGTCTTCAGGGAGACTAACAGCCTTGAGGCCGTCGTCGATCACCTGATGGTGCGGACTGTCGAGAACGTGCCGGAGATGAGCTTCTAAAACAGAAGGCAGAAGGCAGAAGGCGGAAGGCAGTCAGGAGTGGAGCTGGAGGGTGCTCCGTCCTGACTGCCTTCCGCTTTTGTCTTGACTGCCCTCTGCCTTCTGCCTTCTGCCTTCTGACCTAAAACTTTCGCGTCTCGGCCTTCTTGTCGTGCGTGACCTGAAGCTGGTAGCGCGCGCCGTGGGTGAGCGGGCCGATGCGGATAAGGTACTGCGACTCGTTCGCGAGATCGCCCGACCACCCGGTTGACCCCAAGGTCAGCCGGACGGCCGCGCCTTCGTGGGCCCTGTACAGGTTAAACGCCACCGGGTTTCTGGCGGGGCCTTCGGCCGGGGTGAGCTTGATGAACACAGTCCTGCCCGCCGGGACGGTCAGCACGTAGTCGCGTACCGCCCCCCGCGCGATTTCGCCCGACGCCGTCGCCATCGCAGGCTCGCCCGCGAAGCTAATCCGCTCGGCCTTGGCGAGCATCTCGTCCAGCCGCTCGGGCGGCTCGTCGCCGTTCGTCGGCACGGGCCGCCCCATCGACTCGTAGATCGAAGTGATCTGCCCGGCCTTCTCGCGCGCCTCTCCCAAGCTCGACTGGTAGCGGAGCGCGCGGCGGTAGTCGGCGAGCGCGAACCTGTAGAGCGAGGGTCGGCCCGCCTCGTAATAGACGTTGCCGCGCGCGAGGTAGGCTTCGGCCGCCGCGGCGCGGTCGGCTTCCGTCGCCTTCGGCCCGGAGAGCCGCGCCTCGGCGCGCGCGATGCGTAGATCGAGTTCGAGAGTGTCTACTTCCGCCGCGTGCGGATTGCGTGTGGACTGCGCGGTGGAGGCTTGTGGGGAGAGCGACGGCGCGGAGGCCGCGAGCGCCACGAGCAGGGCGAGGAAGAGCTGTCGTCTGGGCCTCATGACTTCTCTGCTTTAGCGCCCGCCCGTCATGCTGCGAGGGCGTTGTGCTTGAGAGCTTCGTTCAGGAAATTCTCGAAGATGATGCGGCCGTCGCGGGAGTCGTTCGGGTGCTCCCAGCGCGTGGCCTGCCGCCGATCCCAGTCCTCGAAGGATTTTTCGAGGTGGAACTGCACGGTGTAGATGAGCTGCCCCGCGGCGCGCCTGACCATCATCTGGTTGCGGCAGAAGTAAGCCGTGGCGAGCAAGCGGAAGTCGCCGGGCACGCTGTCGAGTTGCAGCCCGTGGTTCTGCCAGACGCGAAGGATGCCGGCCTCGACCGTGTACTCCTGCCAGGTGCCCGAGTCGCGCTCGTTGATCCCCGCGAAGATCGGGTCGTCGCGGTCGAGGATGCGGACGAAGCGGTACTGGTACTCGAAGGGGCGGCCGTCGCGGTGCTCGTGCTGCTCCTTGTTGTCGAGCGTGAAGACCCGCGCGCCGAAGGAGAGGCCGACGAGCTGGTGGCCGCCGCAGATGCCTAAGACCGGCGTCTTCGTCTCGCGGACGAAGCGGCCGAAGCCTTCGAGCAGTTCGGGGTTGTAGTAGTCGAAGTCCGAGAGCGTGCCGGAGAGGACGACGGCGTCGGGCCGGTACTCTTCGGCAGCCGCGGCGACTTCCGAAAAGTGTACGACGCGCGTGTCAGGCTCGCGCACCAGCCGCTCGACGTTGGCGCGTATGTTCGCGACGGCCATGGGCGCGATCTTGCGCTCGCGCTTGAGGCGGCTCTCCGCGCGGCGGCCCCACTCCTTGCGGGCCACCTCCGACAGGTCGCCTTCGTGGCGCAGCAGGTCGTCAACGATCAGGACGCGGATCGTGGCGATCCTCTTCTCGATGGGTTCGTAGCGGCAGAAGGCGCGCTGGTTGAAAGGGAAGGGGAGCGGGTCGGCCTGATCGAGCGGCCGCAGTTCTGCGGTTTCCTGTGTCTCCATCCGGATGTGTGTGCCCTCTGAATTAAAGCGAACTTAAGAACCCGCGCGCCGCCGCTGCCTCGTGTTCTGGTTGAAGGCCGGGACGGCCGCGCCCGCGCCCTCGGCCAAGACGCCCTCGCGCGCAAGCCCCACTATAAACTTTTTGAGCCGCGTGCGGAAAGCCTGCGGGCGGCCGGCCGCCAGGTGCTCGGCGAGCAGCATCGTCCGCTGCCACGCGCGCTCAAGCTCGTCGGCCAGGCGCGAAACCTTCGTGATGTCGTAGGGGACGGCCACCTCCGCGCAGCCAGCGCGCGCGAAGACGGCGAGGTAGCGCGCCGTCGCCAGGTCGGGGCACGAGACGCGCCGCCGGCCCACCCTCAACTCGACCCCGAGCAGCGTGTGCTGCACTTCAACGTCCGCCGAATTCTTCGCCGCGGCCGGCAACCGGAAGGCGCGCGTCCGCAAGGGTTTCACGCGCTCGCGGTAAAGGAGCGGCAGCCACTCGTCGCCGAGTTCCGCCTTGATCGATTCGGCGAGCGCGGCGACCGTCGGCGCGCGACCCTCACGCGGTGCGCCGCGACCGGTAGTCTCATCGCGCGCCACAGGTTTAGCAGCGGCTCCCATAAGATGCGACGGGCCGCGCCGTAAATCGTGAGTTACGGTTGAGAAATCTTCACGGCTCTTCGCGGCGCGGGGGCGGCCCGCGCCGCTCACTTTAGTTGACTGACGACGGGTTGCGCAACGCGGAGGGCGTCGATCAGGCGGCCGGGGAAGATGCCGAGGTAGAGGACTCCGGCGGCGGTGAGCACGAGCACGAGCACGATGCTCGCCGGGACGTGCGGCGCGGCCCACGCCGTCAGACGCTCGCGGAAGAACATCACGACGACGAGCCGCAGGTAGTAGTAGGCGGAGACGGCCGTGTTGAGCACGGCGATGACGACGAGCCACGTGAACATGGGGCTGTCGCCCGCGCGATCCAACGCCGCGCGGAAGACGAGCACCTTGCCCATGAAGCCGGCGGTCAGCGGCACGCCCAGAAGGCTTAGCAGGAAGAGGGTCAGCGCGGCCGAGAGGGCGGGCGCGGTGAACCCGATGCCGTGGTAGTCCTCGATCTCGGTGCGGCGGTCGCCGCTGCGCGCGATGAGGGTGACGACGGCGAACGCGCCGAGGTTCATCACCGCGTAGGCGAGGAGGTAAAAGACGACGGCGGCGACGGCCTCCTGCTGCTCGGCCTGCTCGGTCGTAGCGCCAGCGGCGACGAAGCCGACGAGCGCGTAGCCCGCGTGGGCGATGGACGAGTAGGCGAGCATCCGCTTGACGTTCGACTGCACGAGCGCGGCGAAGTTGCCGACGATCATCGTCAGCGCGGCGATGACGGCCAAGGCGTTCAGCCAGGCCGAGTGCAACTGCATCGCGGCGGGGACGGCGGCGACGAACGGGAAGGCGATCAGAAAGACGCGCATGAAGCCGGCGAAACCGGCGGCCTTCGGCCCGGCGGCCATGAAGGCGGTCACGGGCGTGGGCGCGCCCTCGTACACGTCGGGCGTCCAGACGTGAAAGGGAGCGGTCGCAATCTTGAAGCCGAAGCCGACGAGCAGCATCGCCGCGCCCGCGTAAACGAGCGCCGGGTACGGCCCCTGCCCGATGCGGAGCGCGATCTCTTTCAGGTTCGTCGTCCCGGCCGCGCCCGCGGCCGTGACCGTCCCGCCGTACACAAGCGCGATGCCGTACAGGAGGAAGGCGGAGGAGAACGAACCCAGGATGAAGTACTTCATCGAGGACTCGTTCGAGCGCAGGTCGGTGCGGCGGAAGCCGGCCATCACGTAGGTGGCGATGGAGAGCAGTTCCAGCCCGAGGAAGATGATGACGAGGTCGCCGCCCGACGCCATCAGCATCATGCCGGCCGTGGCGAACAGGAGCAGCGAGTGGAACTCGCCCGGCGGCAGCCGCTCCCACTCGACCCAGATCATCGATAGCAGCACGGTCAGGGCGGAGACGACGACGAAGACGAGCGTGAACGACAGTCGCATCCGGTCGAGCACGATCATCCCGTTGAATGCCTCGCCCGTCCCGTCGTCCCAGAGGATCAGGCAGGAGACGGCCGCGGCGGCGAGGGCGGCGAGCGAGACCCCGCCGGTCAGCCAGCGCGACTCACGGCCCCGCTTCTGGAAGGCGTCCAGCAGCATCACCACCACGGCCGCGATGGTGACGATCAGCTCGGGCATGATCAGCGAGAAGTTGATGTCCGGCTGCTGGAGAGTCTGCATTGCCAAACAGGAGATCATCGGTTCAACTCAAAAGGCCGTGAATCGTAAATCGTGAATAGACAAAGCGGCGAGAAGTCTCGACCGCCTCGTCACTCGTCATCCGACTGCCGCCGTTGCAGACGCGCCTGGCCGCCGGCCTCGCCCGCGACGACGCGCTCGCGCACGACCTGCACGCTGCGCTCCGAGCGCGAGAGGAACGGCCGCGGATAGACGCCCATGTAGAGCATCAGCAGGAGCAGCGGCACGAGCAGCCCCAGCTCGCGCCAGCTCAAATCCTTGAGCCGCGCGTTCTCGCGGCTGCGGACGCGCCCGAAGAGAACGCGCTGTAACATCCAGAGCATATAGACGGCGGCCCAGATGACGCCCGTCGCCGCGAGCATCGTCATCACGCGCGGGTTCATCCAGCCGGCGTACTCGAAGGGCGAAGTCCACATGCCGAGCATGATCAGGAACTCGCCGACGAAGCCGTTCAGAAGCGGCAGGCCGACCGAGGAGAGCGACGCGATGACGAAGACGGTCGCGAACCAGGGCATCGGCTTCGACAGGCCGCCGAAGTCCGCGATCATGCGCGTGTGCCGCCGCTCGTAGATCATGCCGACGATCAGAAACAGCGCGCCGGTCGAGACTCCGTGGTTGAGCATCTGGTAGAGCGCGCCCTGCATGCCGGCTTCGGTGAACGAGAAGAGGCCGAGCAAGACGAAGCCCATGTGGCTGACAGAGGAGTAGGCCACGAGGCGCTTCACGTCCGGCTGCACCATCGCGACGAGCGCGCCGTAGATGATGCCTATGACGGCGAGCAGCACGAAGAACCACGCGAAGCGGCGCGAGGCGTCGGGGAAGAGCGCGAAGTTGAAGCGCATCAGCCCGTAGGTTCCCATCTTCAGCAGCACGCCCGCGAGGATGACCGAGCCGGCCGTCGGCGCTTCCGTGTGCGCGTCGGGCAGCCAGGTGTGGACGGGCCAGACGGGAACCTTGATGCAGAAGGCGACGGCGAAGGCGGCGAAGAGCCAGAACTCGGCGGCGGGGCCGTAAGGCAGCCCTCCGCCCGAAGTCATCGCGCGCAGGATCGTCGGGTAGTCGAACGTGCCGAAGTAGGCCCAGAGCGCGATGATGCCGGCGAGCATCAGGAGCGACCCGACCGCCGTGTAGATGAAGAACTTGACGGAGGCGTAAACCCGCCGCTCGCCGCCCCAGACGCCGATCAGGAAGAACATCGGCACGAGCGACGCCTCGAAGAAGAGGTAGAAGACGAGCAGATCGAGCGAGACGAAGACGCCGATCATCGCGCCTTCGAGCAGGAGCAGGAAGGCGTAGTAGGCCGCCAGCCTCTTTTCGACCGCGCGCCAGCTCGACAGCACGGCGATGGGCATGAGCAGCGTCGTCAGTAGCACCAACCACAGGCTGATGCCGTCAACGCCCAGGTGGTAGCGCGCGCCTATGGCCCCGATCCAGTTCACGTCCTGCTCGAACCGAAAAGCGGCCGAGGCGCTGTCTCCCCGGAGCAGCAGCAGCGAGAGCAGGAAGGTGACGAGGGAGAAGCCGAGCGCGACCCAGCGGTAGTGCGACTCGCGCCTGTAGGGCGCGAGCGCGTGGCCCGCGACGGCGAGCGCGCCGACCGCCGGCAGCAGGATCAGGATGGTGAGCAGGTAACGCTCCATAAAAGTCCCTAGCGGGCGAAGGCCGCGCGCCCGAACTGGATGATGAAGTAGGCGACGACGACGAGCGCGCCGAACAGGATGATCGCCGCGTAGCTGCGCACGAAGCCGAGCTGCATGCGCCGCACCACGCCGCCAAGCCCCGCAGCCCCGCGCGCCACGCCGTTGACCAGCCCGTCGATGACGCCCACGTCGAAGACCTTCCAAAGGCCCTCGCGCGATCCCGAATTGATCGGGTTGATGACGGCCGCGTCGTACGCCTCGTCAACGTAGTACTTGTTTTCAAGCAGCCGCGGCATACGCAGCAACGGCCGCTTGCCGAAGAGCCAGATGCCGACGCCGATGCCGATGCCCGCGATGAAGAGCGAGATGCCGCTGAAAATTCGCTCGGCCCGCACCTCGGCCGGGTCGTGATGGTGCTCCGTCGCCGCGCCCCCCTTCGCGCCCTCGCCTACCGCCGCGGGCGCGTCGCGCTCCGCCCCGTGCGGCGGCGCGCCGTGGCCCGCCGCGGGCTTCGCGCCGTGCGCGGCCTCGCCCGCGGGCGTCAG
>DATHBT010000139.1:0-7423 GCA_035295985.1 Pyrinomonadaceae bacterium | reverse complement strand
GCTGGCCCGTCTGCGCGTCCCACAGCCTCGCGGTGTCGTCGTAGCTGCCGCTGACGAGCGTCCGGCCGTCCCGCGAGAAGGCGAGCGAGAGCACGCCCTTGTCGTGGCCTTCGAGCGTCAGCTTCAACTCGCCGGTCTCGGCGTCCCAGAGCTTGATCGGGTTCTCGTTCGTGCCCCCCGTAGCCAGGAGCCGCCCGTCGGGCGAGAGCGCGAACGAGGGGTTGGTTCCGGGGTCTATCGACTCGTTCTTAAGCGACCAGTCTTCGGTGTCCCACAGCCTCGCGGGTTGGCCGCCGCCGAGTAGGGTCTTGCCGTCGGCCGAGAAGACGACGGACGAGAAGGCGCTGTGAGGGTTCGTCAGCGTCTGCCTGATCTCGCCCGCCACGCCGTCGCTCACTTCGAAGACGAGCAGGGAGAAGTGGAGTTGGCCGGGGCTGTAGTTGAGGCCGACGGCGAGCAGCCGGCCGTCGGGTGAGAAGGCGAGCGAGAGCACGGCGGCTTCGAGGTCGGCGAGCGTCTGCCGCAGCTCTCCGGTCTCGGCGTCCCACAGCCTGACCGCCTTGTCGTCGCCGCCGCTGGCTACCACTTTACCGTCGGGCGAGAAGGCGCAGGCCCTCACCTCCCCATCGTGCCCTTCGAGCACCAGCCGCGGCCCCGACGGCGCGCCCTTCTCGCCCGCGCGCTGCTGTCCCGCCCTCGGCCGTCCGGCCGACTGCGGCGCGACCGACGCGCCCGAAACGTCGGCGGCGGGTTGAGAATCTTTTCCGCCGAACCAGAAGACTGCCAGACCGGCGATCAGGGCGGCGACGCCCGCCAGCGCGATCAGGCCGACGACGAGCAGGGGCCGCCGGTTCGTCTGCCGCGCCATTGTAGCTTGCGACGCGGACGGCCCGTGCGGCGCGGCTGCGAAAGGTGCCGCGGGCGCGGCGGCAGGTGTGGTGGGCGCGGCGGCGAAAGAGTCGGGGGGCGGAGGCGGGGCAGTGCCTGGTTGACGTTCGCCCTGCGGCGCGGCGGCCGTCTGCGCTTCCCTGCCTTGGAGCAGGCGCACCGTCTCGACCAGTTTTCGGATGTGGCTGTCGAGCGGCGGCGTCAGCGCGTCGAGCCAGTGATCGGAGGAGATGAAATACTCCATCGCGGCCGTCGGCCGGACGTCCTGCACGCGGAAAGGGATGACGGGGATGCCCTTGTTGACCGCCCGCTCCACCTCGCGCATGACGTGGCGCGAGGTGTTCGAGTTGGTCGTGAAGATGAGGACGAGCAGCCGGCTCTCGTTCAGCGCCTCGATGATCGCCTGGCCGTAAGGGACGCTCGGCAGCACGTCCCGCGGCGCGATCCAGCAGCGGACTCTCTCGGCCTCGAGCGCCGCGCACACGGCGTCGGCGACCGGCTTGTCCTTCGACGAGTAGCTGATGAATACGTCGTGCGCCATCCCGGTTCAGGAGTCCAGTTCGCCCGCGGCTCGCGCCTCCCCAGCCCTCGAACCTGCCGTCTCAGCGGATCGGCGCGGCCCGGTCGCCCGTCAGCAGGAGCTGTGGGACTTGTCGGAAACCGTAGCGGCCGGAGGCCGGGTCGCGGTCGAGCACCCAGATCATGTCGTAGCGGTCGTCGGGCCAGTCCTGCGGGGCCGTGGTCTCGTCGCCCAGGATGCGGTTCGCGATCTCGGGGAGGTACTCCTGCTGCCAGCAGACGAGCACCACGCCGTCGCACGCGAGGGCCTCTTCGAGCATCTCTCCGGTCTCCGATCTGGTGTGGTCGCAGTTGATCCTGATCGCCAGCTTCTCGGCCAGCGGCGTGATCGTCTCGACGGGGCGGCGGCTCCCGTTCTGCCGCTTGGGCTTCGAGGCGTATAGGAACTGCGGGCGGGCGAGCGACTGATCCTGGAAGCGGCCTTCCGCCGGGGCGAGGAGGTGCGTGAGCGCGCCGGCCCGCTGCCAGCCGCGCACCGTCAGCGACTCCTTCTCGCGCTCGCCTTCCGCCGTGACGCCGTACGGGCGCGAGGAGCCGAGCGGCTTCTCGGCGTGGCGTATCAGCATCACCTTCGTGGCGTGGCGTTGATCTTCGCGCATCCCCTCTTCCCCGTCGCCCCGTTCGTCGGCCCGCGCGCGGGCGCGCTAACCGAGGAGCGGCTTGAGCAGGTGCTGTGAGGCGTCTTCGAGGCAGAGGAGCTGGCCGTCCCTCGCCTTGAGGCAGGGGTTGCCGTCCTCGTCCGAGTCGATCTCTAGGCGGCGGAACTCTTCCGTCCGGTGCGTGTCGGCGTCCTCGCCCGCCCTGGTGTACTTGACGATGACGTAGCTCTCGACGTTCGTCACGCGCAGCGAGACGGCGTGGCGGCCCTGCCGCCGCACCTCGAACGCGCTCGCGCCCGGCTCCGTGAAACGCAGCTCGCCGCCGAGCGGCCCGGCCAGCTTCTCGTTGATCTTCCGCACGTCGGCCTGGACTTTCGCACGCAGCCCGTCCCAGGCGTCCGTCGTGCCGCCCGCGCCCTCGCCCGCCGCACGCGTCTCCGCCCCCCGCGCCCCGCCGGCAATGCGCCGCGCCTCTTCGTCGATCCAGTCGCTCATCTCTGTCGCGCCGCCCCGCCGCGGCCGTGCGGCGGGCCTGATTGCGCGCCTCCTTATGCTCCTCTGCCGACGGCCGCGGAACATCAACGGCCGTTGGGCAGGTTAGACGCCGCCTGTTGTGAGTTGGACGGGCGGCATTGTACCGCGCTTCCACTCAGGTGCGGAAGATTGTTTGACGACGGCGAGCCGCCCGTGCCGGAACTATCCGCTCACCATCAACTCGCGGGGCGTCAGTCGGCTTTCGCCGCCGGCTCGGCTTCGGGCGCGGGCGGGGGCTGCGGGCGGCTGCGCGCCTCTCTGACCGACGCCATGAGGCTCGACCCGAAGCCCATCACTTCCCAGCTATCCCAGAGTGCGAGCGCCTTGCCGTAGTGCTCGGCGCGCTCCCTGGCGAAGTGGCTCATGAGCCAGACGGCGGCGCGCCGCTCCGCGTCGGCGGTCGTCTGCCGACGCCGCGCCTTCTTCGCGCCCCCGCCCTTGGCGAGGCGCGCGCCGAGGTCTGCGGCCCACACGTCGCAGTCGTGCAGCTCGCCGAGGTGTTCCTGGAGCTTGGCGATCTCCGAGGCGTACGGCTCGACGGATTCGCCCCAGCACTGCGTGAAGAGTTCGATGGCGTAGCGCAGCCGCTTGGCCCTGATCCTCATCTCGTGAAGCGGCTCGACCTCGAAGGGTTCGTAGAGGCTGCGGCCCGACTCCCTCAACTCCTCGAAGCGCGCGCGGACGATGTCGCCGCCCACGTGGGAGAAGCGCGTCGTGCGGCCGGGGCGTCGCCGCCCGCCATTCGCAGCGGTCTCGGCGGCGGCCTCGTCGAGCTGCGCGTTGAACGTCTCGCGCAGCTCCCCGAGCGCGGCGTCGCTGACGGCGGCGGTGAGGGCGGCGCGGGCCTCTTCGCGCCGCGCGCGACGCCCGCCGGCGATACGCGCGATGCCCTCCCTCGCCTCCTCGTCCGCCTCGGCGATCAGCTTCTCCACCATCTCAATCGCCACGTCCTCGTCGCGCACCGCGCCGAGCGCGCGGGCCACGGCCTTCAGACGCTTCGACGAGACCTTCTCCGCGAGGTAGGGCTGGAAATCTCGGAGCGCGCTGCGCAGCCGGCGCGAGGCGACGCGCATCTTGTGGACGCCTTCGATGTCCGAGAAGTCGAGGGCCGCGTCGCGCAGCGCGCACATGCGTTCGAGCTTGGCGCGCAGCACGAAGGCGACGCCGGCCCGCGCCGTCGCGTCGCAGTCCAGCCCCTCGATCCACTTCGACTTTTTCATAGACGCCCTCGGCCAGCGCGCGCTCACGCCGCCTTCGCGCGCGCGCGGCCGTCCTTCGTGCCCAGCGCCAGCCTCAGGCCGAAGACGCGCCTGAGCAGATCGGCCTTCTGCATGGCGGCCAGCACCTCCCGGTCGCAGGGGAGCGCGCTCTGCATCTCGACGCGCAGCTTGCCGCCGTCGAGCGCGCAACTGATCTCCTTGACGCGGCCGTCGTGGCTGCGGTCGAGCGCGTCGGCGACGCGCAGGATGGCGCTTAGGCGGCGCACCGTCACCTGATCCTGCTCGCCGAGCGCGGCGAAGTCGGGGTGCCGCTGCTTCGGCTGCGCGCCGGAGTGGTAGCGCGCGACGTTGGCGATCACCTGCCGCTCCGACTCGGAGAAGTAGGTCAGCTCGGAGCTGCGGATCAGGTAGAGCGTGTGCTTGTGGTGCGACTCGTGCCCGATGTGGTAGCCCACGTCGTGGAGGAGGGCCGCGGCCGACAGGAGCGTGCGCTCGTGGCGCGTCAGGTCGTGCGGGCCGGCGAGGCAGTCGAAGATCTGTTCGGCGAACCTTGTGATGCGGCGCGCGTGCGCCTCCTCGTAGCCGAAGCGCCGGCCGACAGCGTGCGCGCCGAGCAGGCGCGGGTCGGCGAGGTCTGGCGCGGGCGGCAGCGCGTCGGCCTCCATCCCGCGCAGGCGGTCGATGATCAGACCCTCGCGCAGAGACCAGTCGCACGTCCTGACGTAGTTGACGCGGAGCGCGCGCATCACGCCTTCGAGTATCTGGCCGCCCGCGACGACGATCTCGGCGCGCTGCGCGCTGATGCCGGGAACCGCCCGGCGCTCCTCCAGCCTCATCGCGGCCATGCGCTCGTTGAAGCTCGCGAGCTGGCCGAAGCTGATCCCGTCCCCGGCCGGGGCCGCGGCACTTTGCGCCTTCCCGTCCGACTCGCCGAGACGGCGCAGCGCGCCGCCGACGGCGAGGATGGTGCCGGAGGTTCCGGTCGCCTGCTGCCAGAGCGCGCCGCGCAGCTCGCGCTCCGGGCGTTCGAGCAGCGACCGGATTTCGTCCCTCAGCGCGCGCAGCGCCTTCGGCTTGACGGGGTCGGACTTGACGAACTGATCGGTGAGACGAACCGCGCCCAGCTTGACGGAGTAGAGTCGCTCGGCCGAGCCGTCGCGCATCAGCGTGATCTCGGTCGAGCCGCCGCCGATGTCTATGTTCAGCAGCGAGGACTGGGGCGCGGCGCACCCGCGCGAGGCGGCCAGCCCGATAAGCCGCGCCTCCTCGACGCCCGGAAGCACCTCGACGCGCACGCCCGTCTGCCGCTCGACCTCGCGGACGAAAGCGCGCGCGTTACTCGCCTCGCGCACCGAGGCCGTGGCGGCGCAGACGACGCGCTCGGCCCCGCGCGCCTCTGCGATGGAGCGGAAGCGGCGCACGCAATCGACCGCGCGCTCGACGGCCGCGGCCGAGAGCCGGCCGCGCGTCAGCGTCTCGTGGCCGAGCCTGACCGTCTCCTTCTCGCGCGCGAGCACGGCGAAGGAGTCGCTGGCCGCAGCCTCGACGACCGCCAGCTTGATCGAGTTCGAGCCGATGTCGATGGCCGCGATCTTCAACGCCGTTGCACCTCGCCCGTCGTCATTCAACTGCCGCGCGGCTTCAAGCTCCGCGGCAGGCCCGCCGTCAGCCCTCGCTGTAGCGCCGCAGCGCCGGGACGCTGAACACCTCGCCGGTCTCGACGACGTAGGCCGTCAGCGCGTAGCCGTACACGCATCCCGTGTCGATGCCCAGCGCCTTCGGCCCGCGCCGGGGCCGCGCGGCGGGCCAGTGGCCGAAGAGAGCAGTCCGCTCGCCGTTATAAATTTCGTACCACGGCGTCCCCTCGCGGCTGCGCCGGTCGGGGCCGAGCGTGCGCAGCTCCGTCAAGTCGTCGGGCGACTGCTCCGCGAGCGGGACGCCGGGCCTGAGGCCCGCGTGGACGACGACGTGCGAGCCGAGATCGAGGAAGTAAGGGAGCGAGCCGAGGAAGGACGTATAACGCTCGCGCCCGTCTTCCAGCTCAAGCCGCGTCTTCTCCTGCGCCTCCTTGAGCGAGTCGGTCTCGCCGCGCCAGTAGCGCAGTAGCGCGCGGTCGTGGTTGCCGACGACGGCGGAGAACCGCGCGTCCGTCATGAACAGTTCCAGCACCTCGCGGTTCTTCTCGCCCTTCGTAACGAGGTCGCCCACGGACACGACGCGATCCTCGCCGCCGAGCCGCGCCTTCTCCAGCAGCGCGACCAGCTCGTCGTAGCACCCGTGGATGTCACCGACAACTATTGTTCGGCCCACCGCCCGCGCCCCCTTCACCGCTTTCACGTCAACGGAAGTTTCGTAACTATAGCAGTTTTCACTTGGGCGGCGGGGCGCGCTGCGTTCACCGCATCCGACCGAAGATTACTCTCCGCCCCGCGGGGCGCAGCAGTTGTCAACCCACGCGCCGCGGGTTTAAGGTGTCGTCGCACGAAGCCGCTCCGCGGCCATCTCAAACGGAGGCGCAACCGAGCGCGCCCGCTCACCACGATGAAGACTCTCCTGCTTTTACGCCACGCCAAGTCGAGTTGGAAGGTCGCCGATCAGCCGGACTTCGAGCGCCCGCTGAACGGCCGCGGCGAGAAGTCCGCGCCGCTGATGGGACGCTACCTGCGGAAGCAGAAGATCGAGCCGAACCTGATCCTCTGCTCGCCAGCCGAGCGCGCCAGGCAGACGGCCGCGCTCTTCACCGAAGCGGCCGGGCTGGACTCGGAGCTTCGCTACGACGAGCGCATCTACGAGGCGAGCGCGCTGCGGCTGCTCGAAGTCGTCGCGCAGGCGGACGAGTCGGCGGACACGGTGCTGCTCGTCGGCCACAACCCCGGCTTCGAGGAACTGCTGTCCCTCCTCACCGGCGAGGTGCGGCTGATGCCGACGGCCTCGCTCGCCAAGATCGACATGTCGGTTGACAAGTGGGGCAAGGTGAAAGAGCAGACCGGCCGCCTCGACTGGCTGGTTAGACCGAGAGACCTGGAAGACTAGGGCCGGCACCGCCGCGCCCCGCCTCAAAACCGCCGGCCTTCCGACGCTGCCCTCCCGAATCCGCCGCAGCGACCCGCTGTCCGTCGCGGCAGCGGGCCACCGCCTTTCACGCCTGCTGGAAATATTCCTGGCTACTCACACGCTCCTCGTCCGGCCGCGGCTCGACCCGCCCGTACGAGCCGTCCTCGCGCAGGACGCGCGCCTTCACGTTGTCGCGCAGGTAGGTGTCGAGCACCGTCTCCTTCAGATGCTCCCTGAGCTTCGGGTCTTTGACGGGCGTGACGACTTCGACGCGCCGGTTGAGGTTGCGGTACATCCAGTCGGCGCTGCCGATGTAAACCTCCTCACGGCCGCCGTTGGCGAAGTAGAAGATGCGGCTGTGTTCGAGGAAGCGCCCCACCACGCTCCGCACCGTGATCGTCTCGGACATGCCGGCGACGCCCGGCCGCAGCATGCAGACGCCGCGCACGATCAGATCGATTTTGACCCCGGCGCGCGCCGCGTCGTAGAGCGCGTGGATGAGCTGCACGTCGGTCAGGCTGTTGCACTTGGCGATGATGTGGGCGGGGC
>DATHBT010000138.1:0-7057 GCA_035295985.1 Pyrinomonadaceae bacterium | reverse complement strand
GGACTCGTAACCTGAAACCTGCGGGCTAATTCTAATCCGCCGCGCCGACGCGCAGCAACAGGCCGTGGACGGTCTCGATGAGGTTCGCCGCCTCATCCTCCGAGAGCTCGACCCGCAGCACGCCGCCCGGCGAAAAGCTCACGCCCTCGCGTTCGCTCACCAGAGCGAGCAGCCTTTCGGGCGCGACGCGCGCCTTCTCCGAGAGCTTGACGGCCACGCCCGCGGGCGTCCGGTCAATCGAGACGACGCCGAGCTGCTCGGCCGCGCGGCGCAGGCGCGAGTAGGCGAAGAGGTTTTCGACCGACGCGGGCAGACGCCCGTAGCGATCCTCGGTGTCGGCGCGAATCTGCCGAAGCTGCTCGTCGTCGCGGGCCGAGGCGACGCGCTTGTAGGCGCGAAGCCGCTGGCCCATGTCCGCGATAAAGTCATCGGGGATCGCCACGTCAACGCCGAGGTTCAGCGAAACGCTCGTCTCGTCCGTCACGTCCTCGCCGCGAAGCTCGGCGACCGTGCGTTCGAGCATCTGCGTGTAAAGATCGAAGCCGAGCGCGTCCATGTGGCCCGACTGCTGCCCGCCCAGGAGGTTCCCCGCCCCGCGCAGTTCCAGATCGAGCGCCGCGACGCGGAAGCCCGCGCCGAGGTCTGAGAACTCGCGTATAGCGGCGAGGCGGCGGCGCGCGATGGGCGTCAGCTCCGCCTCCGACGGGATCAGCAGGTAGGCGTAGGCCCTGCGGTTCGAGCGGCCGACCCGTCCGCGGAGCTGGTAAAGCTGGGAAAGACCGTAGTTGTCGGCACGGTTTATGATGATGGTGTTGGCGCGCGGGATGTCTATCCCGTTCTCGACGATGGTGGTCGCCACGAGCACGTCGTGCTTGTAGGCCATGAAATCGAGCATCACCTGCTCCATCTCCTTCTCGTTCATCTGCCCGTGCGCGACGACGACGCGCGCGGCCGGAACCAGCCGCTTGACGAGCGCGGCGATGGTGTCAATCGTCTCGACCCGGTTATGGATGAAGAAGACCTGCCCGCCGCGCCCCAGCTCCAGCTCAATCGCCGACGTAATCACCGCCTCGGAGAACTGCACGACCTGCGTCTGAATCGCCAGGCGGTCGCGCGGCGGCGTCTCGATCACCGACATGTCGCGCAGGCCCATCAGCGACATATTCAACGTGCGCGGGATCGGCGTGGCCGAGAGCGTCAGCACGTCAACCTTCTTCTTCAACTGCTTCAGCCGCTCCTTGTGCGCGACGCCGAAGCGTTGCTCCTCGTCCACGACGACGAGGCCGAGTTCGCGGAAGCGTATGTCCTTCGAGAGAATCCGGTGCGTGCCGATGATGATGTCAACCTCGCCCTCCTCGACGCGCTTGACCACCTCCTTCTGCTCCTTCAGGGAGCGGAAGCGCGACAGCAGATCGATCCTCACGGGGAACGGGGCGAAGCGTGCGCCGAAGGTCTCGAAGTGCTGGTAGGCAAGGACGGTCGTCGGCGCGAGCACCGCCACCTGCTTCGAGTCCATGACGGCCTTAAACGCCGCGCGCATCGCCACCTCGGTCTTCCCGTAGCCCACGTCGCCGCAGAGCAGCCTGTCCATCGGCGTCGCGGCCTCCATGTCGTTTTTCACGTCCTCGATGGCCGTCTCCTGATCGGGCGTCGGCACGTACTCGAAGCCGTCCTCGAACTCGCGCTGCCAGGGCGAATCGGCCGTGAAGGCGTAGCCGCCGACCAGTTTTCGCTCGGCGTAGAGCCTGAGCAGCTCGTCGGCCATGTCGCGCATGGCGCGCTTGGCCTTGGCCTTCGTCTTCTGCCAGCCGAGTCCGCCGAGCTTGTCCAACTGCGGCTCGTGCCCCTCGGCGCTCGAATAACGCTGGACGAGATCGAGCCTTTCGACGGGCACGTACAGCTTCGCCTCGTCCGCGTAGAAGAGCAGCATGAACTCGCCTTTGCGCCCTTGCAGGTCTAAAACCTGCAAGCCGCCGAAGCGCGCGATGCCGTGATCGACGTGGACGACGTAGTCGCCGACTTTCAGATCGCGGAAGTCCGACAGGAACGCCGCCGTCTTCGACTTCTTCTTCTGCCCGCGCTTCGACTGCGTCGCCGCCGCCGTCGCCCCCGGCGCGCGGTGCTCGACCGACGAGTCCGAAGCCTCGTCAAAGAGATCTGTTTCGACGTGGACGACGAGGCCGGCCGACGGGAGTTCAAAGCCGCCCGACACGCGGCCCGAGGTGACGACGGCCTGCGCGTCGTCCGGCAGCGCGCCGCGCTCGTTCGCCAGAGCCAGACGCGCCGACACGTTGTACTCGGTCAGCATCTCCGAGACGCGCTCTGCGATCCCTGCGCTCGGCATCGCGAAGAGCGTCAGCGCGCCGCGCGACTCTTTCGCGCGGCGCACGTCGGCCGCAAGCTCCGCGATCCGCCCGTGATACCTGCGCGCCGCGCGCGAAGCCCACTCGACTTCTCGCACGGCCTCGACCGCCGGGAACAGAAACATCGGCGCGGCCTTCGCGCGCGCGCGGCCGATCTCGACCGCGGGACTCTCGACCTCGCCGACGAACCTCTCATCGACGGCCGCCGCCGCGCGGCCCAGCGCGCGAAGCTCCACGCGCTGCACCGCGCCGAGCGAGGCGCGAAGCTCTTCCGCCGTCAGGTAAAGCTCTTCAGGCCGGAGCGCGATCTCGTCTGCCGCGTCCGCCTCCGCGTGGTGCGCGGCGAGCGTTTCGTAAACCGAGCCGAGGTAGCTCTCGATCCCTGCCGGCTCGTCAACGACGACGACGCAGTCTTTTAGATAGTCGAATGCGGTCGCGCGCGTCGGATGAATAAGTGAGATCAGCCACTCCCACCCGTTAAACGTCTCGCCCTCGTCGGCGAAGACCGTGCGGTCGCGCAGTGCGCGGCCGTACCGCTCCTCGGCGAACCTCTCGCGCACGGCCACGGCCCACAGGCGGAAATCGTCCGCGCCGACGGCGTACTCGCGCATCGGCACGATCTCGATCTCCTTCAACTGCCCCGTCGAGAGCTGCGTCTCCGGGTCGAACTCGCGGACGGAATCGACCGTGTCGCCGAAGAACTCTATGCGGACGGGCGCGGCGCGGCCGGGCGACCACACGTCGAGGATGCCGCCGCGCAGGGAGAACTCGCCGACCGCCCCGACCGGGTCTTCGCGCCTGTAGCCGGTCGCGAGCAGCAGCTCCGTCAGGCGTTCCGGCGCGAAGTCCTCGTCGCGCCGCAGGAGCGCGCCGGTGGTCAACAGTTGTTCGGGCGTCACCGTGCGGCGTGCCAGTGCGCGTGCCGTCAGCAGCACGAAACTTCCCCGCCCCTGAGCGAGCCGCCACAGCGACAGCGCGCGCCGCTCTAACGTCTCGGCGTGCGGGGACGAGCCGGCATAAGGATCACTTTCCGACGCGGGCAGCGTCAGCACCACGTCCGCGCCGCGATCTTCGCCGTCCGTGGACTCGACTCCCGCGCCCACACACCCCGCGGCCTCACCCCAGAAACAGAGGTCGCGCTCCCACGCTTCGAGGTCGCGGCTCGATTGCACGACGACTGCCAGCCGCCGCCCCGTCTCTCGCTGCAAGCACGCCAACGCCAGCGCCCGCGCCGCGCCCGATCCCAGCCCGCTCACCGACACGACGCGCGCCCCGCCGCGCACCTCCTCGGCCAAGCGGCGCAGCTCCGCCCCCTCCGCCACGCGCCGCAACACGCCGCCGACAAACGAACCTGATTCGACCGTACTACTCATGCCTTTAGAGCTGTTAGCTATTAGCTGTTAGCTGTTAGCAAAAACAAAACCGGTGGCGAAACGAAAGCTGATAGCTGCCTCCTTCCGGCTAACAACTAACAGCTAATAGCTAACAGCTTCTTTTATCCTCTTGATAATGTCCGTCGTCGAAGCGCCCTCGACGAAGGGGAGCGAGAGGACGCGCCCGCCCGCCGCTTCAACCTCTTCGCGGCCGTGTATCTCGTCAATCGCGTAGTCGCCGCCTTTAACCAGAATGTCGGGCAGCAGCTCGGCGATGAGTTTCCGGGGCGACAGCTCGTCGAAGACGGTCACGTAGCTGACGGCTTCGAGCGCGGCCAACACTTCAGCGCGCTCCGATTCCATCATCACGGGCCGATCCCCACCTTTGAGTTCGCGCACCGCCCGGTCGGAGTTGATCGCGACGAGGAGCGCGTCGCCGAGCGAGCGCGCCTCGCGCAGGTAGCGGACGTGGCCGACGTGCAGCAGGTCGAAGACGCCGTTCGTGAAGACGAGCCGCCGGCCCTCCGCGCGCAGGCGCGCGCGCGCGCCGACTGCTTTCTCGCGCGTCAGTATCTTCTCGCCCATCCGTGTGCGGAAATGCTAGCACGAACGGCCGTCAGTTGTCCGTGGACAAAGGGTGTCAGTTGTCCGTGGTCAGTTGTCCGTCGTTCGTATGTCACAGCTTGATCGGTCGATTTCAACGAGCGCGCATCGCGGCCACGTGCAACGGACAACTGACCACGGACAACTGACAAGTTTGCTGACTGCTGACGGCTGACTCTATAATCCGCATTCCCTTTGGAGACCGCGATGGCCGACAACCTTGACCACATCATCCCCGACAATGATCAGACGCGGGCGCGGCGCGCTCACCTCGAACAGTTGCGCGAGCTGGTCGGCAACGCCTACCCGAACCGCTTCGCGCGCACGAACGTCACGGGAAGCGCGGAGGGCGAGGACACGATCACGTCAATCGTCGCCAGGTTCAAATCACACGAGCCGCGGGCGGAAGAAGGCGCGAAGCCTTCGGCCGAACAGTTGGAGGCGGCGAACGCGGAGTTGAACCGTGTCGAGGTGCGCTTGAGCGGGCGCGTGGCGACGCCGCCGCGCGTGATGGGCAAGGCCGCGTTCGTTCATTTGTCTGATGGCAGGGAGCGTTTACAGATTTACGTCCGCAAGGACGACGCGCGCGCGGTGAGCAACGACACGGGCGCGGTGATTGACGACGTGGGAAGCGGCTGGCGGCTCCTGCAGCTTTTGGATCACGGCGACTTCGTCGGCGTCGCAGGCTTCCTGTTCGTGACGAAGACGGGCGAGCTGTCGGTTCACGTCCGCGAGATACAGTTTCTGGCGAAGGCGCTCGTGCCGATGCCGGATAAGGTTCACGGCATCAGCGACCCGGAGATCGGCCGCCGGATGCGCTACGCCGATCTGATCGCTTCGAGCCTCAAGGTCGAGCGCGAGCCGGGCGAGTTGACGACGCGCGAGGTCTTCGAGCGGCGTTCGCGCCTGATCACGGAGATGCGCCGCTTCCTCGACGCGCACGGCTACGTCGAGGTGGAGACGCCGATGCTCTCGCCCATCGCGTCGGGCGCGGCGGCGCGGCCCTTCAAGACGCACCACAACGCGCTCGACATCGATCTCTACGCGCGCATCGCGCCGGAGCTTTACCTGAAGAGGCTCCTGGTCGGCGGCTTCGAGCGCGTGTACGAATTAAACCGCAACTTCCGCAATGAGGGGGTCGGCTACCGCTGGAACCCCGAGTTCACCATGCTCGAATTCTACTGCGCCTACATGGACGTGAACGGCATGATGGACTTCTGCGAGGAGATGCTGCGGGCGACTGTTGAAGCTGCGACGGGCGCGACGCGCGCGCAATTCGGCGATGAGGAGATTGACTTAGGCCGCCCTTTCAAGCGGCTACCGATGCGTGACGCCGTGGCACGCTTCGCGCCGGACGCCGAGATTACCG
Source organism: Pyrinomonadaceae bacterium (assembly GCA_035295985.1). Classification (GTDB taxonomy): domain Bacteria; phylum Acidobacteriota; class Blastocatellia; order Pyrinomonadales; family Pyrinomonadaceae; genus JAIVGV01. The sequence goes on along the minus strand of DATHBT010000138.1, from coordinate 1,349 downwards.
AAGACAACCTCATCGAGTTGTTCGAGGAGCACGCCGAACAGCACCTCTCGCAGCCGACATTCATCGTGGACTTCCCGAAGGCCGTCTCGCCTCTCTCGAAGGCGTCGCCCGCTGATCCGTCGGTCGCGGAGCGGTTCGAGTTGTTCGTCGCGGGGATGGAGATTGCGAACGGGTTCTCGGAGTTGAACGACCCCGTGGAGCAGCACCAGCGTTTCGAAGAGCAGACGCGGCAGCGCGAGCGCGGCGACGAGGAGGCGATGCAGATGGACGAGGACTACATCCGCGCGCTCTCCTACGGCATGCCCCCGGCCGCCGGCATCGGCATCGGCATCGACCGGCTGGTGATGCTGCTGACCAACCGCAAGTCGATCCGCGACGTGATCCTCTTCCCGCACATGCGCCCCCAGGCGGCGAAGCAGGACGAGGGCGAGGGGCGCGGCGACGCCGTCCACAAACTCGCCGGCGAACTCGACGAGCTGTCCGAAGGCGACGAGGAACGCGCCGACGATGACGCCGAGCCTCGCGCGGGCCTCCGTGAACTGCACGACGAGCTGGACAGACACCCGACCGGCAGACGCCGCGGCGACGAACAGCAGTAGGCCAGGCGCTTTTGAAATTCTCTTTCGGAGGGTTTACGGTGAAGTTGAGAACGACAATCAAGCTCGCGATTGCCTGTCTTTCTTTTAGCGCGTTGATGAGGCTGACAAGTGATCTCTGGCTGTACAGGTTCATGCACCTTGAGGTCTTTAGTACGTCGCACGCGCCGCTCACAATTTTGGCGGCCGTGGAGGTCTTGACGTATCACGTGCCGCTCATCATCTTCTTCGGGGTTCTTTATAGAATGCAGAATACGGGTAAGCTCAAGTGAGCCGGCGGCAATAATGCCCGGACTCGTGTGCGGGCGGGTGACGCCCGGCGTTCCCCGAACTCTTAAACCTCCGACCTCAACCCCGAAAGGAGCGGATTCCCCCGATGGCAAGAAAACTTTTCGCAGTCTCCCTCATGCTCGCCGTGGCCGCGCTCGCGGCGCTCGCGCAGGGAGAGTCGAAGTCGATCAAGATCAAAGGCTACCTCATCGACAACATGTGCGCGGGCGAGCCGGGCGAGGATAAGGACTACGAGGCGGACGCCAAAGGCCACGCGCTCTCGTGCGCGCTGATGCCCCACTGCGCCAAGACCGGCTTCGCCGTCGCCGAAGGCAAAAAGCTTTACGTGTTGGACGAGGCCGGCAACAAGCTCGCCGCCGACGCGCTCAAGGCGGCGAAAGACCCGAAGTCGCAGAAGGGCCTGCTCGTCGAAGTCGAGGGCACGCTCGAAGGCTCGACGCTCAAGGCGACGAAGCTGGCGGA
>DATHBT010000137.1:0-12361 GCA_035295985.1 Pyrinomonadaceae bacterium | reverse complement strand
TTAAGCCGCGGCGGCGCGAATCCGCAATCCGCAATCCACAATCTGCAATTCATCCGGCCGGGCCTGCCGCACCGCCTCGACCGCGCGACTTCGGGCCTGATGGTCGTGGCGAAGAACCAGCGTGCGCTCAGCATACTGTCGCGCCATTTCCACCGGCGGCTCGTCTCGAAGCGTTACCTCGCGCTCGTCCACGGGCGGGTGCGGCAGGATGAGATGACGATCAGCGCGCCGATAGGGCGCGAGGGGGAGGCCTGGCCGAAGTGGCGCGTGACGGAGGACGGGCGGACGGCCGAGTCGCGGTTGCGCGTGATTGAGAGGGGCGAGACGCTGTCGCTTGTCGAACTCGAGCCCGTGACGGGGCGGACGAACCAACTGCGCATCCACTGCGCGCACGCCGGGCACCCCGTAGTCGGCGACGACTGGTACGGCTCGACGGTCGAAGCGCGCCTCTGCCTGCACGCCGCGCGCCTCGCCTTCAACCACCCGACGGGCGGCGGCCGGATGGAGTTCGCCTCCGCGCTTCCCGGAGAGATCGCGTCGCTCTTCGAGCCCGGCGGCTGAACGGCCGCGAGGGCGTGTTCACCTGACGCCTACGGTTCGCCGGGCTCTGCGGCGTACCAGTCTTCGTGAAGCGACCACCCGCCGCAATAGAGGCAGGAAGTCCAGCGCCAGCGGTGGCCGCAGCCCGGGCAGACGCCGCCGGTGTCGAAGGTGTTCCACTCGCAGCCGCAGCCGCCGTAGAAATATTCGGGGTGGCCGCAGTCGTCGCAGAGCCACTGGCTCGAAGCCGTGGGCCGCCAGCCGCACAAAGGGCAGCGGACACGCCCGTCCCCCGCGTTGCCCTCGTCCAATTCTTCGACGAGGCCGTCCAACCCGCCCGGCGTCAGACCCCGCCGGAAGCAGCGGAGGGGCGACGCGGGCGGGATGGGCTGCGGCTGTGATTCGCGCATCATTCCGCGTCGGGTTCACGCTTCATTTCGCTTCGGCGGCGGACGCGCCGCCGTCATCGGGGGCGTAGCGCTCGTGCAAATTAACCGGGTCGGATTTCTTGCGCAGGCGCAGGTTGAGCAGCTCGACGAAGACGGAGAAGCCCATCGCGAAATAGACGTAGCCCTTCGGGATGTGAACCTCGAAGCCCTCAACCAGGAGCGTCAGCCCGATGAGCAGCAGGAAACTGAGGGCCAGCATCTTGATCGTCGGGTGGCGGGCGACGAAGGCGCTGACGGGCGCGGCGAAGACCATCATGAAAGCGATGGCGACGACGACTGCGGCCACCATGATCTCGATCCGATCGACCATGCCGACCGCCGTGATGACCGAGTCGAGCGAGAAGACCACGTCGAGCAACAGGATTTGGATGAGGACGCTGGTGAAGTTGGCCTTAACGCCCGCCGAGGCGTGGCCCTCCGGGCCTTCGAGGTTTTCGTGAATCTCGAAGGTCGCCTTGCCGAGCAGGAACAGGCCGCCGAGGATGAGAATCAGGTCGCGCCCCGAAATCTCGTGGCCGAAGACGCCGAAGAGCGGCGCGGTCAGACCGATCACCCACGAGAGCGAGAAGAGCAGGAGGACTCGCGTGATGAGCGCGAGGCCGAGGCCGATGTAGCGCGCGCGCGGCTGCTGTTCGGCGGGCAGCTTCCCCGCGAGGATCGAGATGAAGATGATGTTGTCGATGCCGAGGACGACTTCGAGCGCGAGCAGTGTCAGGAAGGCGATCCACGCCTGCGGGTCGGCGAGCCAGTCCATAAGGTCTGATTCTCCTTTGAGTGGGCGACAGGGCGCGTCCGAAAGGCGGCGCAGCGCGTGAGCGCAGGGATTGCGTCAGGCGGCACGCCGAGACTCTCGGACGGGGTTCGCGCGCGCCTCAGGCCGTGGCGGCGCGCTCTTCGGGCTTCCAGCGAAGGACGGGCTTGCGCGCGGCGGCGGCCTCGTCGAGGCGGCCGATGCGCGTGGTGTGCGGGGCGTTGCGGACGAGGTCGGGGTCGGCCTCGGCCTCGCGCGCGATCTCGCGCATGGCCTCGACGAACTGCTGTAGCTCCTGGCGGCCGACCGACTCGGTCGGCTCGATGAGCATCGCGCCTTGGACGATCAGGGGGAAGTAGATCGTCATCGGGTGGAAGCCATAGTCGATCAAACGCTTGGCGATGTCGAGCGTGTTGACGCCCTTGCGGCCCTGCCGTTTGTCGGTGAAGACGACCTCGTGCATCGGCGGAGCGTCGAAGGGTTTTTCGTAATCACTCGTCAGGCCGTGGGCGATGACGCGAGCGTTGAGGACAGCCGCCTCGGTCGCCTCGCGCAGGCCGTCCGGCCCGTGCGTCAGGATGTAGGCGAGGGCGCGCAGGTGCATCCCGAAGTTGCCGTGAAACGCTTTGACGCGGCCGATTGACTGCGGGCGGTCGAAGTCGAGGCGCAAACGCGTGCGGCCATCTTCCGCGCCTTCGGCCACGACGCGCGGGACCGGGAGGAAGGGTTCGAGTTCGGCGGTGCAGCAACAGGGGCCGGAGCCGGGGCCGCCGCCGCCGTGCGGGGTCGAGAAGGTCTTGTGAAGATTGAGGTGGATCACGTCCACGCCCATGTCGCCGGGGCGCGCCCAGCCGACCAGCGCGTTCATGTTCGCGCCGTCCATGTAAACGAGGCCGCCCGCGTCGTGGACGATCCTGCAAATCTCGCGGATATCGCGCTCGAACAGCCCGACCGTGTTCGGGTTCGTCAGCATCAGCCCGGCCACGTCGCCCGCGGCGCACAGCTCGCGGAGCGCGTCCAAATCGGTCTGCCCGCCGGGCGTGGAGCGCACGGTCTTAACGGTGAAGCCGGAGAGGTGCGCGCTGGCCGGGTTCGTGCCGTGGGCCGAGTCGGGGATGAGCATCACGCGGCGGCGCGGCGTGTCGTTGTCGCCCACCCCGTCGCGGGCGTCGAGGAAGGCGCGGATCATCATCACGCCGGTCAGCTCGCCGTGCGCGCCCGCTGCCGGCTGCAAGGAGACGCCGGGCAGGCCCGTGATCTCCGCGAGGTGCTGCTGCAACTCGTACAGGACGGCGAGCGCGCCCTGCGAGTCAGCCTCCGAGGCGAGCGGGTGGAGGTTGGCGAAGCCCGCGATGCGCGCCACCTTTTCGTTGAGGCGCGAGTTGTACTTCATCGTGCATGAACCGAGCGGGTACATGCCGAGGTCGATGTTGTAGTTCCAGGTCGAGATACGGGTGAAGTGGCGCACCACGTCCGGCTCGGAGACTTCGGGCACGCCTTCCAGATCGTCGTCGCGGCGCAGGTGCGCGGGGATGAGATCGTCAATCGCCGTCTCTTCAACGTCGAGCGCGGGCAGCCGGTAGCCGCGGCGGCCGGTCTGCGAACGCTCGAAGATGAGCGACTCGTTCTGCGTGACGTGCGGCGTGGCTTTGGGCGTGTGTGCCTTCATAAGCTTACTTTGTAGGGGCGGGGCCTGTCCCTGCCCGCCCTGGTGACGACAGTGAGCGGGCAGGGACAAGCCCCTACAATTCCGTTCAACGTCGAGCCGATTCCCTGAACCCTTCGACGAGCGCGTCGATCTCGGCGCGCGTGTTCGTCTCCGTGACGCAGACGAGCAGGTCGTTCGCGCGGTCGGGCAGGTAGCGCGAGAGCGCGAGGCCGCCGGTGATGTCGTAGTCAGACGCGAGCCGTTCGAGCAGCCCGGAGGCTTCGACGGGCGCGCGGACGACGAACTCGTTGAAGCGCGGCGCGGCGTAGGGGAGCGAGAAGCCTTCGAGCGCGCTGATCCGGCGCGCGGCGTAGGCGGCCTTCTGCGCGCACTGCGCGGCGACCTCCTGAAGCCCGCGGCGGCCCATCGTCTCCATGTAGATCGTGGCGGCGAGCGCGATGAGTCCTTCGTTGGTGCAGATGTTCGAGGTGGCCTTCTCGCGGCGGATGTGCTGCTCGCGTGTGGCGAGCGTCAGGACGAAGCCGCGGCGGCCCTCGCGGTCGTAGGCCACGCCGACGAGCCGGCCCGGAATCTGTCGGGCGTACTTCTCGCGCGTCGCGAACAGGCCGACGTAAGGCCCGCCGAAGGAGAGCGGCACGCCGAACGACTGGCCCTCGGCGACGACGATGTCTGCGCCGCACGCGCCGGGCGACTTCAGCAGGCCGAGCGAGATGGCTTCCGTCACGCAGACGACGAGCAGAGCGCCGGCCTTGTGCGCGCGCTCCGCCAACTGCCACAACTCCTCGACGCAGCCGAAGAAGTTGGGCGACTGGACGACGAGTGCGGCCGTCTGTTCGTCGACCTGCGCGTCGTCGAAGGTCGAGAGTCCGGCGGCCTCGTCGAAGTTGCCGCGCACCAACTCGATGCCTGCGTGCGCGACGTAGGTTTCGGCGACGGCGAGGTATTCGGGGTGCAGCGCGGGCGAGACGACGACGCGGCGGCGGCGAGTGACGCGCTCGGCCATCAGCACGGCTTCGGCGAGCGCCGTCGAGCCGTCGTACATCGAGGCGTTGGCGACCTCCATGCCGGTCAGTTGGCAGACGAGCGTCTGGAACTCGAAGATCGCTTGCAGCGTGCCCTGCGAGACTTCAGGCTGGTAGGGCGTGTAGGCCGTGAAGAACTCGCTGCGCTGGATGAGCGCGTCAACTACCGTGGGCGAGTAGTGCGAGTAAGCGCCCGCGCCTAAGAAAGAGGGGCGGCGCGCGGCGGCGTTCTGCGCGGCGAGGCGGTCGAAGTGCGCGAGCAACTCGATCTCCGAGAGCGCTTCGGGGATGCGGAGCGGCGCGCGCAGCAGTATGTCGGCCGGGATCGTGTCGAAGAGCTGTTCCGGCGAACTGAGTCCGACCTCGCGCAGCATCTCCGTGCGCTCCTCGGACGAGTTTGGGATGTAACGCAACTTTTCTGGCTACTCCTTCTCGGAAATCACTCGGCGTCTTTGGTGTAGTCCTCGTACTCGACCGCCGACATCAGCTTGTCCACCTCGCCGCGGTCGGAGACTTTCAGGCGTATCATCCACGCCGCGCCGTACGGGTCTGTGTTGACCTTCTCGGCGTCGTCCGCCAGTGACTCGTTGACCTCGACGACCTCGCCCGCGACGGGGCAGTACAGCTCCGAGACAGCCTTGACCGACTCGACCGAGCCGAAGACCTCGTGCGCCGCGAAGCGGTCGCCGGCCTTGGGCAGCTCGACGTAAACCACGTCGCCGAGCTGGTGCTGCGCGTGGTCGGTGATGCCGACCGTGCCCACCTCGCCCTCCATCCTGATCCACTCGTGATCCTTGCTGTAGTGTAAGTCTTCGGGGACGTTTGCCATTCAAGTCTCCTTAAGTAGCTGTTTGTTGGCTGTTAGCCGTTAGCAAAATCAAAACCGAGTCGGGATGAATGCCGCAAGCAGTTTCCTCCCGGCTGGAAGCTAATAGCTAACAGCTATTTTTTCCTCTTGTAGAACGGCGTGGGCACGACGCGGGCTGCGACTGAGCGGCCGCGCACGTCGATGTGCAGTTCCTGGCCCTCGTTCGCCAGCTCCGCGGGGACGTAGGCCATGCCGATGTTCTTCTTGAGGAACGGGGCGGGGCTGCCGGAGGTGACGCGGCCGACGCGCTCGCCGTTGACCAGAACGTCCTGATCGTCGCGCGCGATGCCGCGCTCCGTGACCTCGAAGCCGACGAGTTTGCGTCTGACGCCTTCCTCTTTCTGGCGCGCGAGCGCTTCGCGCCCGGTGAAGTCGCCCTTGTTGAGCTTGGTGATCCAGCCGAGGTTGGCTTCGAGGAGCGTCGTGTCCTCCGTGATCTCGTGGCCGTAGAGGGCCATGGCCGATTCGAGCCTCAGGGTGTTGCGCGCGGCGAGGCCGGCGGGCAGGATGCCTTCGGGCGTGCCGTAGCCGCCCGCCGCCAGGAGTCCGTCCCACAAACGCTCGGCCTTGTCGGCGTCGGCATAGACCTCGAAGCCGTCCTCGCCCGTGTAGCCCGTGCGCGAGATGATGGCGGGCACGCCGTCAACCGCGCCCTCGCGGAAGTGGTAGTACTTGATCTCATCGAGCGGGGTCTCCGTCAGCGTTTGCAGGGCGCGCGCGGCCTCCGGGCCTTGCACGGCGATCTGGCAGAAGTCCGCGCTGCGGTTGACGAGCACGACCTGCTCGTCGCGCTTGTGCGAGGTGATCCAGTCCCAGTCCTTCTCCGTGGTCGATGCGTTGACGACGAGCAGCAGGTGTTCGGGGCCGAAGCGATAGACGAGCAGGTCGTCAACGACCGTGCCGCGCTCGGTCGTCAGCGCCGAATACTGGGCCTGACCGTCAACGAGCTTCGAGGCGTCGTTCGAGCAGAGGCGGTTGACGAAGGGAATCGCGTCGCTGCCGCGCACCTCGATCTCGCCCATGTGCGAGACGTCGAAGAGGGCCGAGCGCGTGCGCGTGCGCAGGTGTTCTTCGACCGTGCCGGCCGGGTACTGCACGGGCATGTCCCAGCCGCCGAAGTCCACCATGCGCGCGCCGAGCCGGCGGTGCGCGGCGTTGAGGGGCGTCTGCTTGAGGGAGGGCGCGGCCGTCACGTGAGCCTCACAGTCTCCGCGTGTCTTCCGGGAACGCGCGGGGCGGCGTTAATAAAGCCTCTTCTTTATCGCAGGCGGCAAACCTAACACGCCCGGCAGAGAGCGTCAAGCCACTCGGCCGGCGGCCCCACGCGGCTTGACCCGCGGGCGCGCGCGCCGTTAAATTCACCACGCAGCGGGCGCACTTCGGCCGCCCGCCGCCGTTGATTTCGCGCGGCGTGATACCCTCTCACGCGGGCGACCGAACGGCCGGCCGCGGCGTCGAAAGCCGGGCGATCCGGTTCGCAATCCGGGCGGGTCTTTCATCTCGACAGAAAACTGCCGCGCGTGCGAGACCGCGCGGCCCGATCTTCAACCGCACAGACTCCGCTACTCGCCATACGGCCCGCACGTGAAAAGTTCTTACGGCCCGCCCCCGCGCGCCGCCGAAAACCCCGGAGCGAAATTAGAGGCGCGCGTAAACGTCGGCCCGCCGCACAGGCCCATCTTTAGAGGTATCTCGTCGTGAACAGAATCAGTCCCCCCGCCCCCTTGCGCGCGTCCGTGCGCGCCGCCCTCAGTCTGCTCTTCACGCTCGCGCTGTTGACGGCCGGCCTGGCCGCGCCCGCCGCTGCCGCAGCGGGGCAGCGCGTTAAGGCTTCGCAGAAGAGGCGCGCTGGCGCGGCCTCGAAGGCTCGGACGGACGCGACAGGCCGCAAGTCTCAGGCTCGGCGGGGCGGTGGCGGGGGGGACGCCGCCGGGCCGCTCCAGGCGTCGCGCCAGGAGCACGAGGCGGAGTCGGACGACGCGGAGAAGCGAGAGAACTGGTTCTACTTCGAGCGCGCCTACCCGTTTGGCGAGATTCCTGCGGACGCGCGCCGGCGCGCTTGGGAGTCGAGGCCGGGGCGCGACAAGGGCGGCAAAATCCTCCCCCACTCGCAGTTCGTCTGGACGCCCATCGGCCCCGCCCCGACCGACGGCTTCGCCTCAGCGCAAAACTGGGGGCCGACGAGCGGGCGCATCAACGCCGTCGCCGTCCTCCCGACCAGCCCGAAGATCATCCTCGTCGGCGCGGCGACCGGCGGCATCTGGCGCTCGACGGACGACGGCTCGACGTTCGCGCCCGTCTCCGACTCACAGGTCGATCTCTCAGTCGGCTCCATCGCCTTCGCGCCATCGAACCCGAACGTCGTCTATGCGGGCATGGGCGACGTCGACAACAGCTACGTAGGCACGGGCATTCTGAAGTCCACGGACGCGGGCGCGACCTGGACGCGCATCAACAACGCTACTTTCCCCGCGCAAGGGTTCGTTGCCGACATCCTCGTCGATCCGACCAACCCCGACCGCGTTTACGTTGCGCAGGACCGAGCCCTCAACGCCAGCGGCTCGCCCGCCAATGGATATGTATTCCCGGATAGCGGCGTCTGGGTCTCTAATGATGGCGGCGTGAGTTGGGCCGCGCCCGCTCCCGGTGGCCGCGCGCGCAGCCTCGCGATCCACCCGACTAATCCGCAGATCGTTTACGCGGGGATGCGAAGCATCATCGGCGGCGGCACGGCCGGGGTGTACAAATCGACGGATCGCGGCGTGACCTGGAACGTCATCTACGTTTCGCCATACAGCACCCTGACAAGGGACATTCAGGTGGCCGTCACGCCGGCCGCGCCGGAGAACGTCTATGTCTATGTGGGCCGGACGGTTTCCCCGCGAGAGATTCGCATCGAGGTGAGCACCGACGGCGGGGCGAACTGGTCTTCGCGCAGTGCGGGCGGCGTCACCAACATCGACACGGGGCAGTTCGGCTACAACACCTACATCAAGGTCAGCCCGGCGAGCGCCTCGACCATCTACGTCGGCGCGCGCGACATCTTCAAGACGACGAATGGCGATCAGACCTCACCCACTTGGACGAACATCACAAGGAACTTCCACAACCCGCCGAGCTTCGGCACTTACAACCCCTTCCAGTCGAACACGCACCCCGATCAGCAGGCCCTGGCCTTCGACCCGAACAACGCCGACGTCATCTACGCAGGCAACGACGGCGGCATCTCGAAATCAACGGACGCCGGCCTCAACTTCACCTCGCTCAACCAGACGCTCTCGCTCACGCAGTTCGTACACCTCTCGCTCCACCCGACCAACGCGGCCATCTCCTACGGCGGCACACAGGACAACGGAACGCAGCGCCGCCTCGAAGGCACGAGTAACTGGAAGGAATTCAGCTCCGGCGACGGCGGACGCTCCGTCATCAACCCGGCCGACAACAGCATGGTCTTTACGACCTACGTCTATGGCAGCGTCAGCCGCTACACCTCCAACGGGGCAGACCCGCGTAACCCCATCGCGGTCACGACTACCTTCGGCGAGACGGATGCGAACGGCGCTGCGCCGCGCATCGCCTTCTACCCGCCGGTCGTCGGCAACGGCGTCGATCACAGGCTCTACTTCGGCTCGTGGAAGCTGTTCGTCTGCAACGACTGCAACGACACCGCCAAGCGCATCGGCGGCGGGGCGACGCCGCCGACATGGACTACGCCGGCGCTGAATACCGACCTGACCAAGGGCAACAGCGACGTGCTCGAAACCATCGCCGTCGCCCGCGCCAACACTAACGTCATCTACACGGGTTCGCGGCAAGGGCGGGCGATGGTATCGTCGGACGGCGGCGCGAACTGGACTGATGTGACGGCGGGCCTGCCGAACCGCACCATCAAAAGCATCACGGTCGATCCGTCGAACCCGGCCGTCGCCTACCTGACTGTCTCCGGCTACGGCTCCGGCCACGTCTTCAGGACGACTAACTTCGGCGCGTCCTGGGCGGACATCAGCAACAACCTGCCCAACGTCCCGGCCAACGCCTTCCTCATCGATCCGCAGAGCGCCAGCACCTTCTACGTCGGCACGGACGTCGGCGTCTTCCGCTCGACCGACGGCGGCGCGTCGTGGGAGACCTTCAACGCGGGGATGCCGCCCGTCGTCGTCACCGCCTTCGCCGCGCAGCCCACGGGCCGCATACAGGCGGCGACCTACGGGCGCGGCGCTTACGAGCTGACGGCTGCGGCCGTCGTCAACCCGACCGTGCAGTTCGCCGCGGCGGGCGCGACCGTCGGCGAGGGCGCGGGACGCGCAACCCTGACGGTCACGCGCTCCGGCGACGCTTCGGCTGCGGCCACGGTGGACTACAGCACGGCCGACTCGGACGCCTTCACGGTGGGCTGCGCCGACGCGGCCGGCGCTGCCGGCGCGGCATACGCGCGCTGCGACTTCGCCACCACGGTCGGCACGCTCTCCTTCGCCCCGGGTGAGATCAGTAAGACCGTCAGCGTGCCCGTCATCGACGACGCCCACGCCGAGGGGCCTGAGACCTTCCAGTTGCGCCTGAGCAACGCGACCGGCGCGACGCTCGGCTCGTTCGGCGTCTCGACTATCACCATCACGGACAACGACGCGGCGGGGCAGCCGAACCCGGTCTCCGGCCCCCCCTTCAACTTCTTCGTCCGCCAGCAGTACCTCGACTTCCTCTCGCGCGAGCCCGACCAGGGCGGCTTCCAAGCCTGGCTCGGCGTCCTGAACGGCTGCCCCAACCCGTTCGCCGGCCCGCAAGTCTCCTCCGGGTGCGACCGCATCCACGTCTCGGGCGAGGGCTTCTTCCGCTCCGTCGAGTTCCAGTTGAAGGGGGCCTACGTTTTCCGCCTCTACAAGGCGGCCTTCAACAGGATGCCGGAGTACACGGAGGTGGTCTCGGACATGAGCTTCATCGCCGGGGCGACGGAGGCGGAGGTCTTCGCCAGGAGGGCCGGGCTGGCCGCCAGGTTCACCGAGCGGCAGGAGTTCACCCAGCTCTACGGCGGGAGGACGAACCAGCAGTACGTGGCGGATCTCCTGGGCCGGTACAACCTGACGCAGATAACGACGCCCGACCCGGCCAGCCCCGACGCGGGCGGGAAGGTCGTGCTGACGCAGTCCGACCTCGCGGCGAGGCTCGACTCGGGGGCGCTGACGCGGGCGCAGGTGCTGCGGGCGGCGGCCGACTCCGACCAGGTCAACGCGGCAGAGTTCAACAACGCCTTCGTCGCCATGCAGTACTACGGGTACCTCAGGCGCAAGCCCGAGCCGACGGGGTTCGAGGCGTGGCTCAATGTTCTGCAGTCGGGCGACGCCCGCACGATGGTCAACGGGTTCCTGAACTCCGCTGAGTACCGACTCAGGTTCGGGACGAACTAGGCAGAGGGCGGGTCGTGGAATTAAGAATCTCAGATTTGAAATCTGAGGTGTGAAGTCCTTTAACCTTTCTTCCGGCGTGTAATCCGAGTTCCGCGACCGAAAACCCGGAGGGGCGACGCTCTCGATTGAGCGTCGCCCCTCCGGGTTTCGTTGCGCCTGTTCGCGCCTTGTTTGCGTTTCCCACCGCCGAAGCTAGAAGCTCCGTTCGTGGACGCTGACCTTAGAGAGAGAGAGCACGACGCGCATGGTCTGCGGCCGGCGGTCGATGGAGGCCGGGACGAAGGCCGGGGTGCGGCGCAGCGCGTCCTGCACGCGCGAGAGCATCTGCGGGTTGCGCGGCGGCTGCATCACCTCGGCCACCGACGCGCTGCCGTTGCTGAAGACGTTGGCGACGATGGTGATGTCGTCGTCGTCATCGTCCGAGTCGGCCGGCGCGGTCATCACGCGGAACAGGTCGCCGCGCGGGTCCAGGCCGGGGGACGGGAGATCGAAGTCGCCGTTGCGTATCCAAGTGATCGAGTGCTCGTCCGGCGTCTCATGCGCCAGCTCATAGAGCAGGCCGACCTGCCCCCGCAGGGCGTTGGCGAGCGTGACGAAGAGGAGCACGGAGGCGAGCAGGCCGACCGTGTAGGGCATCAGCCGCGGCTCGATCCAGCGCGCGGCGGCGGCGTAGAGCGGCAGTCGCGGCCGCGCGGTGTTGGCCGCGCGCTCGATGGTGAGTGCGTAGTTGACGGAGGCGGCGAGGTCGGCCGGCGGCGCGGGCCGCGTCAGCGACGAAAGCCCGCGCAGCAGCGCGCGCGACTCTTCGAGCCGCTGGCGGCAGAACGGGCACGCGTCGAGGTGCGCGTCCGCCGCGTCGCACTGCGCGCGCGTCAGCCGCCCGTCGAGGTACGCCGAAAAACTATTCTGCGTCGCGTTGCAGTTCATAACAGTAGGGGAGTAGAGGTTAGGGGCTAGAGGTCAAAGGCTAGAAAAACTGTTCTTCACTAACCTCCGACCTCCGTCCTCTGACCTCTCGCTTTGATCGGATGGCCGGCCGGCCCCGGCTGTCCCTTCCTCCGAGGGGGCCGTGTCGTCCGGCGTCCCCGGCCCGCGGCTACAGGCCGGCCCCGGCAACCCGGCGCGTCGTCTAAAAAAACGGGTGTTGCTAGCCACGTCCTTCTCGAACGCAAGCGCGCCGCGCGGCCCGGCCCGCGCCACGCGCGGGAACTCCCGGCCGAACGCCCCCCGACCCACTGGCACCTTGGATTGTCGGTCGAGCCGGGGCGGGTCGGCCATCCGATGTCAAATAGCTACTCAATGTCCGCTGTCCGTGGTCAGTCGTCCGTTGTCTGTGCCGCGCGGGCCTGCCGCCCGCGGTTTAAGAATCGAGTGACGTAGTCTCAAACAACTGACAACGGACTACGGACAACGGACGGCTCTTCAAAAAATCCCTTCCAGCCGGCGGCGCAGCTCCAGCCGGCCGCGCGAGAGCCGGGATTTGACGGTGCCGACGCTGATCTGCAAGGCGGCGGCGACCTCCTCGTAGCTCAGGCCCTCAACGTCGCGCAGGACGACGGCCTCGCGGTAGGGCCGGGCCAGCTTGGAGAGCGCGGCGAGCAGTGCGCGCTCTCGCTCGCCGGCGAGCGCGTGGGCCTCCGGGTCGGGGGCGCGCGCGTCC